>NZ_JAGIQL010000103.1 GCF_017813245.1 Streptomyces montanisoli
CCGGCGCGCGCCCCCCCCGCCCCCCGCTCCCCGTCCCCCCACCCCCCGCCCTCCCCCCCGTCCCCCTCCCCGTCCCTATTTATGAGCAAAAGAGGGAATCGGAGATACATGGGTGACGAGAGTTCAGACGAGTGCTCATCCAATCAGAGGCGGCGGCGGCGGGATCCGCCGTGCCGAGGCCCGCCAGCGCGCCCGCGGCCGCCGCCACCGGGGCGAAGCTGAGCGCGTCGCTCGCGCTCGCCAGGACCGCCAGGCAGGTCAGCGCGGCACCCGCCGACACCGCGACCGGCGTCGTACGGGGTGAGCGCGCCAGGCCGTACAGCATCCAGACGTAGACGCCCGCGAGCAGCGCGAGGCCCACCACGCCCTGCTCCGCGGCCTCCTGGAGCGGCGCCGAGTGCGCCTCGCCGTCCGGTGCGGAGGCCTGGGCCGCCACCGTCGGGCCGAGCTCCCCGAAGCGGTCGGGTCCCGCGCCGGTCACCGGGTGCTCACGGGCGAGTGCCACCGCCTCGTGCCAGACCGCCACCCGTTGTGTGGGCACCGCGCCGTCCGCGGACAGCGCGCCGTGCGCGACGGCGCACACCCCCGCGACGGCCGCTGCCGCGACCACCGCGCACACCAGCAGGACCGGCCCGCGTCCGCGTCCGTGCGACGCCGCCGCGCCCAGCGCACACAGCGCCACGGCGGCCGTCGCCGCGCATCCCGCGGGTGACCCGAGCACCGCCGCGAGGCCCACCACCGCGACCACGAGCAGCCGCGCGGCCCAGGCCCGGCCGCCACCGCGCACCGCGCTCGCCGCGCAGCACGGCGCGCCCTGCGCCAGGGCGAGCAGCGCCGCGACCTCGCCGGCGCGTCCGCCGCCGTCGCCCGAACCGGCCGCCGCGACCGCCGCCGCGGCCCCCGCCGCCAGCGCCAGCGCCGCGGCCGCGCCCGCCGGTACCGCGGAGCCGCCGATCCGGCCGCAGGCGTAGCCCGCCACGACCGCGAGCACGGCGAGCAGCACGCCCTCAGGCCTGCCCTGCCCCAGGGCCGAGCTGATCAGCGCCCACACCGCGCAGCAGCCGAGCACGACGACCCCCACAGCGCCCGGCACCCCGCCGGTCCCCGGTACCGGCGGTCTCTCCTGTGTTGTTGTCAATCCCTCGACCCCCCGTCGAAGACTGGCGACACCGTAGCGGCTGCGGCGCCCCGTGTGGACACGGTGCGAAGGAATGGTGCCGAAATGTGGCCGCCGGTGCCCCAGACGCCTCCCGTCGCACGCCGCGCGGCCCTCGGGCCGCACAAGTGCGCGCCGTACACTCCGCAGGGTGAGCGCCACCGTGACGTCGGTCGATACCCCGCAGCCGGGACCCGCCCCGGCACCCGCCCCCGTCGGGCAGCGTCTGCTGCGGAGGCTGATCAGACCCGCCGCCGCGGTGGCCGGCGGGCTGCTGCTCTACGTGAGCTTCCCGCCGCGCCCCCTGTGGTTCCTCGCCCTGCCGGGGCTCGCGCTGTTCGGCTGGAGCCTGTACGGGCGCAGGCTGCGCGCCGGGTTCGGCCTGGGGCTCCTCGGCGGGCTCGCCTTCTTCCTCCCGCTCCTCGAATGGACGAGCGTCGAGGTGGGGTCCTTCCCGTGGATCGCGCTGGCCGTCGCGGAGGCGCTCTTCCTCGGGTGCGTGGGCCTCGGCATCGCCGCCGTCAGCAGGCTGCCCGTGTGGCCCCTGTGGGCGGCGGGCGTGTGGATCGCGGGGGAGGCGGCGCGAGCGCGGTTCCCGTTCGGCGGATTCTCCTGGGGAAAGGTCGCCTTCGGCCAGCCCGACGGCTTCTTCCTCCCGCTCGCCGCGGTCGGCGGCACGCCGCTGCTCGGCTTCGCCGTCGTCCTGTGCGGCTTCGGCCTCGCGGAGGCGGCCCGGCAGGCCGCCCGGCGGGTGAGCGCGGGACGCGGATCGGTCGACGGCCGCGGGTCCGGCGCGGGACGCGCGTCAGGCGACGCGCGCAGGGGCGCGGTGACCGCCGCGGCCGTCACGGTCCTCGCCCCGGTCGCCGGGGCGTTCGCGGCGCTGCCGCTCGTGTCGACCGCGCCCGAGGCGGGCTCCGCCACCGTGGCCGCGATCCAGGGCAACGTGCCCCGCATGGGCCTGGACTTCAACGCTCAGCGCTCCGCCGTGCTCGACAACCACGTCAAGGAGACGCTGAAGCTCGCCGCCGAGGTCAAGGCGGGCAAGCGGCCCAAACCCGACCTCGTGCTGTGGCCGGAGAACTCCTCCGACATCGATCCGCTGCACGACGAGGGCGCGCGCCTGGCCATCGACTCCGCCGTCAAGGCGATCGGGGTGCCCACGGAGATCGGCACGGTCGTGCAGGAGCCAGGACCCGACGGCAAGCTCTACAACACGCTGATCGATTGGAGCCCCACCACGGGCCCGGGCGCCACCTACGAGAAGCGCCACATCCAGCCGTTCGGTGAGTACATCCCGATGCGCTCGCTCGCCGAGAAGTTCAGCAAGGACGTCGCGCTCGTACGCGAGGACTTCACGCCCGGGACCAAGGTCGGCGTCTTCGACATGGCAGGCACGAAGGTCGGCTTCGCCACCTGCTACGAGGCCGCCTTCGACAACGACGTGCGCGACCCGGTCGTGGCGGGCGCCGAGATGCTCGCCGTGCCGAGCAACAACGCCACCTTCGACCGCAGCCAGATGACGTACCAGCAGCTCGCGATGGACAAGGTGCGCGCCGTCGAGCACAGCCGCTCCGTGGTCGTGCCCACCACCAGCGGCGTCAGCGCCATCATCGAGCCCGACGGCAGCATCGCCCGCAAGAGTGGGATGTTCACGCCCGCGATCCTGGAGGACAAGGTCCCGCTGCGTACGTCGCTGACCCCGGCCACCCGGCTCGGCACGCTGCCCGAGTGGCTGCTCGTCGCGGTGGGCGGGGCGGGCGTCGCCTGGATCGTCGTGCGCGCCGTACGCGGCAGGCGCGGCGGTTCGCCCGCCGCACGCGCGTGACGTCCGGATCGCGTCGCACCGGCCGCCGCTGGGGCCGTATGGTCGGTGACCATGGGAACGCCTGACTTCATCCGGGACATCCGCGCCGACGCCGGCCACCAGCTGCTCGTGCTGCCGGGGGTGACCGCCGTCGTATTCGACGACGAGGGCCGGGTCCTCCTCGGCCGCCGGGCCGACAACGGCGAGTGGGCGCTGGTCGCGGGCATTCCGGAGCCGGGGGAGCAGCCCGCTGCCGCCGCGGTGCGCGAGGTCTTCGAGGAGACCGGCGTCCACTGCGAGGCGGAGCGCGTCGTGTCCGTGCACGCGATGCGCAAGCCGATCACGTACCCCAACGGCGACGTGTGCCAGTTCATGGACATCACCTTCGCCTGCCGTGCGATCGGCGGACAGGCGCACGTGCACGACGAGGAGTCCCTTGAGGTCGGCTGGTTCTCGGTCGACGCGCTGCCCAAGCTGCGCGACTTCGCGCTGTTCCGCCTCAAGCAGGCGCTCGGCGACGGCCCCACCTGGTTCGAACCGGCCACCGGCTGACCGGCCGCGGGCGCACGGATAACTACGGTGGGATCATGACGCAGAACGACGCGACAGAGCCCGCTTCACGCACCACCGGCCGCTCCGGCGGACTCGATCTGAGGGGCCGCACCGCCCTCGTCACCGGTGCGGCCGGCGGCATCGGCAGGGCCTGCGCGCTGCGGCTCGCGGCCGCCGGCGCCGCCGTGCGGGCGCTCGACCGGGACGCGTCCGGTCTCGACACGCTGGCCGCGGAGCCCGTCGAGGGCGACGGCGCCCTGCTGCCCGAAGTGCTCGACCTCACCGACCTCGACGCCGCTCAGCGCGCGGCCGCGGGCGCCGACATCCTCGTCAACAACGCCGGACTGCAACTGGTGAGGCCCATCGGGGAGTTCCCCGCCGACGTCTTCCACACGGTACTCACGGTGATGCTCGAGGCGCCGTTCCGCCTCATCAAGGGAGCGCTGCCGCACATGTACGCGCAGGGCTGGGGCCGCATCGTCAACATCTCGTCGGTGCACGGACTGCGGGCGTCGCCCTACAAGTCGGCGTACGTCACCGCGAAGCACGGGCTCGAGGGGCTGTCCAAGACGGCGGCGCTCGAAGGGGCCGGGCACGGCGTGACCTCCAACTGCGTCAACCCCGCCTACGTGCGCACTCCTCTCGTGGAGCGGCAGATCGCCGACCAGGCCGAGGCCCACGGGATCCCGGCCGAACGTGTCGTCTCCGAGGTGATGCTCACCGAGACCGCGCTGAAGCGGCTGCTGGAGCCGGAGGAGGTCGCGGAGGCCGTCGCCTACCTCTGCACCGAGCAGGCGTCGTTCGTCACGGGCTCGTCGCTCACGCTGGACGGTGGCTGGACGGCGCGCTGAACGGTGGCTGGGGCGGCGCGCTGAGGGCGCCGGAGCCCGGTATTGACGTGAGCACGTCGCTCTGCAATGGTCTAGTCCAAGCGGCGGCGCCCGTGCCCACGCCTCCCTGAGGGGACCGTGGCGGGCGGTCAAGCGCCGCCGTCCTTCGCACAGCCAGGCCCCACACTCGACCAGAGGCGCACCGCCGTCGCCTCGGGCACCCCATGGCTCGCGGCACACGGCACGCCTCGCGTGAAGGAGTTCGTGATGCGTGCAGGCAACAAGTGGAAGGCCGCCCTGGGAGGCGCGGTCCTCGCGCCCGTCGTGGCGGTGGCGCTCCCGGCGAGTTCGGCGAGCGCGCACGGCTACGTCTCGTCGCCGCCCAGCCGGCAGGCGCAGTGCGCCGAGGGAATCGTCAGCTGCGGCTCCATCAAGTGGGAGCCGCAGAGCGTGGAGGGCCCGAAGGGCCTGAAGAGCTGCAGTGGCGGCAACGCCAGGTTCGCCGAGCTGGACGACGACAGCAAGGGCTGGGTGGTCACGCCCGTCTCGTCCACCACCACGTTCACCTGGACGCTGACGGCCCGCCACGCCACCAGCACCTGGCAGTACTTCGTCGGCGACCGGAAGATCGCGGAGTTCAACGACCACGGCAGGCAGCCGAACGCCACCGTCACCCATCAGGTGAACTTCGGCGACCTGCGCGGCAAGCAGAAGGTGCTCGCCGTCTGGAACATCGCCGACACGGCCAACGCGTTCTACACGTGCATCGACGTGAACGTCGGCTGACGCGCCCTCGCCCTCGCGAGGCGCGCCGGCCGGGTGTGTCGCGCGGGGGCGGTCAGGCCGTGTTCTCCACGGTCCGCGCCAGGATGCCGAGCGTCGCGCGGAGGGCGGCCTCCGGGATCACCGGGAAGACGCCCTTGCCGCGGTAGGCCGGGTCGATCTCGCTCCAGTCGTAGTACGAGGTGACCCGCGTGCCCGTTGCCAGGGGTTCGAGCCGGTAGCCGTACAGGTGCCTGAGCGGCGGCTGGATCGTGCCCGAGATCGTCCACTCGATGAGGGCGTCCTGATCGAACCGGGTGATGATGACCGTGACGTCGTACTTGCCCATGGGCCGGTCGTTCAGGGACTCGCGGTCCATGTGCACGACGAACTCGTCACCCACCGCGCCGACCGGTTCGCCGGCCGCCGACTGGAGCATGCCGGAACTGTCGATCGCGACATGCCCCCGGGGGTCGCACAGCAGGGCGAACACCCGGTCCGGGGGCGCCGCGACATCCCGCTGTACCTCGAACCGTTCGCTTTTCCCGGTCATCTCGGTCGTCATGATCGAACCATCGCACAACGCCCCGCGGCCCGGCGCGCCGCCCCCGGGCAACCGGGACGACCCCACGCTCAGGCCCCCACGCTCAGGCCCCCGCGCCGCCGTCGGCGCTCGCCGCGTGCGCGGGGGCCCGGTCGCGTCCGCCCGGGTGGCGGTGGCGCCACACCCAGAAGACGGCGGTGCTCGGCGCAGCCCACATCAGCAGCACGAGGAACGGGAACACGTGCTGCGCGTCCCCGAAGTAGACGGCCGTGTGCTGCGCGTTCACCGACGCCCCCGGCGGCAGCCACTGCCCGATGCGGCCAAGCAGCGAAGGCAGCAGGGGCCAGGAGACCGCGCCGCCCGACGACGGGTTGCCCAGCAGCACCATGAGCCCCCATGTCGGCAGCATCGCCCACCGGCCCACCAGGGTGTTGAACATGGTGAAGACCATGCCCGAGGTGAACATCGTGAACGCGAGGATGAGCCATGACTCGACGAACGGGAGGTCCAGTGCGCCGAGCCACCAGTCGACCACCGCGGCGATCGTGAAGCTGCCGAGAAGCGAGTTCGCCACGATGGCCAGGATCCGCTCGAACGGTGTCAGCAGCCGCGCGTGCACGCTCAGCTGGATCGCGCCGACGAAGCCGAGGATGACGGCCGCCAGGGTGATGTAGAAGATCGCGAGCCCGCGCGGGTCGCCCTTCTGCAGGGGCTTGACGTCGCCGAGCGTCAGGGGCACGTGCACTGCCTTGGCCACCTTCGGCGCCGCCTGCGTCAGCACCTGGGCTACGGACTGGCCGGCCGCGCTCGCCACGTCCATCCGTACCGTCGTCCGGCCGCCCGAGTCACGGAACGTGATGATGGCGAAGACCTTCTGCTCCTCGACCGCGTGCAGCGCCGCCGCGCGGCTGCCGTACGGATGCAGCGCGATGGAGGTGTTGAGCGCCTTCTCCAGACCGGCGGTGAACGCCCGGGCGGGCGGCACGGCGTCGGAACCGACGACGGCGGTCGGGATGTGGCGCGGGGTCGGGTTCGCCATGTTGTACGTGTACGACCCGGCGAACAGGCCCGCGCCCGCGGACAGGATGAACACCAGGACGACGGCCGGCAGGTACGGCGAGTCGGTGAACGCCTTCCACCGGTCGCGCAGTCCCGGGCGCCTGCCGTGCTCGCCGCCGTGGCGGGCGCCGCCGCCCGCTGGCTCTCCCGTGTGCGAGCCACCCGGGTGCGGGATGTCGTCGTCGTGTTCAGCGGCCATGGGGCCACCGTATGCACCGTATGGTGCGAAATGGGGCAATTGGCGCGACCGGAGGCGGCGACCCCTCAGGCGGCGAGACCCGCCAGCGCCGAGTCCGCGACGGCGTTCAGCGCGGCACGTCCCGGCCTGCCCTTGGCCATCACGTTCATCCCCTGCACCACCGCGACGAGGAGGGGCGCCGCTTTGGGACCCACGCCTTCGCGAAGCTCCCCGTCGTCGCGCGCGCGGGTCAGCGCGGCGGCGAAACTCGTCTCCAGATTGGCCAGGTGGCGCTGGAAGAGACCGGTCAGCTCCGGCTCCCGGCCGGCCAGCTCCACCAGGGAGTTGGTGATCAGGCAGCCCCAGCGGCGCTTGCCGTCGACCATGGAGTCCACCAGGTGCGCGAAATAGGCGCGCAGGCCGAGCATCCCGCTGGGCGCGCCGTTGACACGCTCGACGGCCTCCGCCGACACCGTCGCCACGTACCGTCCGAGCGCCGCCGTGAAGAGTTCCTGTTTGCTGCCGAAGGCGGCGTAGACGCTGCCCGGCTGCAACTCCATCGCCCGGCACAGGGTCTGCACCGACGTCGCGTCGAAGCCGCGCTCCCAGAACGTGTCGACCGCCGCGCCGAGCGCCTCATCGATCTCGAACCCGCGCTTGCGTCCCACCTCGCCACCATAAGACATCTTGAGCGAGCGTTCATCTAAATGGTTCGCCGCAGGCGCGGGCCGCGGCTCCCGTTTCCGCCGTTTCCCCTGTACAGGGTCGGGAACCCGGCAGGTC
Organism: Streptomyces montanisoli; assembly: GCF_017813245.1. GTDB lineage: Bacteria > Actinomycetota > Actinomycetes > Streptomycetales > Streptomycetaceae > Streptomyces > Streptomyces montanisoli. The sequence goes on from NZ_JAGIQL010000103.1 coordinate 7,672, forward strand.
GTGCCCGCCGGGCGCCGCGATGGCGCGGCCCCGCTGGATGCGCGAGGCACACCCCGACGAGAGGAGACGCCCGTGGTGGACCGGCAGCTTTCCCCGGGCGCCGCCCGGGACACCGACGCGCCCGACCCGCACCGCTGGCGGGCGCTCGCCGTCTGCCTGGTCGCCGGTTTCATGACCCTGCTCGACGTGTCGATCGTGAACGTGGCGCTGCCGTCCATCAAGTCCGGCCTGCACACTCCGGCGTCGGACCTGCAGTGGGTGCTCTCCGGCTACGCGCTCGCCTTCGGCCTCTTCCTCATCCCGGCGGGCCGGCTCGGGGACGCGCGGGGCAGGCGAGCCGTCTTCATCTTCGGGCTCTGCCTCTTCACCGTGGCATCCGCGGCCTGCGGTCTTGCCCAGTCCAGCATGTGGCTGGTCATCGCGCGGCTCGTGCAGGGCGTCGCGGGCGGCCTGGTCTCCCCGCAGATCTCGGCGCTGATCCAGCAGATGTTCCGCGGCGCCGAGCGCGGCAAGGCGTTCGGCGCCTTCGGCACGGTGGTCGGCATCTCCACCGCGGTCGGCCCGCTGCTCGGCGGCCTGCTGATCCAGGCCGCGGGCCCCACCGAGGGCTGGCGCTGGGTGTTCTACGTCAACCTGCCGATCGGTGTGCTCTGCGTCCTCCTCGCCCGCAGACTGCTGCCCGACACACCCTCGGCGTCCCGGGTGAGGCTGCGGGAACTCGACCCGCTGGGCGTCGTGCTGCTCGGCGCCGGCGTGTTCTGCCTGCTGCTGCCGTTCGTCCAGGCGCAGCAGTGGAAGGGGGACGGCAAGTACCTGCTGCTGGTGGTCGCCGCGGTGATCCTCGCGGCCTTCGTGGCATGGGAGGCGCGCTGCTCGGCGGGCGGCACGCAGCCGGTGGTGCGTCTCTCGCTGTTCACCATCAGGTCCTTCTCGCTCGGCAGCTCGCTGATCCTGCTCTACTTCGCCGGCTTCACCTCGATCTTCTTCGTCAGCACGCTGTTCCTGCAGAACGGGCTCCACTACTCGGCGCTGCTCGCCGGCCTCGCGATCACGCCCTTCGCGCTGGGCTCGGGGCTCGCCGCGGCCATCGGCGGCCGGCTCGTCAGCCGCTTCGGCAGGCCGCTCGTGGCCGTCGGCCTGGCCATGGTGGCGGTCGGCCTCGGCGGCACGGCCATCGCCGTGCACCAGGTGCCCGGGCGCGGCGTCGGCTGGGCGATGGCCGCCCCGCTGCTGTTCGCCGGCCTCGGTAGCGGACTCGTCATCGCGCCCAACCAGACCCTGACCCTCTCCCGGGTCCCGGTGGACACGGCAGGCAGCGCGGGAGGCACGCTCCAGACCGGCCAGCGCGTCGGCTCGGCCATCGGCATCGCGGCCGTGGGCTCCGTCTTCTTCGCCCAGGTCGGAAAGGACGGCTGGGGCACGGCGTACGACCACGGCCTGGTCGTCTCCATCGCCTTCGTGGTGGCGGCACTGATCGTCGCACTGGCGGACGTGATCGCGGGAAAGGCGTCACGGAAGTCCTGAACCGACGCATCCGCCGCGCATGTGCGGACGGACTGCGTACGTCCGGCCCGAGTGGAAAGGTGGACAGGGCAACCGGCAGACGGGAGTCACCACCATGGCAGCCACGTCCACCACGGGGCAGAGCAGCGCGGACGGCGCGGACGGTGCGGGGAACGCCGCGTACGGACGCGAGCCCTTCAAGCGGTCCCGCAGCCACTTCGCCGACCGCGTCACCGCGGACGGCCGGGACGGGTAGCCCGTCGAGGCGGGCCGCTACCGGCTGGTCGTCAGCCGCGCCTGCCCCTGGGCCGGGCGCGCGCTGATCTCCCGGCGCCTGCTCGGCCTTGAGGACGCGATCTCCCTCGCCGTCACCGACCCGATCCAGGACGACCGCAGCTGGCGTTTCACCCTCGACCCCGGCGGCCGCGACCCCGTGCTCGGGATCCGGTACCTGTCCGAGGCCTACGACGCGCGGGAGAGCGGCTACCCCGGCGGCGTCAGCGTCCCCGCGCTCGTCGACGTCCCCACGAAGAAGCTGGTGACCAACGACTACCAGCGCCTCACGCTGGACTTCGCGACCGAATGGCGCGCCCTGCACCGCCACGGCGCGCCCGACCTCTACCCGCGGGCGCTGCGCGAGGAGACCGACGAGGTGATGGAAGGCGTCTACCGCGACGTCAACAACGGGGTCTACCGTGCCGGGTTCGCCACCACGCAGGAGGAGTACGAGGACGCCTTCCGCGCGGTCTTCCGGCGGCTCGCCACCGTCTCCGAGCGGCTGGCCGGGCGCCGCTACCTGATGGGCGAGTCGATCACCGAGGCCGACATCCGGCTGTTCACGACCCTGGTGCGGTTCGACGCCGTCTACCACGGCCACTTCAAGTGCAACGAGTACAAGATCGCCGAGAACCCGGTGCTCTGGGCGTACGCGCGTGACCTCTACCAGACGCCCGGGTTCGGGGACACCGTCGACTTCGACCACATCAAGCGCCACTACTACCAGGTGCACACAGGGGTGAACCCGACGGGCATCGTGCCGCTCGGCCCCGACCTGTCGGGATGGCTCACGCCGCACCGCAGGGAGGAACTGGGCGGCCGCCCCTTCGGCGACGGCACGCCCCCGGGGCCGCCACCGGCCGGCGAGGAGATCCCGGCGGCGGGGCGGCCCTGACGGGCCAAGCAGGTCGGGCCGTGCGACCGGACGGGAGGGTCAGGCCGTGCGCGGCGGCTTGCGCAGCACGTACAGACCCACGCCGACCGCGAGCACCATCACGCACGCCGTGAAGATCAGCCCCGCGTCCCGCAGCCCGGCGGCGAGGGTGAGCGCGCCGACGCCCACGACCGGCAGCGAGATGCCCAGGTAGGCGATCACGAAGAAGGACGAGATGGTGCCGCCCCGGTGTTCCGCGGGGGCCGCGGCGGACACCGTCCCCACGGCGGCACGGAAGGAGAGCCCCTGGCCGAGGCCGCCGCACACGGCGCCGGCGACCAGCAGCGGCAACGACTCCCAGTACAGCGCGGCGGCCACCAGCAGCAACCCGGCGACCAGCACGAAGCAGCCGCCCGGCAGAGTGCGGTGCCTACCGATGCGGTCCGTCAGGGACTGGCCCACGACGGACGCGAGGAACACCGTGAAGACGATCGCGCCGGCGACCGCCAGATTGCGTTCGGAAAGCGTCTGCGCGAGGAAGCTCGGTGCCACGGCCGTGAAGAGGCCGAGCAGCGCGAACCCCGCGAACGCGGCGGTCGCGGCGGGCGTGAAGACCCCGCGCGCCTCGGACGGCACGGTGAGGCCCTGCGGCCTCAGCCGCGGCCTGCGCCGCTCGGCCACCGTCTCGGGCAGCGCCCACAGCAGCACGCACGCGGCGGCGATCAGCGCGAGGTCCACGAGGAACGGCACGGTCAGCGGCGAGGACACGTACTGCGCGAGCAGCCCGGCGACGAGCGGGCCGCAGCCGAGGCCGCCCATGTTCGCCGCGGTCGCCGCGAAACCCGCGCGCTCGGCGCGCTCCCGCGGTGCCACCTCCATCACGGTGACCGTGGCGGCCCCGCTGAACAGGCCGGCGGAGAAGCCGGACAGCAGCCGCCCGAGCAGCAGCACCGGCAGCCCGCCCTCGAACAGGAAGCACACCGCGCTGGCCGCAGACAGGCCGAGCGCGGTGAGCAGGACGGGTCTGCGGCCCACCTGGTCCGAGAAGTTCCCCGCCAGCAGCAGCACCGCGATCACACCGACGGCGTAGACGGCGAACACGACCGTCACCACGAACTCCGAGAAGCCGAGTTCCTTCCGGTACAGCCCGTACAGCGGCGTCGGGAGCGTCGTCCCCAGCATGCCGATGGCGAACACGGCGGCCGCCGCCGGGTAACCGAGCCGGGGGCGCGTACGGGAGCGATCACTCATGGCGCCACCCTACGAGGCACGCGGCACGCCACCGCGAACCGCACCCCCCGCCGGGCCGCGGTGGTGCCGTGACAGCGCCGTGACAGCGCCGTGCGCTGCCGTCGCCCACACCCTTGACGCGGACACGTCCGTGGGTATGGTCTAGTCCAACGACGGGTCTTTGCGAACGCAGAGGATCCGCTCTTCCCGCGCCCCACACGCGGGAAGTGGCGCTCCGTCATGCCCGGGGGTCCCCGCACGCTCCCATCCGTGAACCCGGGCCAACCCCCCACAGGGATCGGGCCGCCATGGGGACGGCGGACCTTCGAGGAGTGAAGCCCGTGCGCCGTCGCCTCATCGCCACGCTCGCCGCCACCGTTTCCGCGGCCGCGTTCTCCGTGCTCTCGTTCGCCCCCGCCCAGGCCGCCGCACCCGCGCACGCGGCGGGGACGGACGCCGCCTTCGTGGTCAGCGAGGGCCAGTTCGACCAGATGTTCCCGAGCAGGAACCCGTTCTACACGTACGCCGGGCTGACGGACGCGCTCGGCGCGTACCCCGGCTTCGCCGGCACCGGCAGCGACACCGTCAAGAAGCAGGAGGCCGCCGCCTTCCTCGCCAACGTCGGTCACGAGACCGGGGGCCTGAAGTACGTGGTGGAGCAGAACACCGCCAACTACCCGCACTACTGCGACACCAGTCAGCCCTACGGCTGTCCGGCGGGCACGGACAAGTACTACGGCCGCGGCCCCCTCCAGATCAGCTGGAACTTCAACTACAAGGCGGCGGGCGACGCCCTCGGCATCGACCTGCTCGACAACCCCGACCTCGTCCAGAACGACGCGTCCGTCGCCTGGAAGACGGGCCTGTGGTACTGGGACACCCAGAGCGGGCCAGGGACCATGACCCCGCACGACGCCATGGTGAACGGCCGCGGCTTCGGCGAGACCATCCGCTCCATCAACGGGTCCATAGAGTGCGACGGCGGCAACCCCGCCGAGGTACAGGACCGCGTCGACAACTACACGCGCTTCGCCCAGATACTCGGCGTCGACCCGGGCGCCAACCTCAGCTGCTGACGGCCTGCCGGCCCGTCCGGCGCGTCCGCGCGTTCGGCTCGTCCGGGGGCTCAGAGGCTCCCGGGCGGGCCGGTCTCCGCGGCCGCGGTCGCCTCCCGCAGCCGCCGCCGCGTGCGGCTCTCATGGACGAGCCGGCCCACCAGCGCACCGCCGTACACCACGAACCCCACGCCGACGAGCCACGACTGGATCACCAGGACCGTGCCGAACGGCCCGTAGGTCACCGCGCTCGACGCGATGAGCGGCGAGAACACGAGCTGCGAGAAGACGCGAAGGCCCAGCATGCCGAGCGCGGTCGCCGCGGCGCCCGGCGCCAGCGCGCTCCAGCGCACCCGGCCCGCGAGCAGGACCCGCTGCGACCACCACACGAACAGGTAGGCGGCCACCACGTCGCCGAGCGTGCCGACGACCTTCCACGGCAGCGAGTCCGACGTCACGGGGATGTTGACGAAGATGACCAGGTAGACGATCAGACCGGCCAGCCACACGACGTGCCGCCACATCGTGTGCCAGCGCGCGGCCGACAGGTCCCAGACGCGCTCGTAGCCCGTCTGCACCGCACCGCCGAAGCTGAGGCCGAACACCGCGAGCGCGGCGAGGCCGAGTGCGGTGGTGCCCTGGAGTGCCTGCCGCGGCCTGCCGAACAGCTGCTCGAGCTCGTGCTGCGGGCCCGCGGACACCCCGATGCCCTGTCCCATCCACCGGGCGAACCCCTGGCCGCTCGCGGGGTCGGTGGCCGCGATGACGATCAGCAGCGGGACGAGGGTGAGGAAGCCGAGCGCCGCGAAGCCCATGGCACGGTGCATCAGCTCCATCTCGCGGCCCCGGGTCCAGGCCAGCTCCACCATCGAGCCCGCGTACCTGCGCCGCACACGCAGGACCCGGCCCGGCCTGTCCACCTCGCTGACGTGCTTCCGGGTCATCGCTGCGTCTCGAATCCCTCAGGTTGCGGCGGTCGCTCGGACGGGCGCCCCGAACGGGTGCCGGGACGCGCCCGCGGCGTGGACTGGATCATATAGTCGGCCCGACGCGGACCGGTGCCGTCTCCCGGCGGGGTACGCGGGGCGTTGTGCCGTGAACGCGGCCGGGGGCCCCGGCAGTTCCCGACCCCCGCCGAAACCGGTGCGGAGCCGGAGCCGGACGGAGCCGAAGCGGAGCCGGAGAACACGCGGGGCGGTGCGGGCACCCGCCCACACCGCCCCACCTCACGCCGGCCGCGCCCGCGTCACCGCCTGCCGAGGCGCCGCTCGCCACCCGCGCCCGTCGTGTACGGCATGCCGTAGTGCGCGAAGACCTTGGGCTCGTCCTCCGCGAGCAGTTCGCCGTCCATGTCGATCGACGGCGCGTCCTTCGCGACCTTGCGGTCCACGGTGACCTTCAGGTAATCGGGGCCGACCGTCGCGTTTTCCAGCGGTACGAAGACCAGCCGGCGCTTGGTCGGCAGCCCGATCGTCACGGTGGCGAACGACGGGGCGTCCGTCGCCGTGTCCACGTAGATGGCCTCCAGCGTCCCGATCTTCTTCTTGCCGACATCGACCACGTCGTGGTCGCGCCACTCTCTGATGTCCTCGGGTTCGAACACCGTCCACTCGCCTCCCTGGCACCGGGCCTTACCTGCGTACCGCCAGTCTGCCGTCTACCCGGCGCGGGCGCGCTCACCGGCGCACCACGGCGGTTCGCCGCGGCCCCGGCCTCAGGAAGCCCCGGCCTCAGGCGGGCCGGTCCTGGAGCACCGACAGCACGTTGCCCGCCGGGTCGGTGAACCACGCGATGTACGGGCCGCCCTCCCGCATGATCCCGCGCTCGTCGGCGGGCATCCCCGGATAGCGCTCCATCCGCACGCCCTTGCTCACGAGCTCGTCCACGGCCGCCTCGATGTCGTCGACCGGGAAGTTGAGGACGGTGAAGGAGGCGGGGGCGTGCTTCTCCTTCGGATACACGAGGACCCGCGTGCCGCCGCCGAGCTCGAGGGTGAGCAGGCCGTTCGCCTCCGTCACCCGCAGCCCCAGGGTCTGGCCGTAGAACCCCTGCGCCGCCTCGATGTCGTCCACCGCGAAACCACTGAACGCCTCTGATGCACCCAACATCACATGCCCCTCTCGTGGATCGGTCGTCGAGGGGTGGACCGCGCGGAGCAACCGTACTCATCGGTCCCGCACGCCGAGTTTCGGGACGGTGCGGCGACCGTTCACGCGCCCACCGCGCGTAACCACACCGCGTCGCCGAACGGCTCCGCCACGCTGCCCGCGAGCGCGGGGAAGCGCCGCTCGGCCCGCGGCACGGCGGACACCAGCGGCACCGGCGCGGTCCGTTCCATGCGCAGCGCGTCCACGGACTCCGCGAGCAACTCGTACTCCGTCGTGTCGTCGTGGGTCGCCACCCTGATCAGCCGCCCGTGCGCCAGGTGCTCGGCGATCATCTCCTGGTGCTGCGCGTCGTCGCGCCAGGACCGCAGGGTCTGCGGGACGTCCGGCACGTCGGTGCCGACCGGGGTCAGCGCATGGCCGGGGATGCTTCCGCCGTCCGGGGTCGGGTCGAGGCGCTCGGCGATCCAGGACGCGCGGTCGCGCAGCCACCACAGGGCGAGCGCCAGGGTGGGCGCCCGGTAGGTGCCGAGCGGGACGCCGACGCGCTGCCCGCCGCACACGCCGTAGGCGGTGACATGGCAGAGGAATTCGTCATGCACGGCCGCTCTCCTTGCGCCGTCCGTTGGGGGTCGGTTGGCCGTGGGGCGATACCCGGGAGAGCAGGGACGAACGTGATCGCCCCATCGTGCGATCACGTCATTATGTGACCGGCGTTGACGCGCTGTCACCATACGGTTCCAGCCAGTTTCGACGAGGGTCACGCGCCGCATCTGGCCGAAACCGAGAGCAACCCTGGCAGGATGAGCGGCCATGAACGCAGACCGGTACGCCGACGCCCTGACCTCAGCCGGCGGGCGCTCCATCCTGACCATGGCCCGACGGTTCGGCCACCCGCGCGGCGCGGTGTGGGAGGCCCTGACCGACCCGGCCCGGCTGTCCCAGTGGTTCCCGTTCCAGGTCGGCCTGGACCCGCGCCCCGGTGGCGCGATCTCCTTCACCTCACCCGGCGGCGAGGCGCACGCGACCACCGGCACCGTCACCGATCTGGTGCCGCCGGGACTCTTCGCGTTCGACTGGGGCCCCGACCACCTGTCGTGGAGCGTGGCCGAGGAGGGCGAAGGATCGGTCCTGTCCCTGGCGCACACCTTCGACGACCGCGCGGGGGCCGCGAGCTTCGCCGCCGGATGGGACGCGTGCATGGCCGCGCTCGGCCGGCTGCTCGACGGCGTGCCCGCCCGGCCCGCGCACGACACGACCGAGGCGCACGACGCGTACGTGCGCCTCTTCGGCCTCGACCGCGGCACGGCGGACACCGGCGGCGCCACGCGCACGGTGCGCTTCGAGCGCCAGCTCACGGCGTCGGCGGAGAAGGTCTGGAAGGTGCTGTGCGCGGGCATCGAGCCGGTGCCCGGGCTGCCCGTGCCCGCGGGGTTCACCGCGCCGGGCGTGCCCGCCGGCCATGTGAGCGAGGTGCACCCGCCGCACTCCCTGGGCTACGAGTGGGACGACGGCGCCACCGTCTCATGGGAACTGCGGGAGGGCACCGGTCACGGGGCGCGCCTCGTCCTCACCCAGACCGGCCCGAAGACGTTCGACACGGACGAGGCGCTGGCGGCCTGGCGCTCCACGATCGAGGCGCTCGCGGAGCGGCTGCGCGAGGAGTGAGCGGCTGCGCGAGGGGTGAGCGGCGGCGGGCGGACGGGGCGCGCCTTCGCCGTCGGCCGGCCGGTCAGTCGCTGCCGTCGTCCTCGCCCCGCAGCGAGGACACGCTCAGGAGTTCCTCGAACTCCGACAGTTCCGCCACGAGCTGCGACACGCTGCCGCTGCCCTCGATGTCGACGTAGACGAGCGCGGTGCCGGCCTCGCCCGCTCTCGGCGGGGCCTCCTCGTCGTCGGGGTGCGGCGCCGCCCGGTCGACCCGCACCTGCACCACCTGGAAGCCCCGGTCGGCGGTGAACTCCAGAACGCGCGTCAGCACGCCCGTGCCGATCCGGTACGCCAAATGCAGCCGCGTCACCTCGGGTGTCGCGAGCGCCGGGATGCGCCGCGTCACGTACGGATACCCCTGGACGACCAGGAAGTGCACACCCGTCACCCCGACGGCGAGCAGCGGCAGGCCACCGCCGCACGCCATGCCCACCGCACAGGTGAGCCAGACCGTCGCCGCCGTCGTCAGGCCGCGCACCGCGTCCCGCCGTACGAAGATGAGCCCGCCGCCGATGAAGCCGATGCCCGACACGATCTGCGCGGCCACGCGCGAGGGGTCGAACGACACGTTCTCCAGGCCGAGCACCGCGTTGAAGCCGTGCTGCGAGACCTCCATGAACAGCGCGCTGCCGACACCGACCAGCGTGTGCGTGCGCAGCCCGGCGCTCTTCTGCTGGCGCGCACGCTCCGCGCCGATCAGCGTCGACAGCAGCAGGGCGAACGCCAGCTCCGCGAACTGGCGGCCTCCCTGACCCGCTGCCGGGTCGAACAGGGCGATGGCCAAGGCGTGCAACGTGGTCCCTCCTCACCCGGGCGCCGCGACGGGAACGACGACGGAGGGTACGAGGGTATGTCAGAGGGGCGACGCCGCGGTCCGCGCCACCGCGCGGCCCCCGCGACTCAGCGCCGCGGCACGGTGAGCCGGAACGTGCCGGCGGGGCAGTCGTACAGGGCCCCGAGCGGATCGGCGGTGGCCTCCACGGCCGCCCGGCCGGTGGCCCGGGCCGCTACGGCACCGGCGGCCCCGGAGGCCTCGGCGGCGTCGACTGCCTCGGCGCCCACGAGCAGCAGCCGCCACGGCAGCGCGCTGTCCGTCTCGACCGTGACCGTGTCACCCTCCCCGCGGACGGTGAACGTCGCGGCCGGCGCCCCGTCACGCCCCGGCACGACCGTCGTCGTACCGGTGGAGCCTGCGGGGGAGTGGACGCGCAGGGTCACGCCGTCCGCCCACGTGGAGGATGAGGTGTCGTCGCGCGCGCCGAAGGGCACCACGGAGCCCGGCCGCGCGAGCAGCGGCAGCGTCGCGAAGTCGTGGGTCTCGCGCTGCCAGCCGGGTCCCGTCACACGCCGTCCGGTGAGGATGTTCGTCCAGACGCCCGTCGGCACGTAGTACTCGACGGCGCCGCCCTCGTCGAAGACCGGGGCCACCAGCAGGTCGTCGCCGAGCATGTACTGCCGGTCGAGTGCCCGGCAGGCAGGGTCGTCGGGGAATTCGAGCACCATCGGCCGTACGGTGGGCGTGCCGTGCTCCCTGGCCTGCACGGCCGCGCCGTACAGGTACGGCATCAGGCGGTTCTTGAGCCGCGTGAAGTCACGGGTGACCGCCACCGCCTCCTCGCCGTAGTCCCAGGGCACCCGGTAGGACGTGGAGCCGTGCAGCCTGCTGTGGGACGAGAGCAGCCCGAACTGCACCCAGCGCTTGAACAGCGCGGGCGACGGCGTGCCCTCGAACCCGCCGATGTCGTGGCTCCAGAAGCCGAACCCGCACAGCCCGAGCGAGAGGCCGCCGCGCAGGGACTCGGCCATCGCCTCGAACGTCGACTCGCAGTCGCCGCCCCAGTGCACCGGCAGCCGCTGGCCGCCCGCCGTCGTGGACCGGGCGAACACCACGGCCTCTCCCTCGCCGCGCTCCTCGCGCAGCAGGTCGAAGACGGTCTCGTTGTAGACCTGCGCGTAGTAGTTGTGCATGCGCTCCGGGTCGGAGCCGTCGTGCCAGGCCACGTCGAGCGGAACGCGCTCGCCGAAGTCCGTCTTGAAGCAGTCGACACCCTGGCCCAGCAGTTCGCGCAGCTTGTCCGCGTACCAGGCGCGTGCCCCCGGGTTGGTGAAGTCGACCAGCGCCATGCCCGCCTGCCACTTGTCCCACTGCCACACGCCGCCGCCCTGCCGCCGCAGCAGGAAGCCGCGCGCCATGCCCTCCGCGAACAGGGCGGAGCGCTGCGCGATGTACGGGTTGACCCATACGGAGATCCGCAGGCCACGCTCCTTGAGCCGGCGCAGCATCCCGGCCGGGTCGGGGAACACGTCCGGGTTCCAGACGAAGTCGCTCCAGTGGTAGGCGCGCATCCAGAAGCAGTCGAAGTGGAACACGCTCAGGGGCACGCCCGCGTCCGCCATGCCGTCCACGAACCGGCCGACCGTTTTCTCGTCGTAGTCCGTGGTGAACGACGTCGAGAGCCACAGCCCGAACGACCAGTCGGGCGGCAGCGCGGGGCGCCCCGTCAGGGCCGTGTAACGCGCGAGCACCTCCTTGGGGGACGGGCCGTGCACGACGAAGTACTCCAGCGACTGGTCCTCGACGCTGAACTGGACCTGACCGACCGCCTCGGAGCCGACCTCGTACGACACGCGGCCCGGATGGTTGACGAACACGCCGTACCCGCGGTCCGTGAGGTGGAACGGCACGTTCTTGTAGGCCTGTTCGCTGCTGGTGCCGCCGTCCGCCTGCCAGATGTCGACGCTCTGGCCGTTCTTGACGAAGGGGGTGAAGCGCTCGCCGAGACCGTAGACGTTCTCGCCGACGCCCAGTGCGTGCCGCGCCACCATGAAGTGGCGGCCCTCGCCGTCGGTGACGAATCCGGTTCCGCGGGGGCCGATCGAGGTGAGCCGCCGGTCGCCCGCGGTGAAGTCGAGTTGCCAGGGCCCTGCGGTGTCGACGGTGAGTGTCAGCTCGCCCGACCGCAGGGACAGGGTGGTGCCCTCCTGGCGGGTCGAGGCGTGGCCGCCGCCGTCCGTGCTCAGCGCGAACTCCGGGCCGGGAGACGGACGTCCGGCGTGGTGGGTGGCGCGCACGCCGATCACCCCCTCCGCCGGCGACCAGCAGTCCACCGTGAGCAGCGGGCCGTTGAGGGTGTCACCGCGGTGGCGGACGTTTCTGACCGGTGCGTACAGCGTGAGCCGGTCATCGGCGACGACGGCGTCCGCCACGGCGGCCGCGTGGTGCGCGGTCATGCCTGGGCGCATCAGCCAGTAGCCGTCGGTGAACTTCATCAGGCGTGCTCCTGTTCGGTGGTACGTGACTGACCCGCGTTACGTGACTGATCCGCGTTACTTGACCGATCCGCCGCTGATGCCGGCCGCGACGTACTTCTGGGCGAGCACCAGCAGGATCGCGGCGGGCACGGCGGAGACGACCGCCGTCGCCATCACGGCGCCCCAGTCGCTGACATGGGCGCCGATGTACTCGTACATGCTGAGCGTGACGGGCTTGACGTCGTCGGTGGTGTTGAGGGTCAGCGCGAACATGAAGTCCGACCAAGCGAAGAGGAACGTGAACAGGCCGGACGTGATCAGCGCGTTGCGGCTCATCGGCAGCACGATCCGCACGAAGGCCGTGAAGCGGTTCGCGCCGTCCACGAGCGCCGCCTCCACCACCTCGCGCGGTATCGACACCATGAACGCCCGCAGCAGCACAAGCGAGAACGGCAGGCCGAGCGAGGCGTCCGCGAGGATCAGCCCCAGCACCGAGTTCACCAGGTGCAGGTCGACATAGGCGCTGTACAGCGCGTTGGCGACGACGATGCCCGGCACCATCTGCGTGATCAGTGTGCCGAACACGATGGTGCGGCTGCCGCGCAGGCCGAACCGCGCGAGGCCGTACGCGGCCGGCGCGGCGAGTGCCAGGCACACGACGACGGCGCCGAGCGCGACGACGAGGCTGGTGGCCAGCGAGCCGCCCTGACTGCTCAGCGCGCGCCGGAAGTTGCCGAGCCCCGCGTCCACCGGGAACCAGTCCGTGGAGGCGAGTCCCTCGCCGGGCTGGAGCGCGATGTTGACCATCCAGTACAGCGGGAACAGCAGGATCACGAGGATCACGACGGCGATCACGGTGTTGCCGTGCCGACGCGGTGCGCTGGTGTGTCTCACGGCGCTCACTTCCCCCGGCCGAAGTCGGCCCTGTTGGCTCGCAGGTAGAGCACGGCGAAGACGGCGCTCACCGCGATGAGGACATTGCCGACGACGGCTCCCTGTCCGAAGTCGAGTTGTTCGAACGAGAGTCGGTAGGTGACCGTGCCCAGTGTCTGGGTGGCGTCCGCCGGCCCGCCCGCCGTCAGGGCGAGGATCAAATCGAGGATCTTCACCGTCGACATGAAGCCGAGCACGAGGACGACCGTCACCACGGGGCGCAGCATCGGCAGGGTCACACTGCGGAAGGTGCGCCACGCCCCGGCGCCGTCGAGGGCCGCCGCCTCGTGGAGGTCGCGCGGTATCTCCTGCAGTCCGCCGTAGAGGATGACCATGTTGAAGGGGATGCCGATCCAGACGTTCACCAGGATCGCGGAGAGGAGCGCGACACCGGGGCTGCTCAGCCACGGCACGGGCCCCGAGGCCAGGTGCAGGCCGGTCAGCACGGTGTTGATCACACCGGTGTCCTGGTCGAGGAGTTTGCGCCAGACGATGGAGGTGACGACCATCGGCACCAGCCACGGCAGCAGCAGGACGGCGCGCGCGAAGCCGGACAGGCGGAAGCGGCGGGAGAAGAACACCGCGAGGGCGAGCCCGATCACGAACTGCCCCAGCAGCGATCCGGCCGTGAACACCAGTGTGTGCCACAGGGATCCGGTGAACAGCGGGTCGGAGAAGACGGCGCGCCAGTTGCCGAGCCCGTTGAAGGGCGAGCTGCCGGTGAAGTAGGTGCGCGGTGTGTAGTGCTGGAAACTCATCAGGATGTTGCGCACGAGTGGGTAGCCGAAGAAGGCCAGCATGTAGAGGACGGCCGGAGCGACGAAGCACCAGCGCAGCAGCCCGCCGCCGCGCCCGCGTCCCCCGGTCGTCCGTTCGGCCGGCGGCCGGGTGCCCGCGGTGGCCGCTCCTGTGGCGGTGATGGTCATGTCCCGTCTCTCCTCACTCGCCGGCCGTGGCCCGCGCCTGGGCCTGCTTCAGTGCGGCCCGAGGGCTCGCGCCGCCGGTCAGCACGGACTGGAAGGCGCCGGACAGCGCGTCCGACACGACGGGCCACCGTGCGCCCACGCGGTCGGTGCGCGATCTCGCGGTGGCGACCTCGCTCGCGAAGGCGGCCAGCTTCGGGTTCTGCCGCGCGTACTGCGCGGCCGCTGCGGTCATCGTCGGCACGTTGTTGACGGACTCGCCCCACGCCACCTGATTGTGCTGCTCGTTGAGGCAGTTGATGATCTTCGCGGCGGTGTGCTGCCTGCCCGTGTCGCGGGTCTGCGGGATCGTCATCACGGTGCCGCCGATCGGCGGCACGACCGGGTCGCCCGCGTTCGGCACGGGGATGGGTGCGACGGCCCAGTGCAGGCCCTTGTGCTGGTCGAGCACCGGCACCTGCCACGGACCGTTGATCATCATGGCCGCCCGGCCGGCGATGAACTGGTCGTTGACGTCCTGCTGGTTCCATGTGACGACCGCGCTCGACGCGGCCTTCCCGGCGACGAGGTCCTTCCACAGCTGGAGGGCCGGGGCGCCCTTGCCGTCGTCGAGGTGGGCCTCGTCTCCGCCCGCCGACCAGAAGAAGGGCAGGAACTGGTAGACGCCGTCGGCGTCGGGCGTCGCGCTGAACGCCATGCCGAACGTCGAGCCGTGCGTGAGCTTCTTCGCCGTGCGCTTCAACTCGTCCCACGTGGTGGGCGGCTTCAGACCCGCACGGCTGAGCAGGTCCTTGTTGTAGATGAGGGCCAGCGAGTTGACCGCGCGCGCGACGCCGTACTGCGTGCCCCGGTAACTGCCCATGGTCACCGCGCTCTTCGACATCCCGGAGACGTCGACGCCGGCCTTCCGTACCGGTACGAGGCCGCCGGTGGCGGCGAACTGCGGTACCTCGGAGCCGTCGAGCTCCAGGATGTCGGTGAGCGAGTGCGACGACGCCATCCGCAGGGCCTTCGAGGCCACCTGGTCGGCCGGCACGCTCGTCTGGCGGACCCGCACCCCCAGCGGCTTCGCGCACAGGTCGAAGAACTTCTGCTCCTGGGCGTGTTCGAGGCTGTCGGTTGCCGAGTTGAGCACCGTGACGGTGCCCGGGTCGGGGGCGCTCGCGCACCCCGTCACCGCGGTGGCCGCCAGCGCGGCGGCGGACATCACGGCCGCCGCCCTGAGGCGGTGGCGGGTCGGATCCATGGTCGGTGCTCTCCGTTCGGTCTACGGATCTGCGAGAACGCGGAGGTCACCCGGGCGTGAGCCGTGCCACAGGTGCCGTCGAATCGACGTCGAATCCAAGTTGTCGAATCGATTCGACTTGGTGACGCGGTGATGTTAGGCCCTCCAGGGGACCCGGACAAGACCTCGCGCGCCGCAGCGCCTCGGCAGGCAGGAAAAGGGACGGAAGAAGACGTCAGACGGCCGGGGGCCGCGCGGTGAGGGAGCCCGTGGCGCCCGGCAGCGGAGCGGGAGGTACGAGCAGGTGGCCCACCGAATCGGCGAGCAGCCGGGCGGCCGGGCGGTCCTCGGCACCGTCGACGCCCGCGGCCGGGGCGCGCAGCGCCTCCGCGGCCGCGACGGCGAGCCTCGTCACCTCGACCGCGAGCGTCCGCACCGGCAGCTCGATCCTCGGCAGCCTGCTGCTCGACGGATCGTCCGGCAGGGTGCCGATCACGACCAGCGCCAGGTCCTCGGGCACGCGCAGACCGGTCGCCGCGTGCAGCGACGCCAGGATGTGGTGGTGCGCGGACGGGTGCTGCACGACCAGCGCCGTAGGACGGCGCCCCGCGCCCGCCCCGCCGTCCCGCGCGTCACCGAACAGGACGCGCAACCGCGCGGCCATCAGGTCCGGGTCGTCGAGCGCGTGCGCCACCTCGACCGCGCAGCCTGCCTCGGCCGCGCCGCGGCGCGCCCCCGCGATCCCGCGCAACGCGTAGCTGCGTCCCGCCGACACCTCGCGCTCGGCCGGCGCCAGGTACACCAGCTCACGGTGGCCGGCGGCCGCCAGCGTGCGCACCGTCGTCGCGGCGGCCTCCGCCCAGTCGAGATCGGCCCACGGCAGCGCGTCCTCGTCAGCCGGCCTGCCGATCAGCGCGGCGGGGAACGCCAGTTCGCGCACGACGTCGATGCGGGCGTCCTCCATGTCGACCGCCATCAGCACCGCCGCGTCGGCGAGCCCGCTCAGCGCCACCCGGCGCAGCCCCTCGGCCTTGTCCTCGCTGGTGGTCAGCAGCAGGTCGTAACCCAGACCGTGCGCGGCGTCGCTGAGCTCGATGGCGAACCTGCCGTCGACCGCGTGCCGCCCGCCGGCCGCGCGGGGCAGCGCCAGCGCGATCACCCGCGTGCGGCTGCTGCGGAGCGTCCTCGCGCTGGCGCGCGGGTGGTAACCGAGGGCCTCCACGGCCTCGCGCACCTTGCGCCGCGTCTCCTCGGAGATGGACCGCGAACCGTTGAACACGTAGGAGACGGTGCTCGGAGCGACCCCTGCCCGCTGGGCGACGTCCCTGATGGTGGCCATCCTCTGGCCCTTCGACGACACGATCGGTCATGCTATCGAACGGGCGGGAGCGCCGGCGCGGGCGACCGCGTCAGAGGTCGAACTCGTGCGGCGGCAGGCCGAGCGCGTAGCACGCCTCCCGCACCACGGCCTGCTCCGACTTGTCGAAGTCGCCGTCGGCGCCGCCGATGACGATGCCGATCTGGATCACCGCGCGGGCCTCAGCCGGCTTCTTCTTCGCCTTCGCGATCTCCTGCAGCACCCCCACCTTGCCGAACGCGAAGTCCGCCTGCAGCTTGCCGACGTTGTCGTCGAAGCGGCTCTGCAGGTCGGCGGCGGGGAAGTTCTGCAGCACGTCATTGGCCGTGATCAGCGACGCGACCCGCTGACGCTCGGAAGGATCGACGGAGCCGTCGGCGGCGGCGACCAGGGCGCACATCGCCATGCTCGCGTCACGGAAAGCACCGCTCTTGAGGTCGTTCTTCTTCGCCGTCAGCTGCGTCTGCATCGTCGCGGCGGATTCCTTGAAGCGGTCCCACAGGGCCATGCGGTCATCTCTCCTCGTAGATCAGGTCGTGCCACCAGGGTCAACGCCCGGGCAGCACGGAAGGTGCCCGGGCTGCCCGCCGCCCTTCGAGTGAACCTCGCGCCGCGCCCTCGGCACCTTCACCTTCTCAGGCAACCGCCGCTCCCTGCCACAACAGCAGGGCCACGTCCACCGCCGTCACTTGAATGGTGGTGTGCATTGGCAGCTCCGGCCTCCCCCGTCCGTCCCCTGCGCCTCTGATCCGAACAACTCACTTTTGAACTTTTGTTTTCAATGTAATTCGTTATCTT
>NZ_JAGIQL010000104.1 GCF_017813245.1 Streptomyces montanisoli
CCGGGCGCGCGGCGACCAGCGGCGCGAGCCGCGGGTCGGCGCCGAGGCGCTCGTCCACGGCGTACGGGTCGGCGTCCAGGTCGAACAGGCGGCGCAGCCGCTGCACGGCCGTGGTGAGGTCGCGCAGGTCGGTCAGGTGGATGCGGGCCTCGAGCCAGCCGGTGTGCGCGAGCGGCCCCGGCCGCACGGGGTGGCGCCGTTCGTCGACCGCGGCCACGCCGGGGCCGTGCGGCAGCCGCAGCGTGCGCCGGTACGTGCGGCTGCCGGTCGTGCCCACCGTCTCCTCGACGCCGGGCAGTTGCTCGCGTGCGAGCAGGTCGAAGACCTCGCGCGCCGCGTACGGGCCGCGGTGGGCGAGCCTGAGCGGGATGCCGGCGCCCGCGGGCGCCCGTACGCCGCCGGCGCCCGCCTCGGCGCGCAGCTCGCTGGGGGTGCGGTCGTAGATCTGGCGGACCGTGTCGTTGAACTGCCGGACGCTCGCGAAGCCGGAGGCGAACGCGATCTCCGTGACGGGCAGCCCCGTGGTCTGCAGCAGGACGCGCGCGGTGTGCGCCCGCTGGGCCCGCGCGAGCGCGATGGGGCCCGCGCCCACCTCGGCGGTGAGCTGGCGCTGCACCTGGCGGGTGCTGTAGCCGAGGCGGACCGCGAGGCCGGGCACGCCCTCGCGGTCCACGACCCCGTCCCCGATCATCCGCATGGCGCGGCCGACGACGTCGGCGCGCACGTTCCACTCCGCCGACCCGGGCACGGCGTCCGGCCTGCACCTGCGGCAGGCGCGGAAGCCGCTGCCCTGGGCGGCGGCCGCGGTGGGGAAGAAGCGCACGTTGCGCCGCTTGGGCGTGACCGCGGGGCAGCTCGGCCGGCAGTAGATGCCGGTGGTCTCCACGGCGAAGAAGAACACCCCGTCGAACCGGGCGTCCCGCCCCGCCACCGCCTCGTACCTGGTCGCCTCGTCCATCGCCGCGTGTGTCATGCCGTCCAGTGTGGCCCGGGGGCGATCACTCGGCCAGCGGTTTTCGGACGCGGAGAGAGGCGCTCCGGCGCGGCCCGCGGGATTCCGCTCAGTGGCGGTGGCCGCGGCGTTTCGCCTCGCCCGCCGCCCGGCCCTCGGCGCCCTTCGCCTTCCACTCCTTCCTGATCTGCGCCCTGACGTGCGCGTCCGTCTTGGCGACGATCCGCCGGTTCTCGCGCTGGAGCTTGCGGTAGCTCTCCAGCCTGCGGAAGGTGAGCGTGCCGTCCTCCAGGGCTGCGAGCACGGCGCAGCCGGGCTCCGACGTGTGGGCGCAGTCGTGGAACCTGCACCCGCGGGACAGCTCCTCGATCTCCGCGAAGACCTGCCCGACGCCCGCCTCGGCGTCCCACAGGCCGACGCCGCGCAGTCCTGGCGTGTCGATGACGACCCCGCCACCGGGCAGTGGCAGGAGGTTGCGCGTCGTGGTGGTGTGCCGGCCCTTGCCGTCGACGTCCCTGATGGCCTGCACCTCCATCACGTCACTGCCGCACAGGGCGTTCACCAGGGTGGACTTGCCGGCTCCCGAGGCGCCGAGCAGGACGGACGTGCCGCCGCCGAGCGCGGCGGACAGCGCGTCGACGCCGCTGCCCGTCTCGGCGCTGACGGCCGTGACGGGCACGCCGGGCGCAGATGTCTCGACGTCGTGCACCAGGTGGGCGAGTACGACCGGATCGGGGACGAGGTCGGCCTTGGTGAGGACGACGCGGGGCGAGGCGCCGCTCTCCCAGCCGAGCGCGAGGAAGCGCTCGGCGCGGCCGAGGTCGAGTTCGGCCGCGAGCGAGACGGCGATGACGGCGTGGTCGACGTTGGCGGCGAGCACCTGCCCCTCGGACCGCTTGGACGACGCGGAGCGGACGAACGCGGTGCGCCGCGGCAGGTAGGCGCGCACGAACCGCGGGTCGCCCGCGGCATCCACGGCGGCCCAGTCGCCCGTGGTCAGGACGCGGACCGGGTCGCGCGGGGTGACGTACGCGGTGTCGGCGTGCACCGGGCCCGCGGCGGTGACGAGGTCGCACCGCCCGCGGTCGACGCGTACGACACGGCCGGCGACGAGCCCCCTCGCCGCGTAGGGGGCGAACTCGGCGTCCCAGCCCGCGTCCCAGCCGTAGGGCGCGAGGGGATGCGGGGCGGGCGGTGCGGTCGGGGCAGCGGAGACGGTGGGTCGTGAAGAGACGGAGGGTCGTGAAGAGACGGAGGGTCGTGAAGAGGAGGACAAGCGAGATCCTTCGAGAAGGGCCTGGCCGGGAACGCCTGGTTCAGCCGGCGGCCACGGGAGTGGTGATGACCTGGATGCGGGCAGCGCCCTGAGCAGCGACAGTCATCGGTACACACCCCCTTTCTCGAAGTACGCGGCGGCCGAGGGCCGTCAGCGGAAGACGTGTCGACGGTACGGGTACGCCGAAGCGTGCGGCAAACCCTTTTTCGGCGCCCGGCCCGTGGCCGTGCGCGCGGCGGGCGTCAGGCCGCGGGTTCCACGCTCTCCGCCATCCCGGTGGCGAGGTGCTCCCGGGCGGCCATGAGCGCCGCCTCCGGGGTGCGGGTGCCGGTGGAGACGCACAGCGTGTACGTGACGTCCTCGAGGCGCTGCCGGGTCTCCGGCGTACCGCGCTCGGCGTGCAGCAGGCGGAGGGTCTGGAACTGTTCGACCAGGTTGCGCAGTATCGCGGGGTGGGCCATCAGCACGGCGGTCTCCGAAAGGGCTGGGAAGGACTGACTCGTCGAGCCGGATTCCCCGCCAACGCCCCGCCATGCGCGGGCGGGTGAGGCACCGTTGTGAACCGCGTCACGAGAGCCGCCCCCACGCACATGCGGCACGGCACGGCGCCCCCGCTCGGGGCGCCGTGCCGTGCCGCGTTGCCTGGCGCGGGGAGGGCGTCAGTCCTTGAGGACGTCCTTGCCCTTCTCCTTGGCCTGGCGGGCGTCGCCCTTGGCCTTCTCGGCGCGGCCCTCGCCCGTCATCCGCTCATTGCCGACCATGCGGCCCGCGGCCTCCTTGGCCTTGCCCTTCGCCTGCTCGGTCCTGGCCTCTGCCTTCTGGTTCTTGCTCACGCTGCTCACGTCCTGGGATCGGTTTCGAAAGCGTGCTGAAGGCCGGATCACCCCTGACGCCGCGTTCAAACATCCCGGGCGCGAGCCCCGCTTGAAATACACAGCCCAACTGTACAGGTGAACTGGACAGTCAACCCTGTAGACATTACCGTGGGGCGCATGAGCGAGAACCCGGGCCTGTCGCCGTCGGCGATCCAGGCATCGCGTGACGTCCGTGCCGTCATCAGCCGGCTGCGGCGCAGCATCCTGAACGCCTCCGAGGTCGAGGACCTCACCCTGGGCCAGGCGTCGGTGCTGGCCCGCCTCTCGAACAAGGAGGGGGTCACGGCGAGCGAGCTCGCCTCCGTCGAAGGGGTGCGGCACCAGTCGATGACGGCGATGGTCACGTCGCTCGCCGAGAGGGGCCTGGTCACCCGCAGCCCCGATCCGGGCGACGGCCGGCGCCTGCTGATCGCGCTGACCCCGGAGGGCCGCCGCCGGGTGGAGGAGGGACGGCAGGCGAGGACGGAGTGGCTCGCCGGGCGTTTGCAGGACAAGTGCACGGAGGAGGAGCGCCTGAGCGTGATCGCGACCATGGCCGTCCTGGAGCGGCTGATACGTGACTGAGGCGAAGACGGACGGCGTGACCGAGACGCGCGGGCCCGGTTTCGACCGGCGGCTGCTGCCGCCGATGATCCTGGGCTCGGTCCTGAACCCGATCAACTCGACGATCATCTCCGTCGCGCTCATCCCCATCGCCAGGGCGCTGGGCGTGCCGCCCTCCCAGACCGCGTGGCTGGTCTCCGCCCTCTACCTGGCCACCTCGCTCGGGCAGCCGGTCGTCGGCCGGCTCATCGACATCTTCGGGCCACGCAGGCTCTTCCTGCTCTCCACCGGCCTCGTCGGCGTCGCCGGAGTCGTCGGCACCCTGGCACCGAACCTGGGCGCGCTGATCGCCGCGCGCGTCCTGCTCGGATTCGGCACCTGCGCCGGCTACCCGGCCGCGATGGCACTGGTGCGCAGCGAGGCCAAGCGCACCGGGCGGGACAGCCCCGGCGGGGTGCTGACGGCCCTGGCGGTCGCCAACCAGACCATCGCCGTCATCGGCCCGCTGCTCGGCGGCCTGCTGATCGCGGTGGGCGGCTGGCGGGCCACGTTCGCGCTGAACGTGCCGCTGGCCGTCGCGGCCGTACTGCTCGGCCTGCTGCGGCTGCCCAAGTCGCCCCCCGTGGACGGGGAACGGCGGCGCGGAGGGCTGGCCGCCCGGCTCGACCTGCCCGGCATGGGGCTGTTCGCCGCGATGCTCACCTCGCTGCTGCTGTTCCTGATGGACCTGCACCCGCGCAACTGGTACCTGGCGGTGATCGCCGCGGCGCTGGGGGCCGCGTTCGGCCTGCGCGAGCTGCGGGCCGCCACCCCGTTCATCGACCTGCGGGTGCTCGGCGGCAACACGCCGCTGCTGGCCACCTATGGGCGCGCGCTCGTCGCCTACGTCGTCTCGTACTCGTTCCTGTACGGCTTCAGCCAGTGGACGGAGGAGGGGTACGGGCTGTCACCGTTCCATGCGGGGCTGGTCCAGATCCCCATGTTCCTGCTGGCGATCGGCGCCTCGATCGTCTCGGGCCGGCGCAGGGGCGTACGCGGGAAGCTGCTGATCGGCGCGGCCGGGCAGATCGTGGCGTGCCTGGTGATGCTGACGCTGACCGGGAGCAGCCCGCTGTGGACGCTGCTCCTCGTCGCCCTGATTTTCGGCGTCCCGCAGGGGCTGAACAACCTGGCCCTGCAGAACTCCGTCTACTTCCAGGCCGATCCCGAGCGCACCGCCTCGTCGGCCGGACTGCTGCGCACCTTCGCCTACGTCGGCTCGATGGTGGCCTCGTCGGCGACCGCCGTCTCGTTCGGGCAGCGCGCCGACACCGGCGGCATGCACGAACTCGCCTGGGTGATGCTCGCCGCCGGCGTGCTCTACCTCCTGCTGACCGTCTTCGACCGCACGCTCGGCCGCGTGGCGGCGGAGGGCACCCCGACGGCGAAGTAGCCCCGTCCCGGCGCGCTGCCCACGGCACCACGCGCCCCACCCGACCGAAAGGCACCACATGTCCAGCACCGCGCTCCTGCTCATGGACCTCCAGAGCAGCAACCTCGCCCACACACCCGACGACTTCCTCCCGCACGCCGTGCACGCGCTCGGCACGGCACGCGCCGCCGGGGTGCAGGTCATCCACGTGGCGCTGCGGCTTCGCCGCGGACACACCGACGTGCACCCGCGCAACAAGCTCTTCGGCGCGCTTCCGCACCACCTCTTCACGGACGACGACCCCGGCGCAGCGATCCACCCCGACGTCGCACCCGCCGACGGCGAGATCGTCGTCCACAAGAACCGCGTCAGCGCGTTCGCCGGCAACAACCTCCGGCAGATCCTCGACGCGCAGGGCATCGACCATCTCGTCCTGAGCGGCATCGCGACCGGCGGGATCGTCCTGTCCACCACCTTGCAGGCCTTCGACCTCGACTACCGGATCACCGTACTGTCCGACGCCTGCGCGGACCCCGACCCGGCGCTGCACGACACCCTCGTGGGCGGCCTCTTCGCGAAGCGCTGCGAGGTCACCACCGTCGAGGAGTGGGGGAAGACCCTGAACGCGGCGTCCTGAGCGCTTCGGCGCCGCCGCCCCTGGGCGGGAGCGGCAGCGGGGTGGCGGCGAGCGACCGCAGGGCGAGAAGGAGCACACCGATGTCGTCCAGGTAGACCGGGTCGGGCATGAGGTCGGTGGGCAGCACCAGGTACACGAGCGCGGCCCAGAACACCCAGCGGCGCCCCGTGGGCAGCCCGGCCCTGCGCAGCATCCTCCTGGTACGCACGAGGCGCACGGCGAGGACGACCGCCACGGCGAGCATGGCGATCAGCGCGGCCGCCACCAGGGCGGCGAGAGGCCACAGGTCGTTGTCCACGCGCGATCGCCTCCTTCCGGCGGGCTCGTGTGCCACTTACCCGTCAAGAGCCTCGATCCAACGGCCGGATGGCGCCGCAGCGCCATCCGGCCGATTGGCGCGCTCCGGCACGCCGACTGCGCGGGCCGTTTCGATCCGGCCATGATCCGGCTACAGGCAAAACGGTGATTCGGCCCGTATTCGGGCCGTCACCGCCACAGGTCCTCGCGTGGACGGCCGTCCTCGCGCCCGCGCTTCTTCGCACACCACGCACAGGGCGTCACGTCAAACGGCCGATTTTCGGGCCCGGCACGCCCGGCGCCCCGCGCGGGTCCGGATGTGGGTCTTGTCATCGCGGCAACCGGACTTGAGGATTCACTCCATGCGATTGGCAGGTCCACGACCAACTACCCAGTGGCTGTGAACGATCGCGCCTCCGCGGCCCGACCACCCGACGGGCCGTCAGGACCCCCACCCGAGGAGGATCAGTGACCAGCAAGCGCCTCACCCCCCGCCGCACCGTCTCCAGACGCGCCCGGTACATAGCCGTCGCCACCGGCGTCGTGGCCATGGCCGCGTTCACCGCCCCGTCCGCCCTCGCCAAGACCGCCCCCGTCGCGTCCCCCACCGCGACCGCCGCCGCACTCGCCGCCACGGCGGGCGCCGTCAACCAGGCGGCCGCGCCCGGCACGGCCTGGTACACGGACCCGGCGTCGGGCAAGGTCGTCATGACGGTCGACAGCACCGTCTCGTCCGCACAGGTCGCGAAGATCAAGAACGCCGTGCCCGACAGCTCGAAGCTCGTCGTCAAGCACGCGGCGGGTCAATTCAAGCCGCTGGTCGCCGCCGGCGACGCGATCCAGAACTCCCAGTACCGCTGCTCGCTCGGGTTCAACGTACGCTCTGGGAGCACGTACTACGCGCTCACGGCCGGCCACTGCACCGCCGAGGGCGGCACGTCCTGGTCGACGCCGAGCGGCGCCCGCGTCGGCACCACGGCCGACTCCCAGTTCCCCGGCAATGACTACGGCCTGATCAGGCTGAGCAGCACGCCGAGCGCGAGCGACGGCCGGGTCGACCTCTACAACGGCAGGTACCAGGACATCACCAGCGCGGGCAACGCCACCGTCGGCGAGCGCGTGACCCGCAGCGGCTCGACCTCCGGCGTCCACAGCGGCACGGTCCAGGCCGTCAACACGACCGTGCGCTACGCCGAGGGCACGGTCTCCGGCCTGATCCAGACGAACGTCTGCGCCGAGCCCGGCGACAGCGGCGGCCCGCTGTTCGACGGCTCCAAGGCCCTCGGCCTCACCTCGGGGGGCAGCGGCAACTGCTCCTCGGGCGGCACCACGTTCTTCCAGCCGGTGACGGAGGCGCTGAACGCCTACGGCCTGAGCGTGTTCTAGGCAGTACGAGGCACGTCAGGCACAAGGCACACTCGACATGCCGTCTCGGGGTGTGCGCCCGGTGCACAGGGCGCACACCCCTTCGTCTCACATCCCGTCGGCTGGTCTCACATCCCGTCGGCCGTAGCCGCCGGGAGCGTCACCTCGAACCGGCAGCCGCCCGTCACGTTGCGGACCGCGGCGTGTCCCTCGTGGGCCTCCACGATGCCGCGCACGATCGCGAGCCCGAGACCGGCGCCGGCCGGCGGTGTACGGGCCTGCGAGCCGCGCCACCCGGTGTCGAAGACCCGCGGCAGGTCCTCCGCCGGGATCCCGCCGCAGCCGTCCGTCACGGACAGCACCACGCTCGCGTCGCGCACCTCGGCCGCGATCGCGACGGTCCCGTCGGCCGGGGTCCGGTGGATCGCGTTGACGAGCAGGTTCGCCAGCACCCGCGTCATCTCCTTGCCGTCCACCTCGACGGGGACGGGCGCCACCGGCTCGCCCACCAGCCGCACGCCGTGCTCGCGCGCCAGCGGGTCGGCGCCCGCGAGCGCCTCCCCCACCAGGTCGTAGACGGACATCCGGGTCGGCGAGAGTGGCAGCGTGCCGGCGTGGATCCGCGACAGCTCGAACAGGTCGCCGACCATCGAGTTCAGCCGGTCCACCTCGGCCCCGATCTGGTGGAAGTAGCGGTCGGGGTCGGCGACCACGCCGTCCTCGAGCGCCTCGGCCATGGCGCGCAGCCCGGCCAGCGGCGTCCGCAGATCGTGCGAGATCCAGGCGACCAGCTCGCGGCGCGACGTCTCCAGCGCGCGCTCGCGCTCCCGCGAGCGGGCCAGCCGCTCGCTGGTGGCGGCGAGTTCCCCCGCGAGCGCGGTGAGCTCGGCCGTGGACGCGCCGTCCGGCGCCGCGAAGCTGCCGCCCTCGCCGAACGAGCGGGCGGCAAGGGCGAGTTCCCGGCTGCGTGCCACGACCCAGCGGCCGAGCACCAGGGCGGTCGCCATCGACACGACGGCGGCCATCGCGACGACGGTGGTGACGACCGAGAGGTCGTGCCGGGAGAGGAACATGGCCTCCGCCACGGCCAGGGTGCCGGCGAGCATCGCCGTGACGGCGACAGCCGCGACGACGGTGAGCGCGACCGCGACGCTCCTGTTCCGCAGGAGCCGCAGCACGACCGCGCCGACCAGCCCGGCGGCGGCAGCGCCGCAGAACGCGTACAGGGCGATGATGAGCATGTTGTGCACGGCTCAGCGGCCCTCCGCCCCCGTGGGCGCCTGCGGCTCCGCCTGCGCGTCCGCCTCCGCGTCCGCGTCCGCCGGCGCGTCGAAGCGGTAGCCGACGCCCCACACCGTGCGGATCAGCCGGGGCCTCGCCGGGTCGTCCTCGATCTTGCCGCGCAGCCTGCGCACGTGGACCGTCACCGTGGACAGGTCGCCGAACTCCCACCCCCACACGTCGTGCATCAGCTGCTCCCGGCCGATGGCGACACCGGGGTTGCGCATGAGGTGGGCGAGCAGCTCGAACTCGCGCAGGGTGAGGGAGAGGCGGCGGCCGTTCTTCTCGGCGCTGCGCGCGGCCCGGTCGAGGGTGATGCCGCCGAGCCGGAGCGCGGGCCCCGGCGAGGGCGTCTGCTCGCCGCGGCCGCGGCGCAGCACCGACTCGACGCGCAGCACGAGCTCGCGCGGGCTGAACGGCTTGGTGACGTAGTCGTCGGCGCCGACTTCGAGGCCGAGGATGCGGTCGTCCTCGTCGCCGCGCGCGGTGAGCATGATCACCGGGACGGGCCCGCGTGCGCGCAGCCGCCGGCAGACGTCGAGGCCGTCCATGCCGGGGAGCATCAGGTCGAGTACGACGAGCGCGGGCTCGCGCGCCTCGGCCAGGCGCAGGGCCTCGGGGCCGTCGGCGGCACGGTCGACGACGAACCCGGCGCGTTCGAGGTAGGCGGTCACGACCTCGGCGACGGTGGGGTCGTCGTCGACGACGAGGATGGTGTGCATGGTTCCAGTCTCCACGGCCCGCACCCTGGTGCGGCGGGGCGCGGATCTTACGGGTCGGTGACGTCCGCGCCCGCCGGGCCGTCCAGTGCCGCGTAGGCGGTCAGGGTGAGGCCGGTCAGGGCGCGCATGTCGCGGGCCAGGTGGGACTGGTCGGCGCAGCCGCCGCGGGCGGCCGCCGCCGCGC
Source organism: Streptomyces montanisoli (assembly GCF_017813245.1). Lineage (GTDB taxonomy): Bacteria > Actinomycetota > Actinomycetes > Streptomycetales > Streptomycetaceae > Streptomyces > Streptomyces montanisoli. The sequence goes on from NZ_JAGIQL010000104.1 coordinate 9,544, forward strand.
GCGGGATGCCCGCGTCCACCAGCGCGAGGGTACGCCGCAGGCGCAGGATGCGCGCGAGCGTCTTGGGCCCGTAGCCGAAGGCCGCCAGGCACCTGCGGTGCAGCCGGCGCGCGCCGAGGCCCGCCTCGGCGGCAGTCGCGGCGACGGTGGCGCCGCGGCCGAGCGCGTCCGCGACCGCCCGCATGAGCGGGTCGGGCGCGGGTGACGCGGCGGCGAGGCCGAGTGCCAGCTCTTCGAGCGCGGCGGCCTCGGGCACGCCGGTACGGGACGGGCCCGCGGCGCTCATCCGGCCGGCGAGCGGGCGGGCGCGCCTTGCCTGCCACACGTCGGCGAGCGGGACCCGCAGGTCGCGCAGCTCGTGCGCGTCCACGCCGAGCAGGGCGGGCGCGGCGCCCGGCGGTAGCCGCACGCCGGCGCAGCCGGACGCGAGGTCGAGGCCGACGGAGTGGGCCCGCGTGTCGGGCCCCGCGACGAGGAGGGTGCCGTCGATCCACAGGAGGTCCATGCAGCCGTCGGGCAGCACCGGACGCGGACCGCCGGGACCGGCCTCCCGCCGCCAGACGACCGCACCGCCGAGCCGCGAGGGGCGCTCGCTGTACATGCCTCAAGCCTAGACACGCGCCGGGCGGCCGCGTGCGCGCTCACAGCCACCTCGCTCCCGCTGAGCGGGCTCGCGGGCGGTGGGCCGCGCGCTCAGCCGCGGCTGTCGCCGCTGCTCTTGCGCGCCCGGTCACGGTCCTTGTCCTGCGCCCGCAGCCGGCTCTTGAGGTCGTCGGGCGGCAGGAATCGCGACCACCTCTCCGGGAACTCCGACGGCATGTCGGGGTCGCTCTCGTCCTGTGCCTGCGCCGACGCGGCCGCGGCGCGGGCGATCAGCTCGGCGGACTGGGCCGAGCGAAGCCGCTCGTTCGAGGCGCGGGCCGCGGCCGTGGCGAGCGACGGCCAGACGCGGTCGACCGCGGCGTTCACCGCGGCGCCGACCAGGACGGCGAACGCGGACACGCCGATCCACAGGAGCACCGCGATGGGCGCGGCGAGCGAGCCGTAGATCGTCGGGCCCTCGATCTGGCTGGTGACGTAGATGCGCAGCGCGAAGCTGCCCAGCACCCACATGGCGAGGGCGATGAGGGCGCCGGGCACGTCCTCGATCCAGGGCGCGCGCACCGGCACGGACACGTGGTACAGCGTGGTGAGGAAGGCGATCGACAGGACGATCACGACCGGCCAGTACAGGACCCCGACGACCTGGGTGCCGAACGGCAGCAGCGCCACCAGCCGGTCGGGGCCGACCACAGCGAGCGGCAGCACAATCGCGCCGATGACCAGGCCCGCCAGGTACAGCAGGAACGACAGGAGGCGGGTGGCGACGATCCCGCGCCTGCCGTCGAGCCCGTACATCACCGTGATCGTGTCCACGAAGACGTTGACGGCGCGCGAGCCCGACCACAGGGAGATGGCGAAGCCGATCGACACGACGTCCGGCCTTCCGCCCTCGATGACGTCCTGGAGCAGCGGCTTGGCGATCTGGCTGACCCCACGGTCGGAGAGCACCGTGCCGACCGCGGTCAGGATGTTCTTGTCGATCGACGCCACGGTGTGGGTGTCGGTCCACGCGTCGACGTAGCCGAGCAGGCCGATCAGTGCCAGCAGCAGCGGCGGGAGCGAGAGCAGCGTCCAGAACGCCGCCTCCGCCGCGAGCCCCAGGATCCGGTACTCCAGGCAGGAGTTGACCGTGTCCTTGAGCAGATGCCAGGCCATCTTCCGCTTCGACACGTTGCGGTAGAGCACGCGGGCCCTGCGCAGCCGCCCGGATGGCGGCTCGGGTGTTTCTTTTGCTGCCTGCACCTCTTTACCGTATCGGCATGGCAGCCACCACTCACACAGTGACCAACCAGGTTCCGCTCCTGGTGGGGTACGACGTGTTCAGCGCTGACCGCGTCCTCACGGAGGCCGTGCAGCGCCACACCGCCCCGGACCTCGCGGACGAGGTCCTGGCGGAGCTCAGAGCGCTCGGCCTGGCGGCGGGCTCGGCCCAGGCCCTCGAGTGGGGGACGCTGGCGAACGAGAACCCGCCGCGGCTGCGCACGCACGACCGCTACGGCAACAGGATCGACGAGGTCGAGTTCCATCCCGCCTGGCACCGGCTGCTCGGCCATGCCGTGTCGTCGGGCCTCACGGACGCCTGGGGCAGGCCCGCCGGGCACGTGCGGCGTGCGGCCGGGTTCCTGGTGTGGTCGCAGGTCGAGTCGGGCCACGGCTGCCCGGTCTCGATGACGCACGCCGCGGTCCCGGCACTGCGGTCGGAGCCCGAACTGGCGGCCGAGTGGGAGCCGCGGCTGACGTCCCGGGTCTACGAGCCGTCTCTGGTGCCGGCGGGCGGCAAGCCGGGGGCGCTGTTCGGGATGGGCATGACCGAGAAGCAGGGCGGCAGCGACGTCCGCGCGAACACGACGCGGGCCACGCCGCTGGACGAGGCGGGCGCGTACCTGCTCACCGGCCACAAGTGGTTCTGCTCGGCGCCGATGTCCGACGGCTTCCTCGTGCTGGCGCAGGCGCCGGGCGGGCTGACGTGCTTCCTGGTGGAGCGGGTCCTGCCGGACGGCAGCCGCAACGTGTTCCGGATCCAGCGCCTCAAGGACAAGCTGGGCAACAGGTCGAACGCGTCCTCCGAGGTCGAGTTCGACGGCACGTGGGCGCGGCGGGTCGGCGAGGAGGGGCGCGGGGTGCGCACCATCATCGAGATGGTGGCGGCCACCCGCCTCGACTGCGTGCTGGGCTCGGCCGCGGTGATGCGGCAGGCGGTGGCGCAGGCCGTGCACCACGCCGCCCACCGGCAGGCGTTCGGGGCCGAGTTGATCGACCAGCCGCTGATGCGCAACGTGCTGGCCGACCTGGCGCTCGAGTCCGAGGCGGCGACGACGCTGGCGCTGCGGCTCGCGGCGGCGTACGACGCGGTGGAGTCCGGCGGGTCGCCGCAGGAGCGCGCGTTCCTGCGGGTCGCCGTGCCGGTGGCCAAGTACTGGGTGACGAAGCGCTGCACGCCGCTCGCGGCCGAGGCGCTGGAGTGCCTGGGCGGCAACGGCTACGTCGAGGAGTCCGGCATGCCGCGGCTGCTGCGCGAGTCGCCGCTCAACTCGATCTGGGAGGGTTCGGGCAATGTCCAGGCGCTCGACGTGCTGCGCGCGGTGGCGCGCGAGCCCGCGGCGCTGAACGCGTTCCTCCAGGAGATCGGCCTGGCGCGCGGCGCCGACCACCGGCTGGACGGCGCGATCAAGGACCTGCTCGCCGAACTCGCCGACCTGGAGGGGATCGAGGGCGGGGCGCGGCGCCTCGTCGAGCGGATGGCGCTGGTGCTGCAGGGCTCGCTGCTGGTGCGCTGGGCGCCGGCGCCCGTCGCGGACGCGTTCTGCGCGTCGCGCCTCGGCCGCGACTGGGGCGTGGCCTTCGGCACGCTGCCGCGCTCCCTCGATCTCGCGCCGCTCGTCGACCGGGCGCGGCCCGTGGGGTGACACGACGGAGGCCAGGGGTGGTGCCGCGCCGACACGGCGCCACCCCTGGCCCGATCTGACTCTCTTACAGACGTACGGATTCGCGCCAGGGTTGCAGAGCGTTGCAGCATGGAACACGTTCCCGTGTTCCGGCAGGCGGCCGCGGATCCGCCGTGGCGCCGAGCGCGCCTGGCACGCGCGTTCATGGCGTGCACCATTCCTGGGGGACTCGATGAAGGACGCACCGCTCGATCTGGCCCGGCTGGTGGCCGCGGAAGGCGGGCAGGCGATCCGGCTGCTGCACCGGGTGAGGGACGCGGCGCTGGCGGGTGAGCGCCCGCCGGTGTCGCCGCGTCCCGAGATCGGCGCCTCGTGGGAGCGGATGGCCCGCCTCGGCGTCCTGCCCGACCGGCCGGGCGAGGACGTGTCGGTGGAGCCCGAGGAGCTGGAGCACCGCAGGCGGACGTCTGCGCTCGGCGACGCGATGCGCACGATCGGCGGTGCGCTCACCGAGCTCGCGGACACGTCGTCGCAGCTGCTTGCGGTCACCGACGACGAGGGCACGGTGCTGTGGCGGGCCGGCAACGCTGCCGTGCTGCGCAGGGCGGAGCGCATCCGCCTTTCGGAGGGCGCGGTGTGGGGCGAGCATGTGACGGGCACCAACGCGATCGGCACGGCGCTCGCCACGGGCAGGCCGCTCCAGGTGCACTCCGCCGAGCACTTCGTGCGGGCACTGCTCACGTGGACATGCGCCGCGGCGCCGATCAGGGACCCGCGGGACGGGCGGACACTCGGCGCGGTGGACGTGTCGGGGTCGGCGCGCGGGTTCCACCCGTCGACGCTGGCGCTGGTCAGCTCGGTGGCGCGGCTCGCGGAGAGCGAGATGCGCGAGCGGCACCTGCGGGCCGTGGAGCGGCTGCGGTCGGTGGCGGCGCCGATCCTGTGCCGGGTCGGCGGACGCGCGATCGCGGTGGACGCGCACGGCTGGACGGCGGCGGTGACGGGCATGGCCCCCGTGGACAGGATCGTGCTGCCCAAGGCGTTCGGGGCGGGCAGGACCTGGCATCCGTCGCTCGGCATGTGCGCGGTGGAGCCGCTGCCGGGCGGCTGGCTGCTGCGGGTGGACGGGGAGCGGCCGGACGAGGAGCCTGCCCCGAGCCGGGTGGTGCTGGACGTGAGCGGCGCGCGCCGCTGGTCGGTGGCGGTCTCCGGGCAGGCCGGCAGCTGGCGGCAGGACCTCACGCCGCGCCACGCGGAGCTGCTGTACCTGCTGGCGGTGCACCGGTCGGGGCGTACCGCGGCGCAGCTGGCGGCGGACGTGTTCGGGGACGCGACGCGCACGGTGACGGTGCGGGCGGAGATGTCGCGGGTGCGCCGGCACCTGTCGGGGGTGCTCGACCACCGGCCGTACCGGTTCAGGGAGGAGGTCGACGTGGAGGTGGTGGCCCCCGCGGTGCCGGCGGACCTGCTGCCGCACTCCACGGCGCCCGCCGTGCTCGGCGCGCGGCGTGATTGTCTTGCGCCATGAGCACCATCAGCGTGACCACGTGGTCCCTGCGCCAGACCTCGCCCGCCGACCTGCGGCCCGCGGCCGAGCCGGGCGGCGGGGTGCGGATCGTGCGGTCACGGGTGGCGTCGCCCGAGTTCAGCAGGTTCCTGTACACGGCGGTCGGCGGCGATGTGGCGTGGACGGACCGGCTGGGGCTCGGCTACGAGGAGTGGCGGGCGCTGGTGGACGCGCCCGGCGTGGAGACGTGGGTCGCGTACGAGGACGGGACGCCCGCCGGGTACGCGGAGCTCGCCGCGCGGGAGGGCGGCGCCGTGGAGATCGTCTACTTCGGGCTGCTGCCGGCCTTCCGCGGCCGGCGGATCGGCGGCCATCTGCTGGCGTACGCGACGGCCCGCGCGTGGGACCTGGGCGAGCGGTGGCCGGGGATCGGGGCGACGGAGCTGGTGTGGCTGCACACATGCTCGAAGGACGGTCCTCACGCGCTGGGCAACTACCTGCGCCGCGGGTTCACGGTGTTCGACGAGCGGGTCGAACTCGAACCGGCCGCGGACCTGCCGGGACCCTGGCCCGGCGCGTCGGTCCCGCAGGCGCGGCCGGCCGTGACCGACGCCACACCATCCCACTGAACGAGACAAGTGCGTCCGCATAATGGATAGTGGTGGACTCCCGCGAGACCGCCGTGACACGCTTTCGCCATGTCTCGTGCTGGTATTGCCCTGGTGAGTCGACGCCACGTCGACCACGGCCGCATGTCCAGCGCCATTTGTTCGGCGAGCTGAGAGTCCCAGCACCCCCCGTTCCGAGCACCTCGACTGTCCCCAGCCGCGCACCGTCGCGCGTTCGCGCACGTGTGCGACTGTGAGCCGCCCTCCTGCAGTCCCGAAGGACGTATCGCCATGGCCGCCATGCCGGAAAAGCCCGCACCCGCAACCCCGCGCCGCAAGGTGAGCCGCCACCGCGGCGAGGGCCAGTGGGCCAAGGGCCACTTCACCCCGCTCAACGGCACAGAGCAGACCAAGAAAGACGACGACGGTCTCAATGTGCGGACACGCATTGAGACGGTCTACTCGCGCGGCGGCTACGACTCCATCGACCCCGCCGACCTGCGCGGCCGGATGCGCTGGTGGGGCCTGTACACGCAGCGCAGGCCCGGGATCGACGGCGGCAAGACGGCGATCCTGGAGCCCGAGGAGCTCGACGACCGGTACTTCATGATGCGGGTCAGGGTCGACGGCGGGCGGCTGACGACCGAGCAGCTCCGCGTGATCGGGGGCGTCTCCGAGGAGTTCGCGCGCGGCACGGCCGACATCACGGACCGGCAGAACATCCAGCTCCACTGGATCGAGATCGAGAACGTCCCCGAGATCTGGCGCCGCCTCGAAGAGGTGGGGCTGACCACCACGGAGGCGTGCGGCGACGTCCCGCGCGCGATCCTGGGCTCGCCCGTCGCCGGTGTCGCGGCCGACGAGATCGTCGACGGCACGGCCGCGATCCAGGAGATCAGGGACAGGTACATCGGGTCGAAGGAGTTCTCGAACCTCCCGAGGAAGTTCAAGACCGCGATCTCGGGCTCGCCCCTGCTCGACGTGGTGCACGAGATCAACGACGTGGCCTTCGTCGGCGTCGACCACCCGGAGCACGGGCCGGGCTTCGACCTGTGGGTGGGTGGCGGGCTGTCCACCAACCCGAAGATCGGGGTGCGGCTCGGCGCCTGGGTGCCGGCCGCCGAGGTGCCCGAGGTGTGGGCCGGGGTCGTCGGCATCTTCCGTGACTACGGCTACCGCAGGCTGCGCAACCGCGCCCGCATGAAGTTCCTCGTCGCCGACTGGGGCCCCGAGGAGTTCCGCAGGGTGCTCCAGGACGAGTACCTGGGCCGCGCGCTCGCCGACGGCCCCGCGCCCGCCGAGCCGGTGTCGCGGTGGCGCGACCACATCGGCGTGCACCCGCAGAAGGACGGCAGGTTCTACGTCGGCTTCGCCGGGCGCGTGGGCCGCATCGACGGCGCCACCCTGACGAAGGTCGCCGAACTGGCCGCCGCGCACGGCTCCGGCCGGCTGCGGACGACCGTCGAGCAGAAGCTGATCGTGCTCGACGTCGCCGCCGACCGGGTGGACTCCCTGGTCGAGGGTCTCGAGTCGCTGGATCTCCAGGTCCGCCCGTCGTCGTTCCGGCGCGGCGTGATGGCCTGCACCGGCATCGAGTTCTGCAAGCTGGCCATCGTCGAGACGAAGCAGCGCGGCGCCGCCCTCATCGAGGAACTGGAGCGCAGGCTCCCCGACTTCGACGAGCCCGTCACCATCAACCTCAACGGCTGCCCCAACGCCTGCGCGCGCATCCAGGTCGCGGACATCGGCCTCAAGGGCCAGCTCGTCCTCGACGGGAATGGCGACCAGGTCGAGGGCTACCAGGTGCACCTCGGCGGCACGCTCGGTGTCGACGCCGCCTTCGGCCGCAAGGTCCGCGGCCTGAAGGTCACCGCCGACGAGCTGCCCGACTACATCGAGCGCGTCCTGAACCGCTACCGCAAGGAGCGCGAGGACGGCGAGCGGTTCGCCACCTGGGCGGCCCGGGCGGACGAGGAAGCCCTGTCATGACGGAGCGTGCCGTGCCGTTCCACTGCCCCTACTGCGGCGAGGAGGACCTGCGCCCGAGCGGGCAGCGCCACGGGGCCTGGCAGTGCGCGGCATGCAACCGGGCCTTCCACCTGACGTTCCTCGGGCTGCTCGCCCGTGGCGCGTCCGCGAGTGACGGAGGGGAAGAGAGATGACCACTGCCACCGGCACCGACGCACTCAGGGCCCTCGCGCAGGGCGCGGGCCGCGACCTCGAGGAGGCGTCCGCCTCCGAGATCCTGACCTGGGCGGCCGAGACCTTCGGCCGGCGCCTGTGCGTGACGTCCTCGATGGAGGACGCCGTCGTCGCCCACCTCGCCTCCCGGGCGCTGCCCGGGATCGACGTGGTGTTCCTCGACACCGGCTACCACTTCCCGGAGACGATCGGCACGCGCGACGCCGTGCAGGCCGTGATGGACGTGAACGTCATCACACTGACACCGCGCCTCTCCGTCGCCGAGCAGGACGCCGAGTACGGGCCGCGGCTGCACGACCGCGACCCCGACCTGTGCTGCGCGATGCGCAAGGTCGCGCCCCTCGACGCGGGTCTCGAAAACTACGACGCGTGGGTCACCGGGCTGCGCCGCGACGAGTCCCCCACCCGCGCGAACACCCCCGTCGTCGCCTTCGACGAGAAGCGCCGGAAGGTGAAGATCTCACCGATCGCGCGGTGGACACAGGAAGACGTGGAACAGTACGTGGCCGAGCACGGGGTCCTGACGAACCCGTTGCTCATGGACGGTTACGGCTCTGTCGGCTGCGCTCCGTGCACCCGCCGCCTGCTGGCGGGCGAGGACACCCGCGCCGGACGCTGGTCCGGACGCGGCAAGACGGAATGCGGCATCCACACATGACCGGCGCCGGCACGGACCGTGCGGCGGACGCGGAAGACACGGAAGACACTGACCATCGGGAGAAGCAGTTGAGCGTGACGGACCAGGGCGCGACGGTCTGGCTCACCGGGCTGCCCAGTGCGGGCAAGACCACCATCGCGCGGGCCCTCGCCGAGCGCCTGCGCGGCGAGGGCCACCGGGTCGAGGTGCTGGACGGCGACGAGATCCGGGAGTTCCTCTCCGCGGGCCTCGGCTTCAGCCGCGAGGACCGCCACACCAACGTGCAACGCATCGGCTTCGTCGCCGAGTTGCTCGCGTCGCACGGCGTGAAGGCGCTGGTGCCGGTGATCGCACCGTACACCGACAGCCGGGAGGCCGTCCGCAAGCGGCACGCGAACGAGGGCACCGGCTACCTGGAGGTGCATGTGGCCACGCCCGTCGACGTCTGTTCCGTCCGCGATGTGAAGGGCCTGTACGCCAAGCAGGCGGCGGGCGAGATCTCGGGCCTGACCGGGGTGGACGACCCCTACGAGGAGCCCGCCGCGCCCGACCTGCGCATCGAGTCGCACACCCAGTCCGTCCAGGAGTCAGCCGCGGCGCTGCACGCGCTGCTCACCGAAAGGGGTCTCGCGTGACCAGCACCGCCCGAAGCGTCGACGAGGGCATCGACGCACCGTACGCGCTCAGCCATCTGGACGCGCTTGAGTCGGAGGCGGTGCACATCTTCCGCGAGGTGGCCGGCGAGTTCGAGCGGCCGGTGATCCTCTTCTCCGGCGGCAAGGACTCGATGCTGATGCTGCACCTCGCGCTCAAGGCCTTCGCCCCGGCGCCGGTGCCGTTCTCGCTGCTGCACGTGGACACCGGCCACAACTTCCCCGAGGTGCTGGAGTTCCGGGACCGCACGGTCGAACGGTACGGGCTGCGCCTGCACGTCGCCTCCGTGCAGGAGTACATCGACGCGGGCACCCTGCGCGAGCGTCCCGACGGCACGCGCAACCCGCTGCAGATCGTCCCGCTGACGGAGCGCATCCAGTCCGAGCGGTTCGACGCCGTCTTCGGCGGCGGGCGGCGCGACGAGGAGAAGGCGCGCGCCAAGGAGCGGGTGTTCTCGCTGCGCGACGAGTTCTCCCAGTGGGACCCGCGCCGCCAGCGCCCCGAGCTGTGGCAGCTGTACAACGGCCGGCACGCGCCGGGCGAGCACGTCCGCGTCTTCCCGCTGTCCAACTGGACGGAGCTGGACGTGTGGCAGTACATCGCGCGGGAGCGGATCGACCTGCCGGAGATCTACTTCGCCCACGAGCGCGAGGTGTTCAACAGGAAGGGCATGTGGCTGACCGCCGGTGGCTGGGGCGGCCCGAAGGATGGCGAGAGCGTCGAGAAGCGCAGCGTGCGCTACCGCACCGTCGGCGACATGTCCTGCACGGGCGCCGTCGACTCGGACGCCGCCACGCTGGACGCGGTGATCGCCGAGATCGCGACCGCACGCCTCACCGAGCGCGGGGCGACCCGCGCCGACGACAAGCTGTCAGAAGCGGCGATGGAAGACCGCAAGCGCGAGGGGTACTTCTAACCATGACGACCGCAACCGAGCAGTTCGCCGAGCAGCTCTCGGCGACGACACTACTGCGTTTCGCCACCGCGGGCTCCGTCGACGACGGCAAGTCCACCCTGGTGGGGCGGCTGCTGCACGACTCGAAGTCCGTGCTGACCGACCAGCTGGAGGCCGTGGAGCACGCGTCGCGCACGCGCGGCAAGGACGCCCCCGACCTCGCGCTGCTCACCGACGGCCTGCGGGCCGAGCGCGAGCAGGGCATCACCATCGACGTGGCGTACCGCTACTTCGCCACCGGGCGGCGGCGGTTCATCCTCGCCGACACGCCGGGCCACGTGCAGTACACCCGCAACATGGTGACGGGCGCGTCAACAGCTGAGCTCGCCGTCGTCCTCGTGGACGCGCGCAACGGCGTGGTGGAGCAGACCCGCAGGCACGCGGCGGTCGCCGCGCTGCTGCGCGTGCCGCACGTCGTCCTCGCCGTGAACAAGATGGACCTGGTCGACTACGCGGAGCCGGTGTTCGCCTCGATCGCCACGGAGTTCATCGCGTACGCCGAGTCGCTCGGCGTGCCCGAGGTGACGGCGATCCCGATCTCCGCGCTCGTCGGCGACAACGTCGTGGAGCCGTCCGCGCACATGGACTGGTACGGCGGGCCGACCGTGCTGGAGCACCTGGAGACCGTCCCGGTCAGCCACGATCTGGCGGACTGCCCGGCGCGCCTGCCCGTGCAGTATGTGATCAGGCCGCAGTCGGCCGAGCACCCCGACTACCGCGGCTACGCGGGCCAGATCGCCTCCGGCGTGCTGCGCGTGGGGGACGCCGTGACGGTGCTGCCGTCAGGGCGCACGTCGACCGTCGAGGCCATCGACGCGCTCGGCCAGGGTGTGTCCGTGGCGTGGGCCCCGCAGTCGGTGACGGTCCGCCTCTCCGACGACATCGACGTGTCGCGCGGCGACCTGATCGCGCCGACAGCGTCGGCGCCCGACGTCACGCGGGACGTGGAGGCCACGGTGTGCCACGTCGCCGACCGGCCCCTGACGGTCGGTCAGCGGGTGCTGCTCAAGCACACCACGCGCACGGTGAAGGCGATCGTCAAGGACATCCCGTCGCGGCTGACGCTCGCCGACCTCTCCCAGCACCCGGAGCCGGGCGAGCTGGTCGCCAACGACATCGGCCGTGTCGTGGTGCGCACGGCGGAGCCGCTGGCGCTCGACGCGTACGCCGACTCGCGCCGTACGGGCTCGTTCCTGCTGATCGACCCGGCCGACGGCACGACGCTGACCGCCGGCATGGCGGGCACCGCGTTCGCGGAGAACGCGCAGCACGCGGCGGAGGCGGCAGCCGGTGCGCCGGACGACGAGGGCTGGGACTTCTGATGTCCGCCGGGACGCGGGGGACGTCCGCCGCCGTGGACGCCTACGGGACCTTCGCCAAGGAGGGCGGCCGGGTGGGCAGCGGCGCCCTCGGCGCGGGGACCGGCGGCGTGTCGCGATGTGCGCGGTGACGTACGCGCACAGCTCGCGCGCCCTCACGTCCCGCCCGCCTCGCACCCCATCCGCCCACGTTCCGGCCGCTCCTCCGTGACCACGGGGGACGCGTGTCCCGGGCCACCGAGAGGACAAGCCTCCCGATGTCGTCTTCCCCTACCCCCGCGCCCCGTTCCTCCGTGCGCCGTTTCACCGTGCGCAGGCGCCGCCTCGCCCTGGCCGCCGTCCTCCCGCTGATCGCGCTGCTCGCCACCTCGTGCGGCTACGGGTCCAGGGCCGACAAGGGCGCGAGCGGCTCGGCGTCGCCCGCGGCCGGTGCGAAGAAGCTGTCGGCGGACGAGGTGAGGATCGGCTACTTCCCGAACCTGACCCACGCGACGGCCCTGGTCGGCGTCGAGCGGGGCATCTTCCAGAAGGACCTCGGCGGCACGAAGCTGAAGGGCACCACGTTCAACGCGGGTCCCTCCGAGACTGAGGCGCTCAACGCGAACAGCATCGACATCGGGTTCATCGGCCCCTCCCCCGCCATCAACGGCTACACCCAGTCGGGCGGCAAGAGCCTGCGGATCATCGGCGGCTCCGCGTCGGGTGGCGTGAAGCTGGTCGTCAACCCGAAGAAGATCACGTCGCAGAGCGACCTCAAGGGCAAGAAGATAGCCACGCCGCAGCTCGGCAACACCCAGGACGTCGCGTTCCTCAACTGGCTCAAGGGGAAGGGCTGGAAGGTCGCCCCGCAGTCCGGCAAGGGGGACGTGTCGGTGGTGCGCGAGGCCAACAGCGTGACGGTCAACGCGTTCAGGACCGGCTCGATCGACGGTGCGTGGGTCCCGGAACCGACGGCGTCCGAGCTGCTGGCGGCGGGCGGCAAGACCCTGATCGACGAGTCGAGCCTGTGGCCGGGCAAGAAGTTCGTGATCACCAACATCGTGGTCTCGCAGTCGTTCCTCAAGTCGCACCCCGACGTGGTGCAGGCGGTGCTGAAGGGCTCCGTCGACACCAACAAGTGGATCAACGCGAACCCGGCGGAGGCCAAGGCCTCGGCGAACGAGGCGCTGAAGTCGCTGACCGGCAAGGCGCTGCCCGCGAAGGTGATCGACTCCGCATGGCCGTCGATCAGGATCACCGACGACCCGCTGGCCGCCACCCTCAGGGCGGAGGCCGACCACGCGGTCACGGCGGGGCTGCTGAAGAAGCCCGACCTCAAGGGCATCTACGACCTCGACCCGCTGAACAAGGTGCTGAAGTCCGAGGGCCGGCCGGCCGTGTCCGACGCCGGCCTCGGCGCCCCCTGACCGCGCACGCCACGCCGTCCCGCATCCCGTACGCCACGACCGCTCCCAGGAGGTGACGACCATGGCGTCCCCGCTCGCCAAGGCCGCCGACGAGACCCCGGCGGCGGACCATGCCGCCCGGATCGACCACGTGTCCAAGTCCTTCGCCGGCCCGGCCGGCCGGCAGCTCGTCCTCGACGACATCACGCTCGATGTCGCGCCCGGCGAGTTCGTCACCCTGCTGGGGGCGTCGGGCTGCGGCAAGTCGACGCTGCTCGGGCTCGTCGCGGGGCTGGACGAGCCCACGGCCGGCTCGATCTCCACCGGTGGCAGGCCCGCCCTGATGTTCCAGGAGCACGCGCTCTTCCCGTGGCTGACCGCCGGCAAGAACATCGAACTGGCGCTGCGGCTGCGCGGCGTGCCGCGCCCCGAGCGGCGTGGTGAGGCCGAGCGGCTGCTGGAGCTCGTCCGTCTGGGCGGGGCCTACGGCAAGCGGGTGCACGAGCTGTCCGGCGGCATGCGCCAGCGCGTCGCGCTGGCCAGGGCGCTGGCGCAGGACAGCAGGCTGCTGCTGATGGACGAGCCGTTCGCCGCGCTCGACGCCATCACCCGCGACGTGCTGCACGACGAGCTGACGCGGATCTGGCGCGAGACGGACGTCTCGATCCTGTTCGTCACGCACAACGTGCGCGAGGCGGTGCGGCTCGCGGAGCGTGTCGTGCTGCTGTCCTCGCGCCCCGGCCGGGTCGCGCACGAGTGGCGGGTCGACATCCCGCAGCCGCGCCGCATCGAGGACCATGACGTCGCCGCGCTGTCCGTCGAGATCACCGAACAACTCCGTGGGGAGATCCGCCGACATGGCCAGCACTGACACGACAGGGACCAAGGCCGCCGCACAGGACGGACAGGGCGGCACGGCGGGCCGGGCAGGACAGGCCGGTCTCGATGTGGCCGGGCTCGAAGCGGGGCTCGACGCACTGGAGACGACGGGCTCCGCGCGGGTGCCGCTGCGCTCCACGCTGGTGAGCAAGGTGCTGCCGCCGGTGACCGCGGTCGTGCTCGTCCTCGTGGTGTGGGAAGTGCTGGTGCTCTGCCACGTCGCGCCCGCCTACAAGCTGCCTTCGCCCGGAGACGTGTGGGGCGAGGTGACCGACGCGTGGATGCAGGGCACCCTGTTCGGCTACATCTGGACCAGCGTCTCGCGCGGCCTTCTCGGCTTCCTGCTGGCCCTGGTGATCGGTACGCCGCTCGGCCTCGTCGTGGCGAGGGTCAAGCCGGTGCGGGCGGCGATCGGGCCGATCCTCTCGGGACTCCAGTCGCTGCCGTCGGTGGCGTGGGTGCCGCCGGCGGTGATCTGGCTCGGCCTCAACGACCAGATGATGTTCGCGGTGATCCTGCTGGGCGCGGTGCCGTCCATCGCGAACGGCCTGGTCTCCGGCGTCGACCAGGTGCCGCCGCTGTTCCTGCGCGCGGGGCGCACCCTCGGCGCGACGGGCCTGCGGGGTACGTGGCACATCCTGCTGCCGGCCGCGCTGCCCGGCTACCTGGCCGGTCTCAAGCAGGGCTGGGCGTTCTCCTGGCGGTCCCTGATGGCGGCGGAGATCATCGCGTCCTCGCCCGATCTCGGCATCGGCCTCGGCCAGTTGCTGGAGAACGGGCGCACCAACAGCTCGATGTCGATGGTGTTCCTGGCGATCTTCCTGATCCTGATCGTCGGGATCGCCGTCGACCTGCTGTTCTTCAGTCCGCTGGAGCGGTGGGTGCTGCGCAGCCGCGGCCTCGCCGCGAGGAGGTGAGGGACGTGGTCGCTTCCCTGCGCCACGCGTCGCCTCCCGTCCTGCTCGTCGTCGCCCACGGCAGCCGCGACCCGCGCCACGCGGCGACCGTACGCGCCCTCGCTCGGCGGCTGCGGTCGCTGCGGCCCGGGTTGCGGGTGGAGGCGGGGTTCCTCGACTTCGACGCGCCCTCGGTGCCCCGGCTGCTCGACCGGCTGGCCGCCGAGACGCACGCGTGCGGCGCGCCCGTCGAGGTGGTGGCGCAGCCGCTGCTGCTGACGCGCGCCTTCCACGCGAAGTCCGACATCCCGGCCGTGCTGGGCGAGGCGTCCGCGCGCCATCCGCTCCTGCGGATCCGGCAGGCCGGGGTGCTCGGCCCCTCGCCGCTGCTGCTGCGTGCGCTGGAGCGGCGCCTCGCCCAGGCGGGGCTGAACCTCGCCGACCGCGCGTCGACCGGGGTCGTCCTCGCGTCGGCGGGCTCCACCGACCCGGAGGCGAGCGCGGTGATCGCTGATACCGCGCGGGAGTGGCGGCACACCGGCTGGTGCGCCGTGCGGCCCGCGTTCGCCTCCGCTCGCCTGCCGCGCACCGAGGACGCGGTGCGCGAGCTGCGCGCCGCGGGGGTGCGGCGCATCGCCGTCGCCCCGTACGTGATCGCTCCCGGCAGGCTGCCCGACCGCATCGCCGCAGGAGCGCGCGAGGCGGGCGCGGACGTCCTCGCCGACGTCCTCGGCCCCGCGCGCGAGGTGGCCGGGGTGCTGCTGGAGCGCTACGACGCGGCGGCCGCGGCCCCCGTGCCCGGGC
>NZ_JAGIQL010000105.1 GCF_017813245.1 Streptomyces montanisoli
CCCCAGGCGCACGCGGCCCCGGCGGCCGCCGCGATGCGCGGCCGCCGGGGGCGGCGTCAGGCGCCGAGGAGCGTGCGCACCCTGTCCTCGCCCACCGCGAGCAGCAGCGTGGGCAGGCGGGGGCCCGTGTCCCTGCTCACCAGCAGGCGGTACAGCAGCGCGAAGAACGAGCGCTGTGCCGCCTTGAGTTCGGGGGTCGGCTTCGCGTCGGGCGCGAGGCCCGCGATGACCTTCGGGACCCCGTAGACGAGCGTCGTCAGCCCGTCGAGCGACCAGTGCTCGCCCAGCCCTTCGAGCAGCAGCCGCAGGGACTCGCGGCTCTGCTCGTCGAGCGAGCCGAGCAGTTCCTTGTCCGGCTCGCCCCGCACGACCGTGCGCGCCTCGACGGGCACCTGGCTGCTGATCCAGTACTCGGCGCGGTCCAGCCGTGGCCTGACCTCGTCGAGTGACGCCAGCGGGCGCGAGGGGTCGAGCTCGCCGAGGATCCGCAGCGTCTGGCGCTCGGCCCCCGCCGTCACGTCCGCGACGGACGCGAGCGTGCGGTACGGCAACGGGCGCGGCGTGCTGGGCAGTTCGCCCGCGGCCGTGCGGACGGCGCGCGAGTACGCGGCCGCGTCGGCGGGCAGCACGGTGCCGTCGGCGACCTTCCTGCCGAGGGCGTCCCACTCGTCGTAGAGCCGCTGGATCTCCTGGTCGAACGCGATCTTGAACGACTGGTTGGGCCTGCGGCGCGCGTACAGCCAGCGCAGCAGCGGCGCCTCCATGATCTTCAGCGCGTCCGCGGGCGTCGGCACGCCGCCCTTGCTGCTGGACATCTTGGCCATGCCGGAGATGCCGACGAAGGCGTACATGGGCCCGATGGGCTGCACACCGTCGAAGATCTCGCGGACGATCTGCCCGCCGACGACGTAGGACGAGCCGGGCGAGGAGTGGTCGACGCCGGACGGCTCGAAGACGACGCCCTCGTACGCCCAGCGCATCGGCCAGTCGACCTTCCACACGAGCTTGCCGCGGTTGAACTCGCTCAGCCGCACGGTCTCGCCGAACCCGCACGCCGTGCAGGTGTAGGTGAGTTCGGTGGTCTCGTCGTCGTAGCCGGTGACGGTGGTGAGGTCCTTGCCGCACTGCCCGCAGTAGGGCTTGTACGGGTAGTAGCCGCCCGCGCCGCCGCCGTCGTCCTCGGCCGCCGCGCCCGATCCCTCGGCGGCATCGAGCTCGGCCTCGTCCACCGGCTTCTGTTGCTTCTGCTTCTGCTGCTGCTTCGGGGCCTGCCCCTGGGACGCGGCCTTCGCGTCGGCGCCGCCCTTGTCCTTGGTGCGGTAGCGGTCGAGGATCGCGTCGATGTCGCCGCGGTGCCGCATCGCGTGCAGGACCTGGTCGCGGTACGCGCCGGAGGTGTACTGCGCGGTCTGGCTGATGCCGTCGTAGACGACACCGAGTTCGGCGAGCGCCTCGGTCATGGCCGCCTTGAAGTGCTCGGCCCAGCTCGGGTGCGGGGAGCCGGCCGGGGCGGGCACCGAGGTCAGCGGCTTGCCGATGTGCTCGGCCCAGGACGCGTCGACGCCCGCGACACCGTTCGGCACCTTGCGGTACCGGTCGTAGTCGTCCCACGACAGGACGTGGCGCACCTCGTACCCGCGGCGGCGGATCTCGTCCGCGACGAGGTGGGGGGTCATGACCTCGCGCAGGTTGCCCAGGTGGATGGGGCCCGAGGGCGAGAGCCCGGAGGCGACGACGACCGGTTTGCCCGGGGCACGCCGCTCCGACTCGGCGATGACGTCGTCGGCGAAACGGGAGACCCAGTCGGTCTCTGTGCTCTGAGCCACGGTCGGCACGTCCTTCTTCCCTGCTCGCGCGTTGGATCGCGACCATGCGGTCGTCTCTGTCGCCCCAGTCTCCCAGGTCGCTCAGCCGTCGCGAAAACGACTTGTCCAACCATGGAAGAATGGTGGTAGAGCCGCTGGGGGGTCCTGATGCCCCCAGGTCCCCGGGCTCGCACCAGCACCCGACAGAAACGGCAGCCAGCTCATGGCCTCGGTTCCCTCCCTCGCCTCGACCGTCGAACAGCACATCGCCTCCGCCCTCTCGGCAGCCCTGCCGGAGGCCGGCGCGGCGGACGTGCTGCTGCGACGCAGCGACCGGGCGGATTTCCAGGCCAACGGCATCCTGGCGCTCGCGAAGAAGCTCAAGGGCAACCCGCGTGATCTCGCGACCCGCGTTGTCGCGGCGCTCTCCGCGCCCGGCGTCGTCCAGGACGTCGAGGTCTCGGGCCCCGGCTTCCTGAACGTCACGGTCACCGACCGGGCGATCGTCGAGACGCTGGCCGCACGCCTCGCGGACGACCGGCTCGGCGTTGCGCACGCGCCGAACGCCGGCGCGACGGTGGTCGACTACGCGCAGCCCAACGTCGCCAAGGAGATGCACGTCGGGCACCTGCGGTCCGCCGTGATCGGCGCGGCGATGGTCGAGATCCTGGAGTTCATGGGCGAGACGGTGATCAGGCGCCACCACATCGGCGACTGGGGCACCCAGTTCGGCATGCTCATCCAGTACCTGATCGAGCACCCGCACGAGCTGGACAGGAGCGCGGACGCGGACGCGCCCGCGCCCGGCACCGGGAGCGCCGCCGAGGCGCCCTCGGAGCAGGCGCCCTCGGAGCAGGCGCCCTCGGCCGAGGCCGGCGAGGCCGCCATGTCGAACCTGAACCGCCTGTACAAGGCGTCGCGGGCCGCCTTCGACTCCGACGAGGAGTTCAAGGCGCGGGCCCGGGACCGCGTGGTGGCGCTCCAGGCCGGCGAGAAGGAGACGCTGGCGCTGTGGCAGCGGTTCGTGGACGAGTCGAAGGTGTACTTCTACTCGGTCTTCGGCAAGCTCGACATGGAGGTCCGCGACCCCGACATCGTCGGCGAGTCCGGCTACAACGACAAGCTCGCGGAGACGTGCCGGATCCTGGAGGAGACGGGCGTCGCCGAGCGCTCCGAGGGCGCGCTGTGCGTGTTCTTCGACGACGTGAAGGGCCCGGACGGCAAGCGGGTCCCGCTGATCGTGCAGAAGTCGAACGGCGGCTTCGGCTACGCGGCCACGGACCTCTCCGCGATCCGCGACCGGGTGGGGGAACTGGGCGCGGACACCCTGCTGTACGTGGTGGACGTGCGGCAGTCGCTGCACTTCAAAATGGTCTTCGAGACGGCGCGCAGGGCGGGCTGGCTGAACGACGACGTGCACGCGTCGCAGCTGGCGTTCGGCACGGTGCTCGGCAAGGACGGCAAGCCGTTCAAGACCCGTGAGGGCGAGACCGTGCGGCTGGTCGACCTGCTGGACGAGGCGGTCGACCGGGCGACGGCCGTCGTCAGGGAGAAGGCCGAGAAGGCGGGCCTCAGCGAGCAGGAGATCGAGGAGAACGGCCGGTACGTCGGCATCGGCGCGGTCAAGTACGCCGACCTGTCGACGTCGGCGGTGCGCGACTACAAGTTCGACCTCGACCAGATGGTGTCGCTCAGCGGCGACACGTCGGTGTACCTGCAGTACGCGTACGCGCGGATCCGCTCGATCCTGCGCAAGGCGGGCGACGTGTCCCCGGCCCCGCACCCGGAACTGGCGCTCGCGCCGGCCGAGCGCGCGCTGGGCCTGCACCTGGACCGCTTCGGCGAGACGCTGGCGGAGGCGGCGGCCGGCCACGAACCGCACAAGGTGGCCGCGTACCTCTACCAGCTCGCGTCGCTGTACACGTCGTTCTACGACCAGTGCCCGGTGCTGAAGGCGGACACGCCCGAGCAGGTGGCGAACCGCCTGTTCCTGTGCGAACTGACGGGCCGCACCCTGGAGAAGGGCCTCGCGCTGCTGGGCATCAGGGCGCCGGAACGGCTCTGAGGCGCCTGTCGCGGCAGGGGACCGTCGCGCGAAGCGGTCGTTCCGCCGCCGCCTCAGCCGTCGGCGAAGGTGCAAGTGGTCCTGCCATAGGGATGGTTCAGCAAGGCCAGGCGGTGCGGGGGCCACAGCCCGGTGTCCTCGCTGAGAGCGAGGACACCGGCCCGCCGCAGCAACCAGATGTCCTCTGATTGGTGTTCGAGCACCGCGTCACCCGGGATCCGGGCGAGCAGCGCGTCCACCACACGGATCATGTCGGCCTGCTGGCCCGGCATGTCCGTGAACTTGCCGAGACGGAACGACACCGACACGGTCGGTGTGAATCCGAGGTGGCTGACCACGGGGTGCCACGGCTGCGGCCGCTCCTCGAAGGCCTGGACGAAGGTGCCCCGTATGGTCTCGGCTCCCTTTTCCAGCAGCTCTTGCGGAGTGACCGGCGCATGAAGAAGACCGGCTTCCTGAACCACGCGGCCGAGGACCGCTGCGGCATCGCGCACCGGCAGGGCCGCCGCGATCTCGAAGTCGTAGAAGACTGCCACTGGAACGCCCGAGCCCGCACGTCACTTGGGGACTCGGGCCGTGACCGTCCATTCCTCGCCGAGCTCTGCCCGCAGCCGCGCGGCGAGACGTTCACCGTCCGCCATGAAGGCGCGCTCCTCCTCGTCCGAGGCGAAGCCCGAGCCGAGCGGGTCGTCGAGGTCGTACGTGGCGTCCCAACGGGCCCGCCAGTCGTCGAGGTCGGCGATCAGACCGGCCGAGAGAGGGAGGGTGCCGGGGTCGGTGTTGTCCTTGACGCCGTCCCGGTCAAGCCACAGCGGAAAGCTCTGGATCTCTGGTCTGAGCAGCAGCTCGGGCATGAGGTTCCTTTGCGATAGGCGCTAAGAGGTGGGATTGGCGCCCACGATGAAGCCGTTGCTCCCCACAGTAACGGCGATCTTCAGCACTTGTCCGTTGCGAACGATCTCGTATATCGGCCTGGTCCCCTGCATGCCCACCACGTCGCCCTTGGTGACGGCCTCCAGGACGACGTCTGGAACCTCGCCCTCGGGCACCCCCTTGTTGGCGAAGTCCTGGGCGTGCTCCTCGATGACGTGCTGGAGGCCGGCGCGGCCGTTTCCCTCCTCCAGGAAAACCACTTTGCCGTCCGCGTCACGGCCGATCCGCACCACCTTGTCGGGGCTGAACTTGACTCCCTTGCCCTGCAGTTCCTGAATCAGCTCCTCGCGCTCAGCCTGGCTGGAGGCAACAGTCCCCGCCGGCTCGCGGGACTCGGTCTCGGCGAGCTCGTCCGAGAGGGCGTCGTCGACCTCGGTGACCTCGGCGTCGACGGTCTCGATCTCGGGGACGGCCTCGGCGGCGGCCTCCAGTTCCGTGCTGACGTCCGCGATGACCGCCGTGTCGATCTCCGCGACCGCCGCGTCCGCCGCGACCTCGACGCCGCCCAGGATGGCCCCGGCCTCCGCACCGTCCAGCGCGGCGGCCCCCGCGTCCGAACCGCCCCCGGTGAACGGGGTCAGGAGGATGCCCACCACGGTCGTAAGACCGATCGCGATACCGGCCCCGGCAAGCTTGTGCTCGGTGCTGCTGTGCGCCTCATCGATGGCGTGGGCGAACTTGTCGCAGGCCGTGGCGAGTTTCCCGCAGGCGTCATGGGCAGCCGACAGGGGCGCCTTGTGCGCGTTCCCGCCGTCCTGCCAGATCGCGGCCCAGAACGCGGCCATGGCGTGCATGGACTCGTCCGAATTGTTGTCCGTCAGCGACTGCACCTGCGTGTGCAGCGTATGCCCGATGCCCTGGAACGCGGTCGCCGCCGTCCGATAGGCCGACGCGGCGTCCCGCAGCTTGTCCTGATGCCCGTTGGGCCAGTACTTCGCGATCACCGACGGCACCGACGAACGCCCAGGACCCACCGCCGAATCCGGATCCGGATACATCACATCCGTGAACACCGGAGGCGACGGATACAGCTTTGGGGCGCCCTTGCCCTTCTTCACATTGGAGTGGTGGTCGGCCTTCAGGTAGTTGTTGGCCGTCGTCACCAGCGCATCCGACGCCTGCCCGATCGCACGCACAGCCGCCGACAGGGTGTGGAACAGGGCCTTCGCGGCAGGGTCGTACTTCCCGACGAACTTGTGCCCGTAATCGTCGTTCCCCGCCATCCCCGCCGCGTTCTGCAACGCCGTGTTCAGGGTGGTCGCGGCCGTGTCGAGATGCGTCTGCCCTGTCGCGAACTTCCCGGCCACGGAGTTGAGATCATCCGGATACAGATCGATCGGCTGATCGCCGCCACCGCTTCCCGGATGCGTCACCTTCCGTACCGTCCAACAGCGCCGAAGGTTGTCCACGTCGTCCGGCCGTGGCCGATGTCGCGTGCCGTCCTGAGTCCGTCGTACTTCACTGAGCGCCCCCGTCTCGTGCGACGGTTCCAAGGATTACCGCAACCACTCGGCAGGACAAGGCCTTTCGGTCGCGGCTTGCCCTCACGTCGTCACGGCACTGCTCAGCCGCAGGGCATCTACCGCCACCGGCATCACCGGCGCGCGGCGACCGGTTCCGTATGGCGCCAAGTGTCGAGTGCAACCCCGCCCCGCTCGATCGGGGCCGTGTCCTCCAGCGCGAAACCCGTGGCGCGGGCCACGGCGCGGCTCGGGGCGTTGGCCGCCTCGATGCGCAGCAGCACGCGCCGTGCGCCGAGCGCGCCGTACGCGTGGGCCGTCGCGAGCCGCACGGCGCGGGCCGCCAGGCCCTGGCGGCGGTGGCGGGGGCCGACCGCATAGCCGATCTCGACGGCGTACGGGTCGCCGTCCGTCGCGAACATCAGCACCTCGCCGAGCGGCTCGGCGCCGTCCGTGGTGATGGCGAGCTGGATCCTGCGCCCCGTGGCGCCGGCCTCGCGGGCACGGTCCAGGTAGTCGCGCGCGGCCTTCGCGTCGAACGGCGAGACGAGCGGGGTGAACCTGGCGACCTGCGGGTCGTCGAACAGGCCGGTCATGGCGGGCACGTCGTCGTAGGTCCATCCACGCAGGACCAGGCCCTCGCCGGTAAGGCGCACGTCGGAAACGGTCACGGAACCGGGCTCCCTTCTCCGCGCGCCGCTCGGTGCTCGGCGCGTACGGCCTGATCGTGCCACGCGCCCCCGCCCGCCGGCCGCGCGGCACCGCCGACGCGTCCGAGGGCCGCACACCGGCCTCACGCCGATCACTCCGGACGCCAGTCGGTGGCCCGCCCGTGGTGGTGATTGAGCAACTCACCATTGCAGTCCTCGACCGTCCACCGTGTTCGTGAACTGCGCGCCTCCTCCCGC
Source organism: Streptomyces montanisoli (assembly GCF_017813245.1). Classification (GTDB taxonomy): domain Bacteria; phylum Actinomycetota; class Actinomycetes; order Streptomycetales; family Streptomycetaceae; genus Streptomyces; species Streptomyces montanisoli. Next base: position 7,172 of record NZ_JAGIQL010000105.1, read on the forward strand.
TGCTTCGCCAGCGCGGCGCACACTCCGCATCCATCCACGGGTGCGGGCTCCAGGTGCCACGCCACCGGCGCCGTTCGCGCGTCCTCGACGTACGTCATTCCGGCAGCCGCCCCAGTCCGTGAAGTACCCGCTCGATCAGCTCCCTTGTCAGGGCGTCGTACCGGCGGGGCACGTCGTCCGGCACCAGACGCCAGAAACCACCGCCGTGGACAACGGCCGTGAGTTCGGCCACTCCCTCCCGCTCCGGCCCACAAAGGATTCGGTCACACACGACTGCGGAACCTTTCCGTCAACACACGATCACTGTCCGTGCATCTAGAATCGGCTGAGCTGCATCCGCCCACCAGAGAGGCGGGTTGGACACGCGCACCTGTCCAAGAGACGTTCGGGAGCTCGCATGAGTGTCGAAGACGAGAACGTGGACGCCGTCGGCGCGACCGCATCACCCCTGAGCCACTTCGGGGCCGAAGTACGCCTGGAACGCGAGCGCCTGGGCATGTCACGCGCGGAGTTGGGCAAGGAGGCGTGCTGCGGCTACTCCCTCGTCGCGAAGATCGAGTCCGGCGACCGCGTACCCGCCCTGGACTTCGCGGAGACCTGCGACCGCGTGTTCCCGCACGCAGGAGGCCGATTCGTACGCCTCTGGCCGCTGGCCCTGAGGTACGCGTTCCCGCCATGGTTCCGCCGGTACGTGGAACTGGAGTGGTCGGCCACCGCCGTCCGTATGTTCCACCCGCTGCTCCTGCCCGGCATCGTGCAGACCGAGGCATACGCCCGGGAGGTCCTACGGACGGGCCGCCCGACCAACCTCGACCACCTCGTCAGCGCACGCATGGAGCGCCAGCGCATCCTGACGCGGGACGACCCGCCACGACTGTGGATCGTTCTGGACGAGGGAGTGCTCAGGCGGGCTGTCGGCGGCAGTGACGTCATGTGCGGACAGCTCGAACGGCTCCGCGCCCTGGCGGACTCACCGCCCCACGTCGTCCAGATCATTCCGAGCAGCATCGCGGTGTACCCGGGATCGGGCTCGCCGTTCGGGCTGCTGTCCTTCGAAGAGGGGCCGGACGTCGTTCATGTCGACGGCTTCCCCAAGGGGTACGTCTTGGCGGAATCGGAGGATGTGGCCTCAGCGACCAGTGCCTATGATCTGCTTGCGGCGACGGCACTGCCGCCGGATGAGTCCGCCCCGCTCATCGACTCGATCCTTAAGGACCACTTCTCGTGACCACAACAGGCCAGATCCCGCACGATGCTTGGCGGTCATCGACGTACAGCGGGAGCAACGGCGGGGAGTGCGTCCAGGTCGCCGACCACATCCCCGGCGCCGTGCCCGTGCGGGACTCCAAGAACCCCGGCGGACCGGTACTCGCCTTCCGGCCGAGCGCCTTCGCCGCATTCGTCCAGGCAGTCGGGCGAGGCGAGTTCACCGACTCCTGACCTGCGAAAGACACGTTTGCCGAAACGGCAAGGACGACGCCGCCTCGTGACGCGCCGGGTGAGACTGGCACCGCCCGACAGGCACCTCACACAAGGAGCTCACTGTGCCGCCGCAACCTGCCGCGTCCCGCCGCACCGACACCCCTCCGCCCCGCACCGCGAACAACGAGGCCGATGTACTGCGGGGGTTCCTCGACTACCTGCGCTCGTCGATCGCCGCGAAGGTCGAAGGGGCCCCGGAGCCCCGGGTGCGGACGGCGGAGGTGCCCTCGGGCACGAACCTTCTCGGCCTGCTGGGCCACCTGACCGCCGTCGAGGAGACGATGTTCCTCGGCGCGAAGGTCACCGACTGGCCGGCCACGTTCCGGGCCGCCCCCGAGGAGAGCGTCGCCGACGTCGTCGCCCGCTACCGGGCGGCCGTCGAGCGCGCGAACACCGCGCTCGACGCGTGCACGGACCTCGGGGCGGCGCTCCCGTGGGCGGGACGCGCGGGCGCCGGGCCGAGCGTGCGCTGGGCGCTCACCCACATGATCGAGGAGACGGGCCGTCACGCGGGCCACGCGGACATCATCCGCGAGCTGATCGACGGCGCCACCGGGCGCTGACCGTCGCGGGGCGGGCGCGGCGGCGCTCGACCTCACTCGTCGAGGGCCTGCGCCACGCGGTCGAGGTCCTCGATCAGTGCGGCCAGGCGGCGCCCGGGGAGGGCGCGGACCATGCGGGTCTCGACCGCGTAGACGGATTCCTGCGCGGCACGGAGCAGGCGCTGCCCGTCGGCCGTCAGCGTGGTGGGGCGTGCGCGGCCGGTCTCGACCGTGCCGGGACGGTCGATGAGCCCGGCGTCCAGCAGCCCGCGCATGACGACGTTCATGGACTGCCGGGTGACGAAGGTGGCGCGCGCGAGGTCGGCGTTGGACATGCCGGGCCTGGCGGCGAGCACTTCGAGGCACGAGTACTGCGGCACGGTCAGGCCGTGCTCCCGCAGCGCCTTGTCCATGGCCGCGCGCAGGGCGGCGTGGGCGCGTTTGAGGCGGTAGCCCACGTGGTCGAGCACGTCGTCTGCGGGGTGCGGCGGCTGCGCGGGCATCCTGTTCTTCATGTCAGTATTTTGACATCGACGGCCCAGCTCCGTAACGTCGGGTATGTCAACATTCTGACATGCAACCCGGGAGGCATCCCATGTCCACCACCATCAGCGGCCCCGACTTCGTCGCACTCCAGGTACGTGACGTGGAGGCCGCCGCCGCGTTCTGCGAGGAGCACCTCGGCCTCGTCCGCTCCCCCGCGTCCCCGCCCGGCGCGGTTGTCTTCGACACCAAGCCCTGCCCGTTCGCGGTGCGCGAGCCGCTGCCCGGCACAGACCTGGACGCGGGCCGCCCCGGCCTGGGCGTCGCCCTGTGGTTCTCCACGCCGGACGCCCGGGCGCTGCACGACGAGCTCGCCGCGGCCGGCGTCGAGATCGTCGCCCCCGTCAGGGACAGCCCGTTCGGGCCGATGTTCTCCTTCACAGGACCCGAGGGCTACGTCATGACCGCGCACGGAGCCTGACCGTGCCCGCCGTCGCCTCGTTCACACCGAAGGGCCCGTTCTCGCTGGCGTCATCCATCCGCTTCCTGGAAGGCTTCACGCCCGCCTCCCACGGCCACGCGGCCGGGGACGTGCTGCGCATGGCGTTCCCCGCGGACGACGGGCGCGGCGTCATCGGCTGCACGGTCAGCCAGGCGGAGACGGCGAGCGCGGGCGCGGCGGGTGCGGGGGCGCCTGCGCCCGTGACGGCCGAGTTCACCGTCCACCGCGGCACCGGCCCGGCCGCCCACAGCGCCGCGCGTGCGCAGATCGCCCGCATCCTCTCCCTGGACGTCGACGGAACCGGCTACCCGGCCCTGGGCGGCAGCGACCCCGTCGTCGCCGGCCTCCAGGCCGACTACCCGGGGCTGCGGCCGCCCTGCTTCTACACGCCGTACGAGGCGGCCGCCTGGGCCGTCATCGGCAACCGCGTACGCAGGACACAGGCCGCCGCGATCAAGGCCCGCCTCGCCCGCGACCACGGCCGGGCCGTCGACGTCGGCGGAGCACGCCTGCACACCTTCCCCACCCCGGAGGTGCTGCGCACCATCGACCACGTCACCGGCCTGACCAGCACGAAGGTCGAGCGCCTGCACGCGATCGCCGACGCGGCATTCGACGGACGCCTCGACGCGGCGACGCTGCGCGCCGAGCCCGCCGAGTCCGCGCTGCGTGCGCTGCGCGAGCTGCCCGGCATCGGCCCGTTCTCGGCCGAGCTGATCCTCATCCGGGGCGCCGGCCACCCCGACATCTTCCCCACGGCAGAACCGCGCGTGCACCAGTCGATGGCAACCGAGTACGCCCTCGACGCGGCCACCGCCGCCGACCCCGCTCGCCTCGCGGCGATCGCCGACGCGTGGCGCCCCTACCGAAGCTGGGTCGCGCTCCTCCTACGTGCCCGCGCCCACGACCGGGCCGCCGCCCAAGCGCGCATATGATCTGCCCTCGGCCACGGCACTGCCGCCGAACGGGACATCCACTCTCATCGGTGGCACGGGGGTGAGGATGCAAGGGGTCACGTTCCATGCATGGCACGGTGAGCACTACGTGACCCTCGCCGAACTGCGTCGCTGCTACCCGGATGCGACAAGCCTCTGAGCGGGGTGTTTCAGCCCGCGCGAAGCCACAGATCGGCGAGCAAGCGGTTCACGGAGTCGGGCCGATCCTGGTGCGGCGAGTGGTCGGCGCGCGGGATTCGTACGTGTCGGGCACCGATCCGGTCCGCGATGAACTCGCCGCAGGCCATCAGCGCCTCGCCGGTGAAGGCGCGGTACTCAGGGTGCGCAGTCTCCCACGTGCCGTTGGGCCCGGCACCACAACCGACCTGAGCGGTCCGGCACTTCAAACAACCCGGCGCTCCCCCGGATCAACGCCGATGGCCGGGCAAGGGGCGGGCGCTCCCGGCCGTCATGACGTGGCCTGATCGTATGACACTTGCCCACCGCAAACAGAATGATAATTCTGCTAACGTCTCCACACACAGAATGTAGATTCTCTTCGTGGAGGTGCAGTGCCTCGGCTCACCGACGCGCGCAAGGAACTCCGGCGTACTCAGATCGCCGAGGCCGCCGTCCGCTGCTTCAGCCGCAACGGCCTGAAGCGGACCTCGATCGCCGACATCACCGCCGAGTCCGGCCTCTCGGCCGGCTCGATCTATGCGCACTACCGCAACAAGGCCGACCTGGTCCAGGCTGCCGCCCGCGAAACGCTCGACAAGCGCGACGGCACCATCAGCGAGTACGCCGCGGCCGACGCCCCACCCAGTCCTGACGAACTGCTCTCCCGCCTGATCGCCGCGATCGACCCCGCCGAGGCGCGGGTCGGCGTGCAGACCTGGGGCGAGTCGACCACCGACCCGGCAATCCGCGACATCGTCGCCGACACGACCGACCGGATGCGAGCGATGGTGCACGACTGCGTCACGGCCTGGCTCGTCAAGGTCGAGCACCACGATCCGCCCCACGCCCGGGAGTTCGCCACCCCGATCGCCCACCAAGTCATGGCGCTCTACCAAGCCGAACTGCTCTACACCGCCTTGCGGACGCCGGCCGAGGAGACACCGTCGTGATCACCGCGACCGCTTCGTCGCCGCAACGCGGCAACCCCGCTCAAGCAGCCTCCAAGGACGGATCATGAAGGCCATCATCTACCGCGACAACGGCGCCCCCGACGTTCTGCAGTTCGTCGACCGTGACCTGCCGGCGCCCGCCCCCGGCGAGGTTCGCGTCCGGGTCGCCGTGTCGGGGGTCAACCCGACCGACTGGCAGGCGCGCTCCGGCGCCGGCCACCCCAAGCACTTCTCTGAGGTCACCCCGCACCTCGACGGCGCCGGAACGGTCGACGCCGTCGGTGAGGGCGTCGACGAGAATCGGCTCGGTCAGCGGGTCTGGCTGTTCATGGCTGCCGCCGGGCGGCCCTTCGGCACCGCCGCCGAGTTCGCCGTCGTGCCCGCCGAACAGGCTGTGCCGCTGCCCGACGAGGCCGGCTTCGACGTGGGCGCAGCACTCGGAGTCCCCGCGCTGACCGCGCACCGTGCGCTCACCGTTGCCGAGGACGGCCCCCGCCGGCTGCGGCCCGGAGCACTCGAGGGGAAGGTGGTGCTCGCCGCGGGCGGGGCCGGCGCGGTCGGGCACGCGGCGATTCAGCTTGCCCGATGGGCCGGCGCCACCGTGATCAGCACGGTCAGCAGCCCCGAGAAGGCCCGGCTGGCCAGCGCTGCCGGAGCCCACCACGTGATCAACTACCGCGAGGACGACCCGGCCGCCGAGATCCGCAAGATCGCCCCGGACGGCGTCGACACCGTTGCCGAGGTGGCACTGGGCACGAACCTCGCACTTGACCTGGCCGTGCTGCGCAGCCGTGGCACGATCTCGACCTACGCCAACGACGGCGGCAAGCCGGTCGAACTGAACGTGCTGCAGAACATGGTGCTGAACACACGCCTCCAGTTCCTGGTGCTCTACACGGCCGGTCCTGAGGCACGCACTGCGGCCGCCCAGGACGTCGCGGCCGCGGTACGCGACGGCGCGCTGCCGGTCGGCGAGCAGCACGGCCTGCCGCTGATCCGCTTCCCCCTCGACCGCACCGCCGACGCGCATCGAGCGGTCGAGGGCCACGCGGTCGGCAAAGTCCTGGTGGACGTCACCTCCTGACACGCGGAGCACCAGAACGGCCCGGCTCCACAACTGACCTCAGTGAGCCGTGGTTTCACAACCACCCGGCACCTCGCTGTGGGTCGGCCTCGCGAGCGGACGAGCCTTCAGGCCCGCCGCCGCGCGGAGTTCGTCGGCGCGGCGTGCCACGTCGACCTGGGCCGGGACGCGGCGGAAGGTGTCGGGGACCCGGTCGATGACGATTCCCGCCTCCTCGGCCGCGTCGTAGGCGGTCATCTCCTCGCGGCACTCGACGCACACGCCGTTGATGAGCGGGCTGACGTTGTCCGGCACGTCGCAGCCGATGCAGACCATCACCACACGGTCGACGTAGGCGCGTTCCTGGATGGGCTCGGGGGGCATCTTCTTCTCCAGTCGGGTACGGGCGATCGCGCCGGGGCTGTGCAGCGTGGGCGGCAGGCCTTCGGTCAGCGAGCGCGTGAGGTGTTGCGGTGTGGCGCCGCGCGCGAACCACTGTGCGACCAGGGGTTCGAGGGCCGCGCACTCGGCGGCGGACAGTGTCATACGGGGCTCGGCGCGGCCGAGCCGCTGGAGCGCGCGGTAGGCGTCGGAGGGAGCGGGCGACGCGGCGGGGGCCGCCGGGGGCGCGACAGGCGCGGGGTTCGGGGGCGCGGGCTCCACGTCCCCCGTGTCCCCCACGTCCCCCGCCTCGGTCGCCTCGGCCGCCCGCGCGCGCCGCGCCCGTTCGGTGAGGTCGATGCCGCGCATGCTCTCCACGAACGTCCGCCACCAGTCGTCCTCCCGCGGCGTGCGGGAGAAGAACGTGTGCGTCACCCAGCGGAAGGTGTTGTCGTCGAGTTGCAGGTGCTCCTTGATCCGGCGCAAGTGACCGGCTTCCGAAAGGAAGTTGAGCGCCTTGCCGCACGCCTGCTGACCGTAGTCGGCGAGTTGGGCCGCAAGGGCCTTGTAGCCGATCGCGGTGCCCTCGGGCATGCGGTCGATGTACGCGGCGATGGCCGCTTCCCTCGTGCGCAGATGTGCGAAATCGCGCGCGCCGCGCGGGCGCTGGTCGGGTGCGCTCCGCTTGCCGTATCCAGGCTTGGCCTGGGGGTGTGCGGGCGCGGGCAGGGCAGCATTAAGGTGGGCGTCAGCCACGATCGAACCTCATTCGATGCGTAGGTCAGGCTCCGCGCCCGGTGTTCTCAGCACCGGCCGGGGCCGCTTAATGCTGCGTACGCTAAACGGTGGACACGCTCCGGCGCAAGCCGATCACGGAAAGCGATCCCTCCTCGTCAGCGGGGGCTTGGGGGGAAGGGTGGTAATCCCAAACCACCCCTTCAACTGAAAAGGGGCCCGAGGCCCGGCGCCCGGAACCCGGGGCTCAAGCTCCGGGCCGACCTGCGCACACGGCCCTGGCGGGTGCAGGGTGCGAGGCATGCTGTTTCTGATGGTCGGCCTGCCCGGAGCAGGCAAGACGACGAGAGCGCGGCAACTCGCCGAAGAGCACAGCGCGCTGCGGCTGACGCCTGATGAATGGATGATCCCGCTGTTCGGCGACCCCGACGCGGAAGGAAAGCGCGACGTCCTTGAGGGACGGCTGCTCCGCCTGGCCCTGGATGCGCTGGGGATCGGAACCAACGTAGTCCTGGACTTCGGCTGCTGGTCCCGTGACGAGCGGTCGGCCATCCGCTCGCTGGTGGCGTCGGCGGGTGCGTCATGCCGCCTTGAGTACCTGCCGGTGGGCCCCGAGACGCAGCGAGCCCGGATCGCGCATCGCTGGTCGACCAGCCCCGACGGCACCTTCCCGATGAGCGACGCGGACCTCGCGCGCTGGCGGACGCTGTTCGAGGAGCCTGACGCGACGGAGCTCGACGGGCATCACGTCGGAGATCCGCCGGCCGGATGGCCGGGCTGGCGGGAGTGGGCGGCCGATCGGTGGCCGTCGCTCGCGTGACCACCCGGCTTAGAACCGCCCGGACTCGGGCCGCCTCAGCGGGAGGTCGAGCCGACGACACCGCCCCAGGTCACCTACGGGCTCACCGAGTTCGGCCGGGACGTGGGCGAGCCGCTGACGGACCTGTTCGACCGGATCACACGGCGCCTGCCGCCACGCGGTGCGTGACAGCAGGGGCGCGTCACAGCAGGGCCGACGTCACGTGCAGGGCCGACGTCACAGCAGCGCCGACGTCACATGCAGGTCCTTGTTCCTGGTCTCCGGTGCCATGAAGGAGCTGACGAGAGCACCGACGAGGGCGATACCCGCCGCGATGTACATCGTGGCGCTCAGGCCCAGCGCCGTCAGGGACCACGGTGTCGCGAAGGTGCCGATCGCCGAGCCGATCCGGCTGATGCCCGTACACAACCCGACCGCGGTGGCGCGCACTTCGGTGGGGAACAGTTCGTTCGGATAGATCCATTCGAGGATCGACGGTCCGCCGTTGAAGACGGCGTACACCGCGAACGCGATCGCGACCATCCACAGGCCCGAGTCCGGCACGACCGCCAGGTACAGCAGGCCGAGCGCGGAGACCGCGAACCCCCCGATGAGGATCGGGCGCCGGCCCAGCCTGTCGACGAGGAGGAGGGCCACGACGTTGCCGATCAGGAAGAACAGATTGATCAGGCCGTAGCCCAGGTTCGCCTCGTCGGCGCCCCCGTTCAGGTTGAACAGCGCGAGGACCTGCGGCCCGAAGGCGTAGATGGCGAAGAGTGTGACGATGGTGCAGGTCCAGAAGATCGAGATGAACACCACGCGCTTGAGGTAGCCGCCTGTCAGCAGGGCGCTCACCGGGACGGCACCCTCCTCCTCGGGCAGGTCGGCGAGCGTGGCGTGTTCGGACACCGTCTGCCGCAGGACGTCGACGGCCTCCCGCGAGCGGCCCTTGCTGTGCAACCAGCGCGGGGACTCCGGGATGCGGGCCCGGGCGCACACGATGACGGCCGCGGGAACGGCCGACGAGGCCAGCATCCACTTCCAGCCGTCGGGCGAGCGCAGCAGCAGGTACCCGACGAACGCGGCGACCGTCGCTCCGACGAACCACATGGCGTTCAGGCCGCCGAGGAGCTTCGCGCGCCACGCCCGGGGTGCGAACTCCGTCACGAGGGAGGTCGCGATCGGGTAGTCCGCGCCGACGGCGATGCCGATGAGCAGCCGGAGCACGAAGAGTTCGACCTCGTTGGTGACGAAGAACTGCAGCACCGAGCAGACGATGATGGCGACCAGGTCGATCATGAACATCAACCTGCGGCCGATGCGGTCGGTCACCGCTCCGAACACCGCGCCGCCGACGAAGACGCCGATCAGCGCGGACGCGCCGATCAGTCCTGACCACAGGACACTCATCCTCCACTGGTCCTGTATCTGCACCATGGCGATGCCGATGATGCCGAGGATGTAGCCGTCGAGGAACGGTCCCCCGGACGAGACCAGCGCGAGTCTGATGTGGAACCGGTTGAGGTGCAGGGTGTCGAGCGTGGAGCCGGGCCGGTGGCCGGCTGAGGCGGATGTGTCGACGTCCATCGGGTCCGTCCCATCGAGGGTTCGGGAAGCACGGGAAGCGTCTCTGCGCGGTGCGCGGTGCGCGGCGCACGGTGCGAGGTGCGCGGACGCGAGAGCTGGGGTTGCCGGGGCGCGCCTGCGGCGCGGCCGCTACCGGCCAGGGGCGAGCGCAGCCACCGCGTCGATCTCGACCCGCTTGGCGCCGCGGAAGTCCGCGACCTGCACGGTCGTACGGGGCGGCAGCGGGACGTCCGCGAGACGTTCGAGGTACGCGGCGTTGTAGTGGTCGAACTCGGCGAGGTCCGCCAGGTACACGGTGACCTTGAGGAGTGTGCCGAGGCCGCCGCCTGCCGCGGTCAGCACGGTCTCGAGGTTGTCGAGGGCCAGCCGTACCTGGTCACCGATGTCGTGCGGCGTGTCGCCGCCCGCGGTGACGGGGATCTGGCCGCAGGCCCAGACAGTGCCGTTGTGGACGGCCGCGGCCGAGTAGGGCCGTGGCCTGCCGTCGGGGTGGGGAACGAGAGTCACCATCTTCGGACGTCCTCTGCTGTGCGGGGATTCACTGGCGGTCGGGCACGAGGTAGTCGCGTGAGGCGCCGTAGACCGTCGACCACGGACCGGACGCGACCCGCAGGCCGTGTTCCATGGCCGCGGCGAAGCGCTCATGCTGCTGCTGGGGGGTGCGGGCCGGTGGTACGCCGGGCTTCGGCGGGGCCCCGTCCCAGCGGCTCAGCAGGACGCCCTCGCCCGGCAGGTCGGCACGGTGCTGCTCCGGGTCGTCCGCGGTCCGTCCGGTGAGCCGCCCGCCGAGGGCGCCGGGACGGTCGGCCCGGTACACCGTGCCGTCGGCGGTGGCCAGCGCGCAGGCGCCGGGCGAGCCGTCGGCCCGTACCCGCGTGGCCAGCAGCGGGGTCCCCGTCCTGGCGGTCGCGCCGATGATGATCCACTCCACGGACGGCGTCCACGCTCCGGGCAGCAGCACCGGCCGCGAGGCCGCCGCCGCGAGGTCCGCCGCCGGAGGTCCGAGCAGCAGGGGCCCGCGTCCGGCCGGATCGTGCAGCACGACGACAGTGCTGCCGGCGCTGTCGCGGCAGGCGAGCGGTCGCCTGCCGCGCGGCACGCGATCGAGTTCGTCTGCCAGCGCGAAAACGCCCGTCCCGTCCAGGACCTCGCCGAGCACGACGAGGTCCGCCGCCGCCGCGGCCTCCCCGCTGGAGGCTCCGGCGGCGACGACCGCGCGGAAGGCGGCCTCGCGGACCTCCCGTACCGCCACCCGGAAGCCGTCGCCTGCCCGGTGGGCGTCCGTGCGCGCGTCGCCGGGTGCGCCGCTCATGGCGCCTCCGTCCCGCCGAAGACCTCCGTGAACAGCCGCAGCCAGTTCCCGCCCATCACCTTCGTGACGGTGGCGGCGTCCAGCCCCGCGGAGAGCAGGCCCTCGGTGACGGCGGGGAAGTCCTCGGGGCCGCCGAACCACCGCGGCCACGCGGGCCATTCGGGCTCGACCGGGTTGGCGGAGGGCGGCCGCCAGCGGCCATTGCGCAGCCAGGCCACGAAGTCCTGCGACCAGTTGCGCGTGCAGTCGCTGCCGATGGCCACGTGGTCGGGGCCGATCTCGTCGACGAGCCGCGCGACCATCGAGGAGAACTGGTCACGAGTGGTCAGCTCACCGCCCAGGACGTTGGGGTACAGGCAGCACCCGAGCACTCCGCCCCGGTCGGCCAGGGCCCTGATGACCTCGGCAGGCTTGTTCCGCGGGTGCTCGAAGAACCACGTCGGATTCGCGTGGGTGATGGCGACGGGCCTCTCGGACGCGTCGATGGCGTCACGGGAGGTCCGGTTGCCCACGTGCGAGAGGTCGACGAGCATGCCGACCCGGTTCATCTCGTCCACGATGTGCCGGCCGAAGGCGGTCAGGCCGGAGTCGTGCGCGTCGTAGCAGGCGCCGCCGACCAGGTTCTGGATGTTGTACGTGAGCTGCGCGACACGCACACCGAGCCGGTGGAAGACCTCGACCAGCCGGTAGTCGTCGGCGAACGGTGAGGTGTTCTGGAATCCCAGCACCACCGCCACCTTGCCGGCTGCCTTCGCGGCGCGGATCTGACCGGCGGTCTCGGCGAGCACCACCACGTCCTCGTTGTCCCTGGCGAGCCGGTACCAGCCGGCGATCGCCCGGGTGGCCTCGTCCGGGCCCTCCCACACGGCGCAGGTGGCGTTCACACCGCTGACACCACCGGTGCGGAGCTCTTCGAGCACCTTGCGGTCCCAGTTGTTGATTTCCAGGCCGTCGACGACGACCAGGTCCTCATGAGCAAGCGAACTCACTGTGCGTCCCTCCGGGGTTTGCGAACGAAGAACCAGTCGTGGTCGGTCCCGGCCGCGACGTCGCGGGCCCGCGGTGCTCCGGAGAACAGCGTCACCCGCAGCCAGTCCGTCGACTGGGGGCTGTAGTTGTCCATGCCGTACAGCGCGAGCTGGAACCGCTGAAGATGCAGGGGCAGGAAGTCGTCCGCGAGCAGATTGGCCCGCACTTCCGTGTACGGGAGACCCGCAAGCGACTGCACCCGAGCGGTTGTTCCGCGGTGCCAGGGGTGCGCCAGCAGGAACTCGGCGACGAGCTGACGGGGCTCCGCGTGCTCCAGGTCGTCCAGCAGCTCGGCGACCGCACGGGCGATATCGACCGGGTGCTCCACCTCCTCGCCCGGATCGACGCCACGCCGGCCGCGCCGCGGTTCCTCGTTGTCCTGCGAGGAGAACCAGAAGTGCGCCTGCCGGCCGGGCTCGCCGCAGTCGTGGCGGCTCACCCAGTCGTAGCGGCCGTTGAGTTCCGTCCTGAGCTCGCCGCAGGTCCTCGCGGGCGCCACCTGCGTGTTCTGATCGCAGCGGAGCAGCGCCTCGACGTCCGCGTCGAGGTCGTCGTAGACCTCCACCAGCACCGCGTCGACGACGCCCCGGGCCTCGAGACCGATCTCCTCGGCCGCCGTGTGCAGGTCCTGCCAGGCCCGGTCGGTCCGCTTGCCCAGGACCAGTCCGGTGGCGGCGTATCCGTCGAGCACCTCCGCCACCTTGTCGAGCTGCGCGGCCAGTTCGGGGCCCGGCAGGTACGGGGCGGTGGCCAGGGTGTCGCGTTCGCGGTAGTACTCGGCCGCCCGGCCGAGCAGCAGACGTACCCGCGCGGTGCGCGCGTCCCGCGGTGACGTGGGCTGGTGGAGGGCGTACGCGAGCGGGAGTTCGCGCGCCGCGCACCACGCGTCCAGCACCTGGGGGTGGTTGATCACGTACGGGACCATGCCGAGGCCGGTGGCGTTGCCGAGGCCCAGGAAGCACCGCCAGTCGCCTTCCAGCGCGACGGCGTGCGGGCTCTTGGCGGCGGCGCAGTGTTCGACCAGGTCGTGGCTGAGCTCGCGCAGCAGCCACGCGGTCAGCATCTGCGAGCGGTAGGGAAGACGCAGCGGATGGCCCGGTCGCAGGCGGCCGAAGTCCGCGAGTCCGAACTTGCCGTTGCTGTAGAAGGCCGTGCTGCGCACAAGGTAGGCGGCGTCGCCCAATGCGGCCGGATCGGGCTGCATGCCGCGGGCGAGCCGGTCCACCACGTAGTCGAAGAACCGGCTGCTGCGGTTGGCCCGCGTCCACACCAGCGTGGCGGCGTCGGCGCGGCCCGACTCCTGCCGCGGTACCTGTGCGCGCAGTTCGGAGCGCCGCGCCTCGTCCCAGACGCCTTCCACCAGGGCCGCGGTGATGTCCCACGCCTCGGCGACGACCCTGTCCGTGCGCTGCCCGTCGGCCAGCACCGTGGAGAAGGCGACGAACCTCAACTCGTGGCCGCCGGCGTCGATCCGGTAGACGGCTTCGCCCCTGCCCTGCCCGTCGACGTCCCAGCTCTCGCGCGTCACGGTCCAGCGCTGGGCGGCGGCGGCACGCAGGAACGAGCGCGCGAAGCTGTGCCGGGTGTGGCGGGAGGCCCCCATGTCCCGCGGGTCGAGTACCTGGTCCGCGGAGCGCGCGAACTGCTGGGCCCAGCGCAGCCGTTCGGTGGGGCGCACTTCCCCCTGCCCGGTCACGACCGGCTCCGGGCCGGGGCGGCTGTGCGCAGGTACGCCGTCTTGGACCAGGTGAAGAACTCGGCGGCGCTGTCGCCGTTCTGCTCGCGCGGCGCCGGGAAGGAGGAGTCCTTCAGGCCGCCGAACGGCGCGTGCAACTCCGAGCCCGTGGTGGGTGCGTTCGCCTTGACGAGACCGGCGTCCAGCTCCTCGACGCAGCGCCGCACGGCCCGCTCGTCACCGGTGAACACCGCTGCCGTGAGCCCGAACGCGGTCCCGTTCGCGATGCGGATCGCCTCGTCCAGGTCGGCCGCGCGCACCAGGGTGGTGACCGGGCCGAACACCTCCTCGCGGCAGATCGTCAGGTCAGGATGCCCGGCGAGCAGCGTGGGAGCGAAGTAGCAGTCGCCGTCCGACGCAGGGCCGGCATCGGCGCGCGCCAGCACCTGGGCGCCTTCCGAGAGGGCCTGCTCGACGGCCGAGTCGACCTCCTCCCGTGCCCTGGCGGAGACCAGCGGGCCGATGTCCACACCGTCGTCGAGCCCGTCGCCGACCACCAGGGCCTCGACCCGGCGCCTCAGTTCGGGCAGCAGGGCGTCGTACGCCTCCCCGACGGCGATGATCCTGCGCGTCCCGGTGCACTTCTGGCCGGTGCTGCCCATCGCGCCCGCCACCAGGTCGGCGGCGGCCGCGGCCGGATCGGCGTCGGGCAGCACGATGGCCGCGTTGTGTCCGCCGAGTTCCATCTGCACCTTGGCCCCGCGTGGCACCGCCGCCGCCTGGATGGACCGGCCGACCGCCACCGAGCCGGTGAAGGTCACGCCCGTGACCTCTTCGCGGGCCACCAGGGCCGCGCCGAGGCCGCCGGGGGCGAGGAGGAGGCTCAGCACACCGGCGGGCACGCCCGCGTCCACGAGTATCCGGGCGAAGGCAGCGGCGACGGCGACGGTGTCGCTGGCCGGCTTCCAGACGACCGCGTTGCCCCACAGCAGGGCGGGGGCGATCTTCCACACCGGGATCTGCAGCGGGAAGTTCCACGGTGTGATCGCCGCGACGACTCCGAGAGGGCGCCTGAGCGTGCGGATGACCTCGTCGGGGTGGCTGGAGGGATAGGTGGTGCCGTCCGCGGCGCGGGCCCGGGCGGCGTGGTAGTAGAGGGTCTCCACGGACGCGCCGACTTCCGCCCGCGACTCCGGCAGGGTCTTGCCCTCCTCGCGCGTCATCAACCGCGCGATCTCCTCGGCACGCTCCTCCAGCAGACCTGCCGCGCGGCGCAGGACCAGGCCGCGCTGGATCAGCCCGCGCGCGGACCATTCCCTCTGCGCTGAGCAGGCGGCGGTGATCGCCTCGTCCAGGAGCTTCTCACCGGCCGTCCGGTAGACGGCGACGGCCCGGCCGGGGTGCGCGGGGTCGAGGCTGCGTGCCTCGGCTCCCTCGCCGTCGACCCACTGCCCGGCTATGAGATGCCGCAGCGTCGCCGGTTGATCAAGGGTGTTCGGAATGTCCGGCACGACGGAGCTCCTCGACGTTCGACTGCGGCTTTCGCGACAAACGTTATGCAGTCACCGACTGGAGGAGAAGTATCTATTGCCATCCGATTAATAGGCTGCGAATATCAATCGCCATGGAGCTCCGCCAACTCCGCTACTTCGTCGCCGTCGCCACGGAACTGAACTTCCGACGGGCCGCCGAGCGGCTGCACATCGCCCAGCCCGCACTGAGCCAGCAGATCAGCAAGTTCGAGAAGGAACTGCGCACGCCCCTGTTCCGCCGGACGACCCGCAGCGTCGAACTGACGGAGGCGGGCCGCGTGCTGCTGTTGCAGGGGCGCCGGGTGCTGGCCGAGTCCGACCACGCGCTCAGCGCCGTCAGACATGCCGCGCACGGCGACATCGGCCTGCTGCGGATCGGCTTCGTCAGCTCGGCGGCGCTGAGCATCGTCCCGCGCAGCGTGCTGGCCATGCAGCGGTCATGGCCCGGGCTCCACCTCGAACTGGCCGAAGCGACGACCGACGCGCAACTGGAGTCGATCGGTGAGGGCCGGCTGGACGTCGGGATCGCCCGCGAGATGGACATGGCGACCGGTCTTGTGGTCCGCCGCATCCATCGGGAGCGGCTGATCGTCGCCGTCCACGAGTCCCACCGGCTCGCTGCCCGCGACTCGGTCGAGCTGGCCGAGCTCGCGGGAGAACGCTTCCTCACCTTTCCGCGGCACCAGGTCTCACGCCTGTACGACCACATCGCGGCGCTGTGCCACCGGGCAGGAGTGAGGCTGGAGGCGGCTCAGGAAGCAGTGCAGTTCCCCACCCTGCTCGGGCTCGTCGCCGCCAACACGGGGATCACCATCGTCCCGGACTGCCTGCGCGTACTGCGACTCCCGGCGCTGCGGTACGTGCCGTTGACCGACCCCCCGGCGTACTCCACGGTCTCCGCCGTCTGCCGCGCCGACCGCCAGGACGCCCCGTCGGTGCGCAACTTCCTCGCCACCGTCACGGGCCTGCGCTTCGACGACGCGTGAGTCATGAGGCAGGCCGCGCCCGTCGCCCTCAGCGGGCCAGCCGACGCGCGGCCTCCGTCGCCCAGTACGTGAGGATCATGCTCGCGCCCGCGCGCTTGATGCCCGTCAGCGTTTCCAGAATGGCCGCGTCGCGGTCGATCCAGCCCTTTTCCGCGGCCGCCTCGATCATCGCGTACTCGCCCGAGATCTGGTACGCGCACACCGGCACGTCCGAGGCGTCCGCGATGCGCGCCAGGATGTCCAGGTACGGGAGGGCGGGCTTGACCATCACGATGTCGGCGCCCTCCTCCAGGTCGAGCGCCAGCTCGCGCAGGGACTCGCGGGCGTTCGCCGGGTCCTGCTGGTACGTCTTGCGGTCGCCTTGCAGCGACGAGCCGACGGCCTCGCGGAACGGCCCGTAGAAGGCCGACGAGTACTTCGCGGTGTACGCGAGGATCGACACGTCCTCCTTGCCGACGGCGTCGAGCGCCTCGCGGATCACGCGGATCTGGCCGTCCATCATGCCGCTGGGGCCGACCATGTGGACGCCCGCCTCGGCCTGGACGCGGGCCATCTCCGCGTACCGCTCCAGCGTCGCGTCGTTGTCGACGCGGCCGTCGGGCGTGAGGACGCCGCAGTGGCCGTGGTCCGTGTACTCGTCAAGGCACAGGTCCGACATGACGACCAGGTCGTCGCCGACCTCGGAGCGCACGGCCCGGATCGCCTGCTGGAGGATGCCATCGGGGTCGGTGCCCGCGGTGCCGAGCGCGTCCTTCTTGGCGTCCTCGGGGACGCCGTACAGCATGATCCCGGAGACCCCCGCCGAGACGGCGTCCGCGGCCGCCTTCCTGAGGGTGTCGAGGGTGTGCTGCACGACACCGGGCATCGCGGCGAGCGGCACGGGCTCGTCGATGCCCTCCCGCACGAACGCGGGCAGGATCAGGTCGGCCGGGTGCAGCCGCGTCTCGGCGACCATCCGCCGCATGGCGGGCGTGGTGCGCAGCCGCCGGGGGCGGACGCCGGGGAACGAACCGTGGACAGTCATGGAAGTCGCCTCGTGCCAGTCGGATCGGGTCGGTGGAGCCGGTCGAAACGATCGGGTCCGTTACACGCTACGCCCGGCGGCAGCGGGCATTTGCCGACGTCCCGTCGGTGCACGGACGCGAGCGAACGGGTCCGGCGGACGTGCCGCGACGGGCCGCGCCCGCTGGGCCGTGGCGGGTCCACCGCCCCGGTCCGTGGCGGGCCCGGGGCGACGGACCCGCCACGGCCCTGAGATCGGAAGAGCGCACGGCCGAACTCCAGGCTCCGAAGCATTGCGGATACCGGCTTCTGCTTGGAAGAAGGGGGGGGGGGGGGGGGGGGGGGGGGGGGGGGGGGGGGGGGGGGGGGGG
>NZ_JAGIQL010000106.1 GCF_017813245.1 Streptomyces montanisoli
GGGGGCGTCACCGCGGTCCTGGCACCGCCGGCCGCCTGGGCGGCAGGCTCGGGGACGTCGTGGACGCGTACCGCGCGGCCCAGTCACGTGGCGAGGACCCCGTGCTCGCCGTGATGGCCGCGACGGGTTTCGGCAGGCGCCGCACCCTCCGGCTCATCGCGGGCGCGCGCGACGCGGGCCACCTGCCCTCCCGCAGACGGAAGGCCTGAGCGCGGCCGCGCGGCCGGGCTCGTCCTTGACGCGCGGCCGCTCAGCCGCGCGCGAGCGCCACGAACCCGGCTCCGCCCGGCGGTTCCTCGCCCGGCGGGACACCGAGCCGCCAATCGAGGCCGTAGCGCTGGAAGAGGTCGGCACGCAGGCGCGGCAGCGGCATCGGCGCGCCCGGCATCAGTATCGCGAAGACCGAGCCCATCAACTGCGCCCGCAGCAGCGGGTAGTCCGCGTCCGGGTCGGGCGAGCCGTACCGCTCGACCGTCTC
The DNA here is from genome assembly GCF_017813245.1 of Streptomyces montanisoli. Taxonomy (GTDB): domain Bacteria; phylum Actinomycetota; class Actinomycetes; order Streptomycetales; family Streptomycetaceae; genus Streptomyces; species Streptomyces montanisoli. The sequence continues at coordinate 479 of NZ_JAGIQL010000106.1, forward strand.
GCGCAGCAGCTGTGCGAGGCGCTGCTGCTCGGGGCACCGCACGAACCCCTCGGCCTGCAGGATCCCCGCCATGTGCGTGCGCATCAGCGTCGGGTGGGAGACCGTCAGTCCCAGGATCGCGTCGATGGCCCGGGCCATCAGCTCCGGCCCGTCGTCCGTGCGCGGCTCGCGCTCGAGACCGGCCTGCAGGGTACGGTGCATGAGCCGGTGGACGGCCGACTGCAGGAGCTGCCGCTTCCCCGGGAAGTAGTACGACACGAGGCCGCGCGCGGAGCCGGCCCGGTCGGCGATGTCCGCCAGCGTCGTCGCCTCGTACCCCGCCTCCGCGACCAGCTCGACGGTGGCGTCGAGCAGCCGCTCGCGCGAGCGGCGGCGGAGCTCCTCATTGACCTCTGCGCTTCGCGGGGACATGCTTACTCCTGCGTTGACTGGTTCTTAGCCAGTATACTCAGTGCGACTTGCCGCAGGCCCTTGAGGCCCTGGTCGGCGGGTTTCGTCCGCCTTGGGCGACGCGGGGGATCGTCCAAGGCGGACGATTTCGCATGCCGTGCGAGCCTCCACGCCCCGCCCTCCCGGGGCGTGGAACCCCTCCTGGGGCGCGGAACCCCGCCTACGGAGCGGAACCGAGGCCCGCGAGCGCCAGCACGGGCCGCAGACCCGCGGGGCGCTCCTCGACCGGCAGGTGGTCCACGAAGAACACCTCGCAGCCGAGCGCGGAGGCGCCGCCGTCCGCCTCCCGGCTGTCGCCCACCATCAGCACGTCGTGCGGGTCCTGCCCGAGTTCGTCGCACGCCGTCTGGAACAGGCGCGCGTCCGGCTTCTGCACCCCGTGCTCGAAGGAGAGGACGTACGCGTCCACCAGCGCGTCGAGCCCGTGGGCACGGAAGACCGGCCGCAGGTCCCAGCCGATGTTGCTGACCACGCCGACCGCGATACCCGCGCCCCGCAGGGCGCCGAGCACCTCGGCGGCGTCCCCGTACGGCCGCCACGCGTCGGGGGTCATGTGCCGCTCGTACAGCGCGTCGTAGAGCGCCGGGTCAGGCAGCCGCGCCTCGCGTGCCAGGCCCGTGTAGGCGGCGCGGTGCTCGGCCGCGCTCCTGTCCCGTACCGCCCACGCGTCCGCCAGGTGCTCGGGCACCCTCTCCGGCGGCGGACCGCCGGGCAGCGCGCCCGCGACGGCCAGCCGCATCGCGCTGCGCCGCACATCCTCGGACGTCATGGCGACGCCCGCCTGGGCGAGTGTCGCGTCCAGCCACGACCGGGCCGACTCGATGCGGAACAGGGTCCCTGAGAAATCGAAGAGGACTGCCTTGAACGTCATGGGTCAGATCCTCGCGGGCTCACCGGTCCCGGTACAAGGCCAAACGCCCGGAACAGGCGACGGACAGCGCGACGAGGCACACGCCGAGCAGCCATCCCCCCAGCACGTCGGACGCCCAGTGCACGCCGAGCCACAGCCTGGTCAGACCCACCCCGAGGGCCGACACGACCGCCACGGCCAGTGCCGCCGCCCACCAGGCCCCGGCCACGCCCTGGCGGCGCGCCGCCCACAGCAGCAGTCCCAGGGCGATCGTCGCCGCCATCGCGTGCCCCGAGGGGAACGCCGCGAAGTGCGCGGAGTCCACGGGGTGCTGCCAGTGCGGCCTCGGCCGCCCGACCGCCGACTTCACCAACTGCTCGAGACCCCAGCCGACCAGCGTGGCGGCGGCCAGCCACCCGGCGAGCAGCCGCGCGCCGCGCAGCCACAGCACGACCACGGCCGCCGCCGTCAGCAACCGCATCGTCGTGGGGTCCCACACCCAGTCCGTGAGCACCCTGGCGGCGTGCGTCACCCCCGGGTCCGACAGCGCGCGGTGGTGCAGGCCGACCGCGGTCCACCGGTCGAAGGAGAGCAGAGGACCCCAGTCCGCCACGACGAGGGCGAGCACCGCGACGAACGCGGCGCCGCTCAGCACGGCGGTACGGGCGGGGACCGAGTGGGGTACGCGCATGACGGTGATACTCGCCGACGCGGCGACGCTCACGCCAACCGGCCCCCGCACGGCGGCGGCCGGGGCAGGTCAGCCGAGCGCGCGCAGCCCCGGCACAAGCGCCACGAGCAGCGGCACCGCCGGCACCAGCGCCGCGGCGGCCGTCAGCCGCAGCCGACGGGCCGGAGCCAGCCTGGGCACCGGTGACAGCAGCCGGTCCACCCGCTGCGGCAGCTCGGTGTCCGTGCCGTGCCCGGGTACGAACACGCCGCGCTCCTCGTTGAGTTCGACGAGGGCCAGTGCTATCGCCCGGTGGCCGTAACGTCGTGAGGCGGAGTCGTCCGCCGCCAGCTCCACCAGCCGGTGGATCTCGTCGCGGAACGCGGCGAACACGGGCACCTGCGGGAAACCGTTGGCCAGCGCGCACGAGCAGTGCCGCAGCCAGTCGTGCCTGGCGCGCGCGTGCCCCTGCTCGTGCGCCAGGACGGCGTCGAGCCCGCGGCCCTTCAGGCGCCGCAGCGCCCCCGTCGTGATGACCAGCCGCGGCGCGGCGCCCGGCAGCCACCACGCGTCGGGCTTGTCGCCCTCCAGGACCACCAGGGGCTCCTCACCAGGCTCCTCGCCCGGCAGGACGGGGGAGCGGACGAGGAGTTCCCTGCGCCGCCGCCTGCGCCGCTCCCGGGACATGTGGATCTCGCGCGTCAGCATCGCGGCCGTCCACACCCCGCCGCTCGCCAGCACGATCGCGAGCATCGCCGCCCACGGGCGGTGGGCGCCCAGCGCGTACGCGCGCACGACACCTGCCGGGGCGCCCACGAAGACATGCCCCCTGACGGACGCCCACGCCGCGGCCGCGCTGAAGACCATCGACAGCGCGAAGCTGAGCAGGACGGCGGCCACGACGCACTGCCAGACCCACAGCGCGACCACCGGCTCACGCTCCCGCCAGTCGGCCCGCGACAGCAGCCGCGGCGCCACGACGGCGGCCAGCGCCCCGAGCAGCAGCAGCGCTATCGAGACCATCATGGCCCCAGCCTATGAGGACGGTGCCACCCCGGATACGGCCTCCGACGGCAAGTGACGCAGGACACCTTCACGCCCCGGCGCCGCGACCGCTCGGGCAACTCCCGCCGCCTCCGGGGCCGTCGGCGCGCAGCGCGATCAGAACGCGAGCAGCATCGCCAGCATGGCCATGCCCATGGAGAGCCGGCAGGCGAGTGTGACCTCGGGCCTGCCCACGAACCGCACCGCCGGCCCCGGCACCGCATGCGCCCCGTCCGGCGCTCCCCGCACCCCACCCGGCGCCACCGCGCCGCCTGCCGGCGCGGCTCCGACCCCCGGTATCAGCCGGGAGCCCGCCCACAGCACGTATCCCGCGAAGTAGAGCAGCAGTACCCCCGTCACCACCGGCATCCCGGCCGGCGCCATCACCTCTCCCGCGCCCATCCCGGCCATCGCACCATGGCCGCCGCCGCCCGCCGGGAAGGACACCATGGCCAAGGACATGTAGACCATGGCCAGCGTCCCCACCAGATGGTGCGCGTGGTGCCCCGCGGACCGCCCACGCGCGGCCACGGCCACGCACGCACGGAGCGCAGTGAGACCGAAGACGGCGGCGTACGCGCCCCAGACCCACCTCGCAGGCGCCCACACCAGGGCCGGTACCGCCATGGTGGCCATGCCGAACCCCATCAGCGCCTCGCCCCGCGCGGTCGCCCTCGTACCACCGACGGCCACGCGCGTGCGCAGCAGGCAGTACGACCCGGACGCGGCGCACACGGCGACCATCAGCCAGCTCACCAACAGCGGTGCGTGCACGCCGCATCCCCTCCCCCCGGTTACCTTCAAAGGGGTGTTGCCCGGCAGAAGCGGCGCGCATACGGGCGCACGGGAACACAAGGGGCGTGTTCGGCGGCGCACGCCATTCCCCGAGCCGTGCCGCGCGGGGTCGCGTCGGGTCGCGCCGGGTCGTCAACGCGTGAAATACAGAGAATCAGCAGAACGCCGATTGCCCGGGAGCGCTGAAAATCCCAGCGGCTCCCGGGCTCATTCACCGGTCTTTCGCGCCGGTTACTTCACGAGGACGACGGAGTTGATCGGCCCCATGTCGTAGGGCGCGAAGGTGCCCCTGACGCGGTCCACGGCGGAGCAGTTCTTGCCGTTGTACCCGAAGCACAGCCTGAAGCCCGCGCCGCCGGTCTGGTTGTTGACCAGCACCCGCTTGCCGGTGACGTTGGACAGATTGTGCGCGCCGTAGCTGTAGAAGATGTTCCTGCTCAGGATGGTGCCGTTCGTCTCGCGGATGCAGAACGCCCCCGACGGGCAGGGCGTCGCCGCCTCGGCGCTCGGCGCCACGGCAAGTCCCAGCACACCCACGGCGAGTGAAAGCCCTGCGGCGGCCGTCGCGATCTTGCGCATACTTTTCCCCCTACTGTTCCGGTCGATGCCTCAGGTCCGAAGCACCTCGATCCCGAAGGTAGACCGTGCCGAAGTGACCGTCGGGGAATTCCGTTCAAGTGGTAGGCGGGTGTTCCGTATTCGGCGTTCTCCGTTGCGACGGACAGGCGATTTCCGCGTCTCTCGCGGAACAGCTCACGCACCATTGCCCAGGCGGCAACTTCCGCACCCCGCCGATTCTCATCCGTCCGGGTATTGCCGCGAAACCGTTCGAATTCCCCTGCCGTGGTGGAGCCACGGCGTCGCCGTGACGCACAATGAGCCCACACAACAACCTCCTGGCGGGTGCTTTGATCGTGGTGATCTCGTTGACCGTCCTCCACCTACGTCCGCGTCCCCACCGTCTGCGTCCTCACGCGGCCCGCGCGGGCGGCCCGTTCGCGGCGGTGACGGCGTGATGCGCGTCCTGGTCACCGGCGCCGCCGGGCACATCGGCGGTCACGTACTCGACGCGCTCCTGGCCGCCGGGCACGAGGTCGTCGCCACCGACCGCGTCCCCCTCGACGACCCGCGCCCGGCGCGCGTGCACATCGGGGACCTGCGGGACGCGGAACTCGTGGCCGCGGCGATGGACGGCGTGGAGGCCGTCGTGCACCTGGGGGCGATCCCGCACCCCAACGTGGACGACGGCAGCGCGCTGTTCGCCGCGAACTGCCTCACCGCGCACCGCGTGCTCGACACCGCGGGCCGTACGGGCGTGCGCCGCGTGGTGGCCGCCTCCAGCCTCTCCGCGCTCGGCTTCGCCTGGGCGCCCACCCCGCAGTCCCCGCGCTACGTGCCCGTGGACGAGGAACACCCCCTCGTCGTCCAGGATCCGTACGGCCTTTCCAAGGTGGCGCTCGAGGAGATCGCCCGCGCCACCCACCGCCGCTACGGCACCGGCGTCGTCTGCATGCGCTTCCCGTTCGTCGGCGCGGGCGAGCGCCTGACCCGGCACTTCGAGCGCGTCGCGGCCGACCCGGGCGGGCGCAACGCCGCTGAGCTGTGGGGCTGGCTCGACACGAGGGACGCGGCCGAGGCCGTGCGCCACGCCCTGGACGCCGGCCTGGACGGCTGCCACGTCGTCAACGTCGCCGCGGCGGACACCTCGTCGCCCCTGCCGACGGCCGAGCTCCTGCGCCGCTACCACCCCGGCGTGGAGGTCCGCGCCGAGCTGCCGGAACACGGCGGCCTGTTCGACGTGAGCGCCTGCGCCGAGCTGCTCGGCCACCTGCCCGCACGCCGCGGGCCCGGCAGCCGTGGGCCCGGCAGTCGCTGACGGTGCACAGCCGCCGCGGGCCGCCGCAGGCCGCCTCGGCGAGGGCCGGCGGCACGGCCCGCGTTACGCTCGGACGTCCCGACGTGCACACGCCCGAGGAAGGCACAGCGACCCATGGAGACAGAGACCGGCGCCGAGGACACCGCGCGGCGGCCGACGGAGCAGCTCACCTACCGCGCCGCCACCTCGGCCGACGTGGAGGCGCTGGTCGCTCTCGTGCAGTCCGCCTACCGGGGCGACTCGAGCCGGGCCGGCTGGACCACGGAGGCCGACATCCTCCAGGGGCAGCGCACCGATCCGCGCGGTGTGCTCGACGTGATCGAGGCGTCGGGCAGCCGGCTGATCGTGGTCGAGCGCGGCGGTGCGCTCGTCGCCTGCTGCCAGCTTGAGGCGCGCGGCGCGGGCGTCGCGTACTTCGGGATGTTCGCCGTGCGCCCCGGGATGCAGGGCGACGGCATCGGCCGGCGCGTCATCGCCGACGTGGAGCGGATCGCCCGGGAGGAGCTGGGCGCGCGGGAGATGCAGATGACGGTCATCACCGTGCGCGAGGAGCTGATCGCCTGGTACGAGCGGCGCGGCTACCGCCGCACGGGCGTGCAGACGCCCTTCCCGTACGGCGACGAGCGGTTCGGCCTGCCCACCAGGGACGACCTGGCATTCGAGCTGCTGGTCAAGCCGCTGCTGCCAGGCGACGCGGCCGAGGCGGCCGGCGCGGCGGCCGTCACCCGCTGAGGCGGGCGGCGCGGCGGATCTCGGGGAAGTCTGTCGTCACACCGTCGAGGCCGAGCGCACGCGCGAGGCGCAGCCGCTCCTCGGTGTTGACGACCCAGCCGATGACCCGCACCCCCTTGGCGTGGGCGTTCTCCACGACCTCGAGCGTCACCCTGCGGATCCCGAGGGCCAGCGTGCCCGCCTCCACGGCCTTCGCCCGGTCGACCACGTCGGCGCCCCAGCGGCTCGCGATCAGCACCGTGCGCACGCCGGGCACGAGCCGCGCGATCTCGGCGACCGCCTCGTCGTGGAAGGACGACACCTCGACGCGCTCCACGAGCGAGCGCGCGTGGATCACCTCGGCGAGCGCGCGGGCGGCGGCCACGTCCTTGATCTCCGCCTGGATCGGCGAGGCGACCGCGTCGAGCACCTCCTCGAACACCGGCACCCGCTCGCCCCCGCCCGCGTCCAGCTCCCTGAGCTCGGCGAGCGTGCGCTCCGCGATCGGGCCGCTGCCGTCCGTCGTGCGGTCGACGTCGGCGTCGTGCATGACGACCAGCGCGCCGTCCTTGCTCAGGTGGAGGTCGAGCTCGATGGCGTCCATCCCCGCCTGTTCGGCCCGGCGGAACGACCGCAGGGTGTTCTCCGGCTCGACGCCCATCACACCTCGGTGACCGATGGTGGGAAAAGTCACGGCTCTCTCGCTTCCGTCGACGGCGGATCCGCCCCGCGCCCCTGAAGGGACGGCGTGACCGGCAGCCTAACGGGAGGGAAGCGTGGTGACGGAGCCGTCCGGGCCGTGTCCTCCTCCGGCCGCGCGAAGGGCCGCACGGCGGCCACGGTACTCAGTCCGCGCGAGCGGTATCGTGCCCACGAATCTCTGCCTCTAACCCCCTGGCGGCAGTAAAATCATCGGTGAACGCGCCTCTGGACGCGATAATCCACGCCCTCCGCCTTGTGGGGAGGAACCTCTCACTTATACGGTGTCTGTACGCGAGGTTCTCCCGTGGAGGAAGTGACATGACGGAAATTCTTGAGCAGGACGCCGCCCAGACGACTACATCCGCCGCTGAGAAGGTGGTCGAGCACCCGGCGTGGCCCGAGCTCAAGAGCGCCGTCGAGGAGATCAGGCCCTGGCAGGCCACGGACGGTTCCATCGACTTCGAGGCCGAGGGCGCCCCCACCCGCGAGGAGGCCGGAGCCGCGATCCAGCGCGTCGCCTCCGCCGTGGGGAAGCTCTCGCCCCTTCTGCCGCACGACGCCGCGTACCACGAGGCGCTCGTCGCCGACCTGCGCGCGTGGGCCGACGGCGGCTTCGCCGTACCGGACTTCCTCGACTCGCTGCTGGCCTTCCAGCCCGCGGCCCACCGCGCCGACGGCCTCCAGCACCTGGCCGTCTTCCCCATGTACACGCAGAACGGCAACCCCGACCGCAACCTCGAAGCCGTCGTGCTGCGCATGGTCTGGCCCGACTGGCTGGCCGAACTCGAGCGCACCCGCTACGACAACCCGCTGTTCTGCGGCATCACCTTCGAGGGCTTCACCGCCGGGTACGACACCAACTCCGCGGTGTTCTTCCCCGAGACGATCGCCGTGCGCGAGGTGCCCGAGCGCTTCAGCTGGGGCGGCATCTTCTGCGACCGCGAGGCCGCGCGCTTCCGCCGGGTCGCCGGCGCGGCCGTCGACCTGCTCGGCGTCGAACTGCCGGAGGACGTGCGCGCCATGCTGGACGACCAGCAGCGCTGCATGGAGGCGTTCGTGCTGTGGGACATGATCCACGACCGCACGCACAGCCACGGCGACCTCCCGTTCGACCCCTTCATGATCAAGCAGCGCCAGCCGTTCTGGATGTACGGCCTCGAGGAGCTGCGCTGCGACCTGAATGCGTTCCGCGAGGCGGTGCGTCTCGAGGCGGACGGGCTCCCGCAGGGCCGCGACGTGCAGATCGCGATGCTCTTCGACCGGCTGTTCCGCTTCCCGGTCACCGGCTCCCGCGTCAAGAACTACGACGGGCTCGGCGGGCAGTTGCTCTTCGCGTACCTGCACAAGCACGACGTGGTGCGCTGGACGGACAACACGCTGCGCATCGACTGGGACCGCGCCCCCGAGGTGACCAAGAAGCTCTGCACCGAGATCGAGGACCTCTACCGCGAGGGCATCGACCGGCCCAAGATCGTCCACTGGTTCGCCGCGTACGACCTGGTGTCCACCTACCTCGCCCCGCACCCCGGCTCCAAGTGGAACAAGGGCCCCGACGCCCTCGACCTGACGCTGCCGCCGCGCAAGCTCGTGGACGACGTGCTGCCCGACGAGTTTCCGCTCAGCATGTTCTACGAGGCCCTCGCGAAGAAGCTGAAGAAGGTCGTCGCCTCCACCAAGGGCATCACGCCGAACGCGGCCGGCCATTCCGCGAGCGGCGAGCGGGCCGCGGCGTGAGCGGCCAGGGAAGCGATCGGGAAAGCGGACGGGAGAGCCGTCAGGGAAACGTCCCGGGAGAGGACAGCGCGATGGACGCAGCCGCCGGAGGCCCGGCACTCGACGGCATGGTGATCGCCGTGGCCGGTGCCGCGGGCCCCGCGGGACGGGCGGCCGTGCTGCGGCTCGCCGCCGCGGGCGCCACGGTCGCCGCGGCGGACGCCGACGCCGCACGCCTGAAGGAGGTCGTCGACGCGGCCGCGTCTGCGGGCAGCGCGAAGGTCACGGGCGAGACCGTCGACCTGCTGGACGCCGACGCGGCACGCGCCTGGGCCGACGGCCTGGAGAAGGAGCACGGCGCCGTCCACGGCCTCGTGCACCTCGTCGGCGGCTGGCGGGGCAGCAAGTCGTTCACCGGCACCGACCTCGCCGACTGGGACCTGCTGGAGAAGCTGCTCATCCGCACGGCGCAGCACACCAGCCTCGCCTTCCACGACGCGCTGCTGCGCAGCGGCCGGGGCAGGTTCGCCATCGTCAGCGCCGCAGGCGCGACGAAGCCCACCGCCGGCAACGCGGCGTACGGCGCGGCCAAGGCCGCGGCGGAGGCGTGGACGCTCGCCCTCGGCGACTCGTTCCGCAAGGCCGCGAAGGCGGGGGGCGACGCCGAGCCCAGGGCTGCGGCTGCGATCCTGGTGATCAAGGCACTGGTGCACGACGCGATGCGCGCCGAGCGCCCCGATGCGAAGTTCGCGGGCTTCACGGACGTGAAGGACCTGGCCGAGGCAATCGCCGGGCTCTGGGACCGGCCCGCGCAGGAAGTGAATGGACACCGTCTGTGGCTGACGCCGGAACCGAACCGACCCTGAACCCGACGCGCGGCGCGGCGACGGACGCGCGCCGCCACCACGACCCCGCGGCGCGCGGCTTCGCCAGCGACAACTACGCGGGCGCCCACCCCGAGGTGCTGGCGGCGCTCGCGCTGGCCAACGGCGGGCACCAGATCGCCTACGGCGAGGACGAGTACACCGCACACCTGCAGGAGGTCGTGCGGGGCCACTTCGGGCCGCGCGCCGAGACGTTCCCCGTCTTCAACGGCACGGGCTCCAACGTCGTGGCCCTCCAGGCCATGGTGGACCGCTGGGGCGGTGTGATCTGCGCCGAGAGCGCCCACATCAACACCGACGAGGGCGGGGCGCCAGAGCGGGTGGGCGCGCTGAAGCTGCTCACCGTCGCGACGCCGGACGGCAAGCTCACGCCCGGCCTCGTCGACCTGCAGGCGTTCGGCTTCGACGACGAGCACCGCGCCATGCCCCAGGTCGTGTCGATCACCCAGTCCACGGAGCTGGGCACCCTGTACACGCCCGACGAGATCAGGGCGCTGTGCGAGCACGCGCACCGGCACGGCATGGCGGTCCATCTGGACGGCGCCCGCATCGCCAACGCGGCCGCCGCGCTCGACGTGCCCGTGCGGGAGTTCACGACCGACGCGGGCGTCGACGTGGTCTCCTTCGGCGGCACGAAGAACGGCATGCTCTTCGGCGAGGCCGTGATCGTGCTCAACCCCGACGCGGCGCGTGCCGTCAAGCGGCTGCGCAAGCTGTCGCTGCAGCTCCCGTCGAAGATGCGCTTCGTGTCGGTGCAGCTCGAAGCGCTGCTGGCGGGCGACCTGTGGCTGCGCGGCGCGCGGCACGGCAATGCGATGGCGCGGCGCCTCGCCGATGGGGCGCGCGGCGTCGACGGCGTCGAGATCATCTACCCGGTCCAGTCCAACGGCGTGTTCGCGCGGCTGCCGCGCGATGTCGCCGAGCGGCTGCAAAAGCGCGTCAGGTTCTACTTCTGGAACGAGACGGGCCCGGAGGTCGAGGTGCGCTGGATGTGCGCGTTCGACACCACCGAGGACGACGTCGACGCCTTCGTGCAGGCGCTCAAGGAGGAGTCGGCCCGCACGGCGTGAACACGGCGACGGGGACGAGGGCGTGCCCTCGTCCCCGTCGTGCCGTGCCGTGTTGTGCCGAGCCGTCTCAGGCCCCGGCCTCGCGCGCCTCCGCGGCGGTCGGCGCCGTGCCGCCGAGGTGGGCAGGGAGCCACCAGGAGTCGGCCGCGTCCTTCGGCCGCGCCGGATAGGCGCGCTGCGCCGCCTCGAGCAGCTCCTGCACCCGCTCGCGCAGCCGGCGGGTGATCGGCCCCGCGTACTGGCCGGCGGGGGCCTGCATGCGCTCGCCGACCCGTACGGTCACCGGGATGTGGCTGCGCCGGAAGTTGCGCGGCCTGCCCTTCGTCCACAGCCGCTGCGAGCCCCACAGCGCCATCGGGACCAGCGGCACCCCCGCTTCCTGGGCCAGCCGTACGGCGCCGGTCTTGAAGCTCTTCAGGGTGAACGACGTCGAGATGGTCGACTCGGGGAAGATCCCGACGATCTCACCCGAGCGCAGCCGCGCCAGGGCGTCCGCGTACGCCTTCTCGCCCTCGTCGCGGTCGACGGGGATGTGCTTCATGCCGCGCATCAGCGGTCCCGACACCCTGTGCCGGAAGACCGATTCCTTGGCCATGAAGCGCACCAGCCGCTTCTGCGGCAGCGCGGTCAGTCCCGCGAAGACGAAGTCCAGGTAGCTGATGTGGTTGCTGACCAGCACGGCGCCGCCGCTGCGCGGGAGGTTCTCGCTGCCCTGGAGATCGATTTTGACGTCCAGCGCAGCGAAAACCGACCGGACGAAGCCGATGACCGGCCGATAGACGAGCTCTGGCATCTGGTGGGGACCCTTCTGTGTTCGGTTCGGGCCGATCGTGCCCGATGGGCGGGGCCTTGACCAGCCTCCCCGGCCGCGGGGCGGGAGATCCTTGTCACGTCTGCCCCATGACTGCCCCTTACACGGAATAATCGCAGGCAGCGTGCACGCTGCGCCCCGGTGGGTAGGAGACCGCCGTCCGGGTACGGACAGCGGGACGACGACTTCGGGTGGGAGGCCACAGGTGGACGGGCAGCACGGCGTACGGTCGCTCGGCGCCGCGGAACTCGGCGCCGACCTCGGGGAACGCGCCACGCTCGTGCATTTCTCCAGCGCCTTCTGCCGCCCGTGCGCGGCCACCCGGCGCACGCTGGCGGAGGTCACCCGCATGGTCGAGGGCGTCGCCCACGTGGAGGTCGACGCGGAGGAACGCCTCGGCCTCGTGCGCGATCTGGACGTGCGCTCGACGCCGACGGTGCTGGTACTCGACGCCGGGGGGCGCGTGGTGCGCAGGGCGTCGGGCCTGCCGCGCAAGGCCGATGTGATCGCCGCGCTGGGCGAGGCGGTCAGGTGACGGCCGGCTACGGCGCCGGTGCCGTCTCCACGCAGCGCTCGGGGGAGCCGGCCTCTCCCGACCTCCTCCGCTCGGCCTTCCGCCGCCACGCGGCCGGAGTCGCCGTGATCACCGCGCGCGGCGCGCGCCCGGTCGGCTTCACCGCCACGTCCCTCACGTCCGTCGCCGCCGACCCGCCCATGGTCTCCTTCGGCGTGTCGTCCTCCTCGTCGTGCTGGCCGGTGCTTTCCGAGGCCGCGCACGTCGGGGTGCACGTACTCGGGGAGCACCAGCGCGAGCTCGCGGCGACCTTCGCGCGCAGCGGCGCGGACCGCTTCGCGCCGCCGACCTCGTGGGCGCCGGGCCCGGAGGGCGTTCCGCTGCTCGACGGCGTGCTGGCCTGGCTGGTGTGCCGGGTCGAGGCGCGGATACCCGCGGGTGACCACAGGATCGTCGTCGCGCGGGTCGTCACGGGCGATCCGGCCGGTGCGGGCCGCCCCCTCCTCTACCACCAGGGCGGCTTCCACTCCCTGGGTCCAGCACGCGACTGAGGTCACAGTTCCAAGCGCTTGCTCAGCGGGCAGGAGCTGGGGGAACATGATGCTTACTGGTGAGTAATATACGTGTCCTGGAGCGGCGGCCGAGGCGGAAGCGTGGCGCAAGCGGGCGCATATGCTTGCATACGACCGAGGCAGCCCGTTGAGGACGACGGACAGACGTGCAAGGGAGCTGGCGTGAGCTTGAGGATCGTTGTCTGTGTGAAGTACGTGCCCGACGCCGCCGGCGACCGGCAGTTCGCGGACGACCACACGGTCGACCGCGACGAGGCGGACGGTCTGCTGTCGGAGCTGGACGAGTACGCCGTCGAGCAGGCGCTGCAGATCGCCGATGACGCCGACGACGCCGAGATCACCGTCCTGACGGTCGGTCCCGAGGACGCCAAGGACGCGCTGCGCAAGGCCCTGTCGATGGGCGCCGACAAGGCGGTGCACGTCGAGGACGACGACCTGCACGGCACCGACGTGGCCGGCACGTCCCTGGTCCTCGCCAAGGCCGTCGAGAAGACGGGCTACGACCTGGTCGTCTGCGGAATGGCCTCCACCGACGGCGCGATGGGCGTGCTGCCCGCGATGCTCGCGGAGCGCCTCGGCGTCCCGCAGGTCACGCTCCTGTCCGAGGTCTCCGTCGAGGACGGCACCGTCAAGGGCCGCAGGGACGGCGACGCCGCCACCGAGCACCTCGAGGCCTCGCTGCCGGCCGTCGTCTCCGTCACCGACCAGTCGGGCGAGGCGCGTTACCCGTCCTTCAAGGGCATCATGGCCGCCAAGAAGAAGCCGGTCGAGTCGCTCGACCTGAGCGACCTCGACATCGACGCGGACGAGGTCGGCCTCGACGGCGCCTGGACCGCGGTCGACGCGGTGGCCGAGCGCCCCGCGCGCACGCAGGGCACGATCGTCAAGGACGAGGGCGAGGGCGGCAAGCAGCTCGCCGCCTACCTGGCGGAGCAGAAGTTCATCTGACCCCGCCGCGCCGCGGGCCCAGCCGTATCCCGGCGGCGACCCGGCGCTCCCACCAGCCCCCGTACTTCACTTCCGCAGGAGAGCAGTCCCATGGCTGAAGTTCTCGTCTATGTCGACCACGTGGACGGTGCCGTCCGCAAGCCCACCCTCGAACTGCTGACGCTGGCACGCCGCCTCGGCGAGCCCGTCGCCGTCGCGCTCGGCGCCGGAGCCGAGGCCACCGCCGCCACGCTCGGCGAGCACGGCGCGGTACGCGTACTGACCGCCGACGCCCCCGAGTTCGCCGACTACCTCGTCGTGCCCAAGGTGGACGCCCTGCAGGCCGCGTACGACAGCGTGTCGCCCGCCGCCGTGCTGCTGCCGTCCTCCGGCGAGGCCAAGGAGATCGCGGCGCGCCTCGCCGTCCGCATCGGCTCCGGCCTGATCACGGACGCCGTCGATCTGGAGGCCGGCGACGAGGGCCCGGTCGCCACCCAGTCCGTCTTCGCGGCCGCCTACACCGCCAAGTCCCGTGTCTCCAAGGGCGTTCCGGTCATCACCGTCAAGCCCAACTCCGCGCAGGTCGAGCCGTCGGCCGCGGCGGGCACGGTCGAGGCGCTCCAGGTGTCCTTCGGCGCCACCGCGACCGGCACCAAGGTCGTCTCGCGCACCCCGCGCGAGACCACGGGCCGCCCCGAGCTGACCGAGGCCGCCATCGTGGTCTCCGGCGGCCGCGGCGTGAACGGCGCCGAGAACTTCTCGGTCATCGAGGCGCTCGCGGACTCGCTCGGCGCGGCCGTCGGCGCCTCGCGCGCCGCCGTCGACGCCGGCTGGTACCCGCACTCCAACCAGGTCGGCCAGACCGGCAAGTCAGTCTCCCCGCAGCTGTACATCGCCTCGGGCATCTCGGGCGCCATCCAGCACCGCGCCGGCATGCAGACGTCGAAGACCATCGTCGCCATCAACAAGGACTCCGAGGCGCCGATCTTCGACCTCGTCGACTACGGCATCGTCGGCGACCTGTTCGACGTCGTGCCGCAGCTGACGGACGAGGTCAAGGCCCGCAAGGGCTGACCCCTCGCGAGCTGCACGGGAAGGACACGGCCCGGGGCCGCGCGGTGGACGACCGCGCGGCCCCGGGCCGTTCCGCGTCACCGTTGACGCCCTGCCCGCCGCCCATTACGGTCACATTCAACAGAATGTTGAAGTCGGGCGCGGCGGAGACCAGGAGAGTGTGTGTCCATGGCACAGCAGGCGGAGCGCATCGTCACCAGCCTTCCGGACGCGGTGGGCAAGGAGGTCGGCGCCGCCCTCGCGCCCGTCGACGCCGAGCTCGCGCGCCGCTACCCGGGCGACCCCGGCACCCGCCAGCCGGTCCACACCGTCTACGTGCCGGGCGACGCCTACACCGCCACCACCCCGCGCGACTGGGGGGAGCGCGCGCTCGCCTCGCTCGACGAACACGCCCCCGACGCCGAGACGTTCGCACGCGCCGTCGGCCTCGCCGACGAGCTGGCGGGCCCGGTCTACGAGCGGGTGCGCGCCAAGCTCGTGCGCGAGCCCGTCGAGGACCTGCGCGTCGACTTCGAGGACGGGTACGGCGCACGGCCCGGCGCCGAGGAGGACGAGGCCGCCGCACGCGCCGCGCGACTTCTGCACGAGACCCACGCGAACAACACCGCGGCCCCCTGCACGGGGATCAGGATGAAGTGCCTGGAGGCGCCGGTGCGCGACCGCGCCCTTCGCACCCTCGACATCTTCCTCACCGGCCTGATCGAGGCGGGCGGGCTGCCGGAAGGGCTCGTCCTCACCCTGCCCAAGGTCACCTACCCCGAGCAGACCGCGGCGCTCGCGCACGTACTGGACGCCTTCGAGCGCGCGCACGGGCTGCCCGCCAAGCGGCTCGGCTTCGAGATCCAGATCGAGACGAGCCAGTCCATCCTGGGCGCGGACGGCACGGCCACCGTCGCCCGCATGATCGACGCGGCGGACGGGCGCGCCACCGGCCTGCACTACGGCACGTTCGACTACAGCGCCTGCGTCGGGGTCAGCGCCGCCTACCAGTCGAGCGACCACCCCGCGGCCGACCACGCCAAGGCCGTGATGCAGGTCGCCGCCGCGGGCACCGGCGTCCGCGTGTGCGACGGCTCGACCAACGTCCTGCCCGTCGGCACCCGCGCGCAGGTCCACGAGGCGTGGCGGCTGCACTACGGGCTGACCAGGCGCGCCCTGGCGCGCGCCTACTACCAGGGCTGGGACATGCACCCGGGCCACCTGCCCACCCGCTACGCGGCCGTCTACGCCTTCTACCGCGAGGGCATGGCGGCCGCCGCACGGCGGCTCGCCGACTACGCGGCACGCACCGCCGGCGACGTCCTCGACGAGCCCGCCACCGCGAAGGCGCTCAGCAGCTACCTGCTGCGCGGCCTCGACTGCGGCGCCCTCGACGCGGCCGAGGTCACGTCGCTCACCGGGCTCGACCGCGGGCGCCTGGAGGAGTACGCGGCCCCGAGGCGCGGCGACCTGACGGCCACCGCCGCCTCCTGACCGCAGCGGCCGCGCCTTGCCCGGCCCGCATCGCGGGCCGGGCGCGCCGCCGGCTCAGTACGCCGGCGCCAGCTCGCCGGAGCCGCGGGTGATGAGCCGCGTCGGCAGCACCACCCTGGACGGCGCGTCCGCCGCGCCGTCCAGGCGCTGGAAGAGCCGCTCGGCCGCCGTACGGCCGAGCGTCGCCGCGTCCTGCGCCACCACCGTCACGCCCGGGTCGAGCAGGTCCGCGAGCTCGATGTCGTCGAAGCCGACCAGGGCGACGGAGCGCGAGCGGCCGGCGAGGACGCGCACGGCCGTCACCGTCACGCGGTTGTTGCCCGCGAAGATGGCGGTGACCGGGTTCGGCGCGTCCAGCATCGTGGCGACCGACTCGCGCACCCGGTCGGGGTCGGTGGTGCCGAGCGAGATCCAGCCCGGCTCGATGACGAGGCCCGCGTCGGCCATCGCGGCGCGATAGCCGCGCAGCCGCTCGGCGGCCGTGTGAATGGTCGACTGGTCGCCGATGAAGCCGATGCGGCGGTGGCCGTGGGCGACCAGGTGCGCGGTGCCGGCGCGCGAGCCGCCGAAGCTGTCGGACAGCACGGCGTCCGCCTCGATCCTGCCGGCGGGGCGGTCCACGAAGACCGTGGCGACACCGGCCTTGATCTCCGGCTCCAGGTAGCGGTGGTCGTGGCCGGCCGGGACCACGATCAGCCCGTCCACCCGGCGCGCGCACAGCGCGAGCACCAGCTCCTGCTCGCGCTCGGGGTCCTCCGCGCTCGATCCGTTGATCAGCAGCGCGCCGTGCGCGCGTGCGACCTCCTCGACGGCGCGGTTCAGCGGACCGTAGAAGGGGTCGGCGAGGTCCTCGATGACCAGCCCGATGGAAGCGGTCCTGCCCTTGCGCAGCACGCGCGCGGAGTCGTTGCGCCGGAACCCCAGCGCCTCGATCGCCTCCTGCACCCGCCGCTCGGTGTCCGGGGTCACGCCCGGCTCGCCGTTGACGACCCGGGAGACCGTCTTGAGCCCGACCCCGGCGCGTGCCGCGACATCCTTCATGGTCGGCCTGGTGCCGTAACGCGGTTCCGGGCGGAGGCGGCGGGAGGATTCGGCCACAGTGTGCTGTCCTGTCGTGGGGTCGGTTTGCCTTGAACGGCTGTGGCGACGAGCATAGGCCCTGGACAACGTTGTCAGGTGAATGGAGACTGTTCACTGAGCGGCAGGTCCATCCCCACGTCCCGCGGAGCGGGCACCGTACTGACCCTGGAGACCTCACACCGATGCATACCGACTACGTCGCCGCGCTCGACATCGGCGGCACCAAGATCGCCGGCGCGTTGGTGGACGGCACGGGCGGCGTGCTCGTGCGCGCGCAGCGGCCGACCCCCGCCAAGGAGAGCGGCGAGCGGATCATGGGCGCGGTCGAGGAGGTCTTCGGCGAGCTGATGGCCGACCCGCTCTGGGTCGGGGCCTCGGCGGTCGGCATCGGCAGCGCGGGTCCTGTGGACGCGACGGCGGGCACGGTCAGCCCCGTCAACGTGCCCGGATGGCGCGGCTTCCCGCTCGTGGAGCGCGTCCGCGCCGTGACGGGCGGGCTGCCGGTCACGCTCGTGGGCGACGGCGTCGCGATCGCCGCCGCCGAGCACTGGCAGGGCGCGGCGCGCGGCCACGACAACGCCCTGTGCATGGTCGTCTCCACCGGCGTCGGCGGCGGGCTCGTCCTCGGCGGCGCCCTGCACCCCGGGCCGACGGGCAACGCGGGCCACATCGGGCACATCAGCGTCGACCTCGACGGGGACCTGTGCCCGTGCGGCAGCCGCGGCTGCGTCGAGCGGATCGCGAGCGGCCCCAACATCGCCCGCTGGGCGATGGGCGCGGGCTGGCAGCCGGGCCCCGACGGTGACGCGACCGCAGCGGCCGTGGCCGCCTCGGCGGCGGCCGGGCACCCGATCGCGACCGCCGCGTTCGAGCGCGCGGCGCAGGCCCTGGCGGCGGGCATCGCCGCCACCGCCACCCTGGTCGAGGTCGACCTCGTGGTGATCGGCGGGGGCGTCAGCAAGGCGGGCGAGGTGCTGTTCGGGCCGCTGCGCCGCTCCCTGCGCGACTACGCCACGCTCTCCTTCGTCCAGGGGCTCAAGGTGGCGCCCGCCATGACGGGGACGGACGGCGGCCTGGTCGGCGCCGCGGCCGCGACGGGGCTCGGCGCGAGGGGGCTCGGCGCGAGGGACGGCGACGCGGCGGTGGTCGGCGGCTGAGCCGCCGACGTCACGAGGCGCCCGGTGCGGGCGCCTCGCGCCTTACGCCCTGCCGCCCCGTCATCCCGTCGTCTGGCAGGCGCTGCGCGCGCTGCCGCGGAACGTCACGCACACCTTGGTACCGCTGCCCGTGTACCGGCTCGGCCACGTGTACGTGAGGGCCTTGCCCGAGCGCGTGGCGGTCGCCGTCGAGACGAGCCGCCCGTCGAACGTGAGCGAGACGGTGCGCGAGGAGACGCCGGACGGCGGGTTGGTCCAGATGCCCGTGACGGCGTTCGTGGCGCCCTGCCCGTCCAGGCGGATGCAGATCTGCGGCCCGGAGAAGTCGTGCGTACAGGCGCTGCTGTCGGCCGCGGCGGGCGCGGCCGTGGCGCACAGGGCACCGCCCGCGAGCGCGATGACGAGCGCCGCGGGGGCGCCGGCCGCCGCGCCGGTCCTCACTCGTCCCCCGTCGGGGACGCGAGGGCGCCGGGCCGCGCCACGACGACGAGGAAGAGATCCCCGGCCAGGTCCATCACGACCTCGGCCGGCGTGCCCTCGTCGCGGCGCGCCCGCGCGAACTCCTCCGCGGGCAGGCTGCCGCGCGGCCCGCCTGCGGGGAATCTTCTGAGCACCGTCCTGGGGGCTGTGCGCGCCCTTGTCACACTTGTCACATCGGCATCCAACGAGAGCGCGGGGCAAAGCGTTACGGCGCGCGGGCCGGTGTGAGGTTCGGGCCAAGGGTTTCCGTGGGAGGTAGTTGGGGGGAATCCGCTGGGGTTGGGCGGCGGGCGACGGGCTGAGAAGAGGGGGATCCGTGATCGTATGGATCAACGGGGCGTTCGGGGCGGGCAAGACGGCCGTGGCGCGCGAACTGGTCGACCTGCTCCCGAACAGCACCTTGTACGACCCCGAGGTGATCGGGGACGGGTTGCGGTGCCTGCTGCCGCAGAAGCGCCTCGCGGAGGTGGACGACTACCAGGACCTGCCCATGTGGCGGCGGCTCGTCGTGGACGCGGCGGCGGCGCTGCTCGCGGAGGTGGGCGGCGTGCTGGTGGTGCCGATGACGCTGCTGCGGCAGGAGTACCGCGACGAGATATTCGGCGGGCTCGCGGCCCGGCGCATCCCCGTCAGGCATGTGCTCCTGACAACTGACGAAACGATCCTGCGTGTGGGCACGGCGAGCCGCGTGGGCGAGAGCGGCCGCCGCGAGCACGCCGAGGCGTACCGCTCGGCGCTCGGCGGCTGGCTGGCCCGCGACGCGCACCCGCTCGACACGACGGGCCTCACGCCCCGGCAGACCGCCGCGCGCCTGGCGGAGGAGGTGCGCAGCGGCGCGGCCGCGGTCCGCGACATCGTGATGACGCCCGAGCCGACGGGGGAGACGCTGGCGGCGGGGGTGCTGCTCTTCGACGAGGCGGGACGGGTGCTTCTGGTCGACCCGACGTACAAGCCGGGCTGGGAGTTCCCGGGCGGAGTGGTCGAGCCGGGCGAGGCGCCCGCCCGGGCGGGGATCCGCGAGGTGGCGGAGGAGATCGGCGTCGAACTCGCCGAGGTGCCGAGGCTGCTGGTGGTCGACTGGGAGCAGCCGAGGCCGCCGGGCTTCGGCGGGCTGCGGCTGCTCTTCGACGGCGGGCTGCTCCCCGCGGCGTCCGACATAGCCCTGCCGGACGCCGAACTGCGGGCGTGGCGCTTCGTGACGGAGGAGGAGGCCGGCAGCCTCCTCCCCCCGGTCCGCTACGCGCGCCTGCGGTGGGCGCTGCGCGCGCGGGAACGGGGCGAGGTGCTGAACCTGGAGTCGGGCACCCCGGTGGGCGGCTGACCCGCCACACGCCGACGCGCCCGCCGCTCACGGGCCGCCGGTGTGCGGTGCTCCCGCCCGCCGGCGGCCCGGTTCCGCGCGTGGCCCGTGGCGCGGGGAGCGCCGGACCGGGACATCCGCTGGTCCGGTGGCCGAGCGCGGGACCGCTGACCGGTTCGAGACCGCGCAGCGGTCAAGCGGCCGGAGGGTCGAACGGTAGCCGCCTTGTCGTTACCGGGTCGACCCGGTCTCGTCGCCGCTTGTGCCCATGGCGAGGGTGCCTGCGGGCGTCCGGCCCGGCCGCCCGAAGCCGGGCGGTCGCGGCCCCTGGGGGCCGGTGACGGTTCCGGCGGGGGCGAGGCCGCCGCCGGGGCCCCCGAGGCCGACGTGACGGGCCCGGGCGGCCGCGCGGCGCGGCCTGCGGCCCGGGGACCCGTCAGACGGCGCGCGCTGGCCCGTACTCGGTGGCTCCAGCGGGTCCGCGTCGCGGCTCGGGCTCGCGGTGGGCGTCCCGGCGGTCCCCGGGCCCGGGATGGTGGTTCTCCCGGGAGGCCGTGTGCCGGGCGCCGGGGCGGCGGGCTCGGGGAGCGCGGCCCCCGGGCCGTGCGGCGCGGCCCGGGCCCGGGTGCCCGTCAGGCGGTGGGTGCCGTCGCGTACTTGCGCAGGAAGTGCGCCTCCGTCACCGAGAGGCGGCGCAGTTCCTCCGGGTCCACGCTCTCGTTGACCGCGTGGATCCTGGCCTCCGGCTCGCTCAGCCCGATCAGCAGGATCTCCGCCTCCGGGTACAGCCCGGCCAGCGTGTTGGTCAGCGGGATCGAGCCGCCCTGGCCCGCCGTCCGCATCGTCTCGCCCGGGTACGCGACCGCCATGGCCTCCGCCATGGCGGTGTACGCCGCGCTCGACGTGTCCGCGCGGAACGCCTGTCCCTGGCCCCCGTCCTCGATGGTCACCCGCGCGCCCCACGGGACGTGCCGCTCGATGTGCTGCCTGAGCAGCGTCTTCGCCTCACCCGCGTCCTGGCCCGGCGGCACCCTGAGGCTCACCAGCGCCCGCGCGCTCGCCTGCACGGACGGGGTCGCGCCGACGACCGGCGGGCAGTCGATGCCGAGGACCGTCACGGCCGGGCGGGCCCAGATCCGGTCGCCCACCGAGCCGTCGCCGATGAGTTCCACCCCGTCGAGCACGGCCGCGTCCGCGCGGAAGTCGGCCTCCTCGTACGTGATGCCGTCCCAGGCCGCGTCGGAGGCGAGTCCGTCGATCGTCGTCGAGCCGTCCTCGCCGCGCAGCGAGTCCAGCACCCGGACGAGCGCGGCCAGCGCGTCGGGCGCCGCGCCGCCGAACTGGCCCGAGTGGAGATTGCCCCGCAACGTGTCGACCTGGACCGAGAGCATCGCCATGCCGCGCAGCGTCGCCGTGACGGTCGGCACCCCGGCCCTGAAGTTGCCGGTGTCGCCGATCACGATGGTGTCCGCCGTGAGCAGGTGCGGGTGGCTCTCCGCGTACCGTTCGAGCCCGCCGCCGCCCTGCTCCTCCGAGCCCTCCGCGATGAACTTGACCGTCACCGGCACCCCGCCGTGCGCCTTCAGGGCGCGCAGCGCCAGCAGGTGCATGATCACGCCGCCCTTGCAGTCCGCCGCGCCGCGCCCGTACCAGCGCCCGTCCCGCTCGGTCAGTTCGAACGGCGGCGAGTCCCAGGCTGCCTCGTCCAGGGGCGGCTGCACGTCGTAGTGCGCGTACAGCAGGACCGTCGGCGCGCCCTCGGGGCCCGCGAGCCTGCCGTACACGGACTGCGTGCCGTCCGGGGTGTCGAGGATCTCGACGTCCTCGAACCCTTCGGAGTCCAGAGCCCCCGCGATCCACCGCGCCGCGGCCTCGCACTCGCTCTTCGGGTACTGGTCAGGGTCGGCCACGGAGGTGAACGCGACCAGTTCGGCGAGTTCCGTCCTCGCCGCGGGCATGAGGGATGCGACGGTTTGTGCGATCGGATCGGCTTCGGCGATCGGATCCGTGGTCATGGGCACGCTCTCCGGGGGTGTGACGTTGTACAGGTGGTTGCGGTCGGTCGAGGTGGGCCGATAGCAGGATGATCCTCCCACAGCGGGGTCGTCCCGCCCGCGCCGTAGGATGCCGTTCGACAACAGGGCAACAGGCTAAGTCGGGAGCAGAAGCACATCGTGAGCAGCGAGAACGCAGACGCCGGCCAGGAGCGCGACGAGCCGGTGTGGGATGTCGTCGTGGTCGGCGCGGGACCTGCCGGAGCGTCCGCGGCGTACGCCGCCGCGGTCGCGGGCCGCCGGGTGCTGCTCCTGGAAAAGTCGGAACTGCCCCGCTACAAGACCTGCGGCGGCGGAATCATCGGACCTTCGCGCGACGCCCTGCCCCCCGGCTTCGAACTGCCGTTCAAGGACCGCGTCCACGCGGTGACGTTCTCGCTGAACGGCCGGCTGACGCGTACGCGGCGCTCCAAGCGCATGCTGTTCGGCCTCATCAACCGGCCGGAGTTCGACGCGAGCCTCGTCGAGCACGCGCAGAAGGCCGGCGCCGTGCTGCGCACCGGGGCCACGGTCTCGCGCGTCGAGCAGCACGGCCCCGCCGTACCCGACCGGCGCACCGTCGCGGTCGTCCTCTCCGACGGCGAGACGGTGCTCGCGCACGCCGTGGTGGGGGCCGACGGCAGCGCCAGCCGCATAGGCGCCCACGTCGGCGTGAAGATGGACCAGGTCGACCTCGGGCTCGAGGCCGAGATCCCCGTCCCGCCGACCGTCGCGGAGGACTGGGCCGGCCGCATCCACCTCGACTGGGGCCCGCTGCGCGGCAGTTACGGCTGGGTCTTCCCCAAGGGCGACACGCTCACGGTGGGTGTCATCTCCGCGCGCGGAGAGGGCGCCGCGACCAAGCGGTACATGGAGGACTTCGTCGCGCGGCTCGGCCTCGCCGGGTTCGAGCCGTCGATCTCCTCCGGGCACCTGACGCGGTGCCGCAGCGAGGACTCCCCGCTCTCCCGAGGCCGCGTGCTGGTCGCGGGCGACGCCGCGGGGCTGCTCGAGCCGTGGACGCGCGAGGGCATCTCGTTCGCGCTGCGCTCCGGGCGGCTCGCGGGGGAGTGGGCCGTACGCATCGCCGAGGCGCACGACGCGGTGGACGCGCGCCGCCAGGCGCTCAACTACGCCTTCGCCATCAAGGCGGGCCTCGGCGTGGAGATGGCGATCGGCCGCAGGATGCTGTCCGTCTTCGAGCGCAGGCCCGCCGTGATCCACGGTGCGATCACGTCGGTCAGGCCCGCCTGGAAGGCTTTCACGGACATCGTGCGCGGCTCCACCACCCTGGCGGGCCTCGTCCGCACGCACCCGCTGGCGCGGCGCGCGCTGAACGTACTGGACCGCAGGCAGGAGGCCGCGCGTCCGGAGGCAGCCGAGGCCGCGGCGCCGGAGGCGACGGACGACGGCGCCCCCGCCGCCGGCGTGCACGGGGAGGCGGACCACCGCAGGGCCGGCTCGCCGGAGTAGCCGACCGCGGACAGGACGGGGACTGGCCGAGGACAGGACGGGCGAGGCCCGAGGGGCCGGACGACCGGGCGGCGCGTGGCGGGCCCCGGCGACGGCGCGTCGCCACCGGCCCGTACGTGGTGCGTTTCCTGCGACGGCGCGTCGCCTCCGGCCCGTACGTGGTGCGTTTCCTGCGACGGCGCGTCGCCACCGGCCCGCAGCCGGCGCGCTCCCGGCGACGCTGCGTACTACCCCGGGAGTACGGGCGACCGCCCCGGCCGGCGGACGCCGCGAGCGTCCCCGCCGGTCTAGCGTGGCCCCATGGACGATCAGCGCGCCCCGCACCGGGGCGGCCACCCGCGACGCGGGGACGGGCGGCGCCCGCGCGG
>NZ_JAGIQL010000107.1 GCF_017813245.1 Streptomyces montanisoli
CCTCCCCCCCCCCCTGACTTACTTGAGAGAGCAGTTCGTTAATGGGATACATCGGTGACTGAGGTTGAGACGTGTGCTCTTTCGATTATCGGCCCGGGACGGTGGTCCGGGCGCGGCGGCCGCGGCTGCTCGTGGGCAGGGCCGCGCCGCGGGCGTGCTCGCGTACGCGCGTTGCTGGGGGCGGGCCCATACGCTCGTGCCCGATGCCTGCCTCGCCGTCGCCGTGCTCGTCTGCATGATCGCCACCTCCCTCGTGCACCCGCGCGGCGGCAGGGGCTTCACCACCCCCATCGAGGTGCACAGCCCCAGCGCCCTGAGCCTGGCGCTGATGGCCGCCGCCGCGGCCACGCTCGTGCTGCGCAGGCGGCGGCCGCGCACCGTGCTGCTCGTGACCAGCGCGCTCACGATCGTCGGGGTGATCACCGCGAACCCGGCCCCGCCCGTCGTGTTCAGCGTCGTCATCGCGCTGTTCACGGTCGCCGCGCACACCGACCGCCCCACGACCTGGCGCGTCGGCCTGCTCACCATGGCCGTGCTGACCGGTGTCTCGATGGGGCTCGGCTCCGGGCCCTGGTACGCCCAGCAGAACCTGGGCGTCTTCGCGTGGACGGGCATGGCCGGCGCCGCGGGCGACGCCGTGCGCAGCCGCCGCGCGTTCATCGACGCCATGCGCGAGCGTGCGGAGCGCGCCGAGCGCACCCGCGAGGAGGAGGCGGGGCGCCGCGTCGCCGAGGAGCGGCTGCGCATCGCCCGCGATCTGCACGACGTCGTCGCCCACCACATCGCGCTCGTCAACGTGCAGGCCGGCGTCGCGTCCCACGTCATGGACAAGCGCCCCGACCAGGCCAAGGAGGCGCTCGCGCACGTACGGGAGGCCAGCAGGAGCGCCATCGACGAGCTGCGCGCCACGGTCGGCCTGCTGCGCCAGACGGGCGACCCCGAGGCCCCCACGGAACCCGCGCCGGGACTCGGCCAGCTCGACGCGCTCGTCGGCACGTTCCGCTCGGCCGGCCTGCCCGTCGGGTGCGTGGTCGACGCGGGCGACGCGCCGCTGCCGGCCGCCGTGGGGCTCGCCGCGTACCGGGTGGTGCAGGAGGCGCTGACCAACGTGCGCAAGCACGCGGGCGCGGACGCGAAGGCCGAGGTGAGCGTCGTGCGTGCGGGCGGGGGCATCGAGATCACCGTGGTGGACGACGGGGCCGGCGAGGCCGCGGGCGACCCGGCCCCGGGCGGCGGCCACGGCCTGCTGGGCATGCGCGAGCGCGTCACCGCGCTCGGCGGCGCCCTCGTGGCCGAACCCCGCCACGGCGGCGGCTTCCGCGTCCAGGCGATACTGCCCGTGCAGCCGCTGCGACGACGAGAACAGGAGCACGCGTGACGATCAGGGTCCTGCTCGCGGACGACCAGACGCTGCTGCGCAGCGCGTTCAGGGTGCTGGTCGACTCGGAGCCGGACATGGAGGTCGTCGCCGAGGCGGCGGACGGCGCGGAGGCCGTCGCGCTCGCCGCCTCCGAGAAGGCGGACGTGGTCCTCATGGACATCCGCATGCCCGGCACGGACGGGCTCGCCGCGACCCGCATGATCAGCGCCGACCCGGCGCTCGCCGGGGTGCACGTGGTGATGCTGACGACCTTCGAGGTCGACGAGTACGTCGTGCAGTCGCTGCGCGCGGGCGCCTCCGGCTTCCTCGGCAAGGGCGCGGAGCCCGTCGAACTCCTCAACGCGATCCGGATCGCCGCGGCCGGCGAGGCGCTGCTGTCGCCCGCCGCGACCAAGGGGCTGATCGCCTCGTTCCTCGCGCAGCGCGGCCCGGCGGAGGACGGCGAGCAGGACGGCTCGGGAGCCCGCGCCGAGCGGCTGGCCGCGCTCACCGTGCGGGAGCGCGAGGTGCTCGGCCTCGTCGCGGGCGGCCACTCCAACGACGAGATCGCCGAGCGCCTCGCCGTCAGCCCGCTCACGGTGAAGACCCACGTCAACCGCGCGATGGCGAAACTCGGCGCCCGCGACCGCGCCCAATTGGTGGTATTCGCGTACGAATCGGGCCTGGTGCGGCCGGGGGTGGAGTAGCACTCCTCCGCCGTGTACTCCAGGCGCGGTACGCCGGGGGCAGCGGAAAGGGACCTGCGGCTG
The DNA here is from genome assembly GCF_017813245.1 of Streptomyces montanisoli. Classification (GTDB taxonomy): domain Bacteria; phylum Actinomycetota; class Actinomycetes; order Streptomycetales; family Streptomycetaceae; genus Streptomyces; species Streptomyces montanisoli. The sequence goes on from NZ_JAGIQL010000107.1 coordinate 2,131, forward strand.
ACGGAAGCGGCCGCCCGCATGCCTGATCGTGTAGTGGGGGCCTGAGCACCGACCTCGAGCACCGACCCGGCGGCATCCGCCCGACAGCACTGTCGGGCACGACCCGGCGGCCGGCCCGAGGCGCCGGCACCCCCTGCCGCCCCGCGCGGACGCGTACACCGCACGCAAATAGAAGAGAGACCCCATGTCCTGGCTGTCCCGGTTCAGCCTCAGACAACGGGCCCTGGTGGGCCTGATGTCGATCATCGCGCTCGTGTTCGGGGCGATAGCGATACCGCAGCTCAAGCAGCAGCTGCTGCCGCCCATCGACCTGCCCCTGGTGTCGGTCGTCGCGCCCTACCAGGGCGCCTCGCCCGACGTGGTCGAGAAGCAGGTGTCGGAGCCGCTGGAGAACGCCATGAAGGCGGTCGACGGCGTCAGCAGCGTCACCTCCACGTCCAGCGAGGGCAGCGCGACCGTCGTCGCCGGCTTCGACTTCGGCCAGTCGGGCACCAAGCAGCTCGTCGCCGACATCCAGCAGGCGGTCAACCGCGCGTCCAACCAGCTGCCGAGCGACGTCGACCCGCAGGTCATCGCCGGCTCCACGGACGACCTGCCGACGGTGGTGCTCGCCGTCACGTCGGACAAGGACCAGCAGGCGCTCGCCGACCAGCTCGAACGCACGGTCGTGCCCGACCTCCAGGACATCGACGGCGTCGGCCAGGTCACCGTCGACGGCGTGCGCGACCTCCAGGTCGACGTCACACCCGACGCGAAGAAGCTCGCCGCCGCCGGTCTGACCGCCGCGTCGGTCTCGGACGCGCTGAAGGCCGGCGGGGTCCCCGTGCCCGCGGGCTCGTTCGCGCAGGACGGCAAGAACCGCACCGTGCAGGTCGGCACGGGCTACACCTCCCTGCGGCAGATCAAGAACCTCGAAGTCGCCCCGCAGGCGGCGCCCGGCACCGCGCCCGGCAAGCCCGTGCGCCTCGGCGACATCGCCACCGTCGCGCAGCAGCCCTCCGCGCAGACGTCCCTGACCCGCACCGACGGCAAGCCGAGCCTCGCCGTCAACATCACGATGGACTCGCAGGACGGCAGCGCCGTCTCCATCTCCAACGCCGTCAAGGACAAGCTGCCCGACCTGCGCAAGGTGCTGGGCTCCGGCACCAAGATCGTGGTCGCGAGCGACCAGGGCCCCGCCGTCTCCAAGTCGATCTCCGGCCTGACCACCGAGGGCGCGCTCGGCCTGCTGTTCGCGGTCCTCGTGATCCTGCTCTTCCTGGCGTCGATCAGGTCCACGCTGGTCACCGCGATCTCCATCCCGCTGTCCGTCGTCATCGCGCTGATCGTGCTGTGGGTCAACGGCGAGACGCTGAACGTCCTCAGCCTCGGCGGCCTGACCATCGCCATCGGCCGCGTCGTCGACGACTCGATCGTCGTGCTGGAGAACATCAAGAGACACCTCGGCTACGGCGAGGAACGCCACAAGGCGATCGTCAGCGCCGTCAGGGAGGTCGCGGGCGCGGTCACCGCCTCCACGCTGACCACCGTCGCGGTGTTCCTGCCGATCGGCCTGGTGGGCGGCATCGTCGGCGAGCTGTTCGGCTCGTTCTCGCTGACGGTCACGGCCGCGCTGCTCGCGTCGCTGCTGGTGTCGCTGACGGCGGTGCCGGTCTTCTCGTACTGGTTCCTGCGGGCCCCCAAGGGCGCCAAGGACCTCGGCGAGGACGAGGCGCGCCGCCGCGCCGAGGAGAAGGAGTCCCACAGCAGGCTCCAGCGCACGTACGTGCCGGTGCTGCGCTGGGCGACACGTAAGCGCGTCACCAGCGTCCTGATCGCCGTGGTGATCCTCGTCGGCACACTCGGCATGTCGAGCTTCCTGAAGACGAACTTCTTCGACAACAGCGACCAGGACGTCCTGTCCATCAGCCAGAAGATGGACCCGGGCACCAGCCTCGGCGCGACGAACGACGCCGCGAAGAAGGTCGAGCACGTGCTCGCCGGCATGGACCGGGTGAAGGACTACCAGGTCACCGTCGGCACCTCCGGGTTCCAGGCGGCGCTCGGCGGCGGCGCGGGCACCAACCAGGCCAGCTACCAGGTCACCGTCAAGGACGCGTCCCAGTACGAGAAGACGCAGAACGCGATCGAGGCCAAGCTGCGCGACCTCAAGGGCATCGGCGAGACGACGGTCTCGGCCGGCGGCGGCTTCGGCAGCCAGGACCTGAGCGTCACCGTCAAGGCCGGCGACTCGGCGACGCTGAGGAAGGCGTCCGACCTGGTAACCCACGCCGTCGGTACGCTGCACGGCGTCACCGACGTGCGCAGCGACCTGTCGCAGTCCGTCCCGCGGATCTCCGTCACCGCCAACGACAAGGCGGCGGACGCCGGGTTCACCAACGCGACGCTCGGCGCTGCCGTGGCGCAGGCCGTCAGCGGCACCAAGTCGGGCACGGCGATCCTGGACGACACCGAGCGTGACGTGGTGGTGACGTCGGAGCACCCCGCGACGACGGTCTCCCAGCTCAAGGACCTGCCGCTCGGCCAGGTGAAGCTCGGGCAGATCGCCGACGTCAAGCTGGTGCCCGGACCCGTCTCCATGACGAGGATCGACGGCAACCGCGCCGCGACCGTCACCGCCAGGCCGGTCGGCGACAACACCGGCTCCGTCAGCACCAAGCTCCAGTCCAAGATCAAGGCGCTGAAGCTGCCGTCGGGCGCCACCGCGTCCATCGGCGGTGTGACCTCCGACCAGAACGACGCGTTCAAGAAGCTCGGCCTTGCCATGCTGGCCGCGGTCGCGATCGTGTTCATGCTGCTCGTCGGCACGTTCAGGTCGCTGGTGCAGCCGCTGATCCTGCTGGTGTCGATCCCGTTCGCGGCGACCGGCGCCCTCGGCCTGCTGCTGATCACCGGCACCCCGCTCGGCGTGCCCGCCATGATCGGCATGCTGATGCTGATCGGCATCGTGGTCACCAACGCGATCGTGCTGATCGACCTGATCAACCAGTACAGATCGCGGGGCCTCGGCGTCGTCGAGGCGGTCGTGGAGGGCGGCAGGCACCGCCTGCGTCCCATCCTGATGACGGCGCTCGCCACGATCTTCGCGCTGCTGCCGATGGCGCTCGGCGTCACGGGAGAGGGCGGCTTCATCGCCCAGCCGCTCGCGGTGGTCGTGATCGGCGGCCTGATCTCCTCGACGCTGCTGACGCTGCTGCTCGTGCCGACGCTGTACGCGATGGTCGAGTTGCGCAAGGAGCGCAGGGCGAAGAAGAAGGCGGCCAAGCGGGGCGGCGACGTCCCGCCGCAGGCCGAGGCGCCGGGCGACCGCGCCCGGCAGAACGCCGGCGTCTGAGCCGTACGCGCGAAGGGTGTGCCCCCGGTGGATCCGTTGGATCCGTCCACCGGGGGCACACCCCTTCCCGCTGCCTTTCGGCTGACGCGGCTACGGAAGCGCCAGCATCCGCTCCAGCGCCACCTGCGCGTGGTGCGCGGTGTCCGCGTCCACGCGGATCTGGTTGAGCTCGTTGCCGTCCGCGAGCGACTCCAGCGTCCACACCAGGTGCGGCAGGTCGATGCGGTTCATCGTCGAGCAGAAGCAGACGGTGCGGTCGAGGAAGACGATCTCCTTGCCCTCGGGGGCGAACCGGTCCGCCAGGCGGCGCACGAGGTTCAGCTCCGTGCCTACCGCCCACTTCGACCCGGCGGGCGCCGCCTCGAGAGCCTTGATGATGTACTCCGTCGAGCCGACCTCGTCGGCCGCCGCGACCACCTCGTGCTTGCACTCCGGGTGCACGAGGACCCGGACGCCGGGTATGCGTGCGCGCACCTCGTTCACCGACTCCAGCGAGAAGCGGCCGTGCACCGAGCAGTGGCCGCGCCAGAGGATCATCCGCGCGTCCCGCAACTGCTGCGTGGTCAGCCCGCCGTTCGGCCGGTGCGGGTCGTAGACCACGCAGTCCTCGGGCGACATGCCGAGGTCGCGTATCGCGGTGTTGCGCCCGAGGTGCTGGTCGGGAAGGAAGAGCACCTTGTCGCCCTGGCCGAACGCCCAGTCGAGCGCGCGCTCCGCGTTGGACGACGTGCAGATGGTGCCGCCGTGCCTGCCGGTGAACGCCTTGATGTCGGCGGAGGAGTTCATGTACGAGACGGGCACGACGCCGTCGGCCACACCCGCGTCCGTCAGGACGTCCCAGCACTCCTCGACCTGCTCGGCGCTGGCCATGTCGGCCATGGAGCAGCCGGCCGCGAGGTCGGGCAGGACGACCTTCTGCGCGTCCGAGGTGAGGATGTCCGCCGACTCGGCCATGAAGTGCACGCCGCAGAAGACGATGTACTCGGCGCCCGGCCGTGCGGCCGCGTCGCGCGCGAGCTTGAAGGAGTCACCGGTCACATCGGCGAACTGGATGACCTCGTCGCGCTGGTAGTGGTGGCCGAGGACGAAGACCCGGTCGCCGAGCCGCTCCTTCGCGGCGCGTGCGCGCGCCACCAGGCCGGGGTCGGAGGGAGCGGGCAGGTCGCCGGGGCACTCCACGCCGCGCTCGCTCCTCGGATCGGCCTCCCGGCCGAGCAGCAGCAGCGCCAGCGGCGTGGGCTGCACGTCGAGTTCCGTAAGGGGTTGGGCCGTGGTCACGTCACGCACCCTTTCTGCTCTGCGGACCTGTGTACTGCGCCGCCCGTACTGCGCCGCGCCTTTTCGTCGGTTTGACGCTATCTATCATATCCGCTTCGCGTCACTTTGACGATGCCGATCGTGTCGATGTGACGTGAAACCCGGCCCGCCGGTCGCCACCGCCACGGCCCGTGTCGGAGCGCCGGGCGTGTGCGAGCATGAGAGAGGGGAATGAGAAACCGGACCGTGGAATGAACCCGCGGCCGTGCCGGTTGCAAGTGTCGGCAAGCAGTCCGTACAACCCGGGAGAGAAGCAGATGTCCGTATCGGACGAGACCACCACCGTGAGCGACGGCATCCTCCTGTCCGACGCCGCCGCGGACAAGGTCAAGACCTTGCTCGACCAGGAAGGCCGCGACGACCTGGCGCTGCGCGTCGCCGTTCAGCCCGGCGGCTGCTCCGGCCTGCGCTACCAGCTCTTCTTCGACGAGCGCTCGCTCGACGGTGACGTCGTCAAGGAGTTCGGTGGCGTCAAGGTCGTCACCGACCGCATGAGCGCCCCGTACCTGGGCGGTGCCTCGATCGACTTCGTCGACACGATCGAGAAGCAGGGCTTCACCATCGACAACCCGAACGCGTCGGGCTCCTGCGCCTGCGGCGACAGCTTCCACTGAGCGCACCCGCGCACCGGACAGCACAGGGCGGCAGGCCCCTCGGGGGCCTGCCGCCCTGCTTGCTGTGCACGCGCGCTGTGCACCCGCCCCCCGGCGCCCGCGCCGACCCTGACCGCGCCCCCGGGGGCCGTCGGTCGCATCGGCCGCCCGGTGGAGCGCCGCATCGCCGGGGACGGCGCTGTTCGGTGACCGCTCGGGCATGAGCGGCTTGGCCGAGAGCGGCCCGTGCGCGTGGTGCTCCGGGTCCGTCTACCGAACGCCGGTGCGACCCGGCTGGTCATCGTGGTCATCGGCCGGATCGGGTCCGGGCCTGGTCGGCCGCCTACGGGCGCACCCTCGCCGCCCCGGCGGTAGGCGGCCCCGCTCACGCGCCGGCCATCGCGTACCGTCCGCCGCGCCCTCGCCTGAGCGGCCTGGGCCCACCCGTCCGGTGGGCAGGCTGCCTGCGCTCGCGACGCGGCGGTTGGCCGCCCTGCCCGCTTGGCGGCGCATCGCGCACGGGTCCGCCGGCCTCCGTCGCCGGCCTGTGCGGGCGGCCTGGGCCCGAGCGGCCTGACGGCTTACCGCGAGCGGCCCGCATGCCCGCGCCTTGCCCGGCAAGGGCCATTCGTCCGGTGGCCGGGCGGGATGCCTGCGCGTCCGACGCGGCGGTAGGCCGCCCCCCGCGCGCGGCGGTGCATCGCGCACGGGTCTGCCGGCCTCCGTCGCCGGCCTGTGCGGCTGCCTGCGCCCGAGCGGCCCGCATGCGCGCGCCTTGCCCGGCAAGAGGCCGTTCGCCCGGTGGGCGGGCTGCCTGCGCGCCCGGCGCGTGCGGTGCCTTGATGCCCGCACGCCGAAGGCGCCCGCGGCCGCGCCCGGCCGCGGCGGTGGGGGCCTCAGGTCCCCGCGCGCGGCACCTCCGTGCCGGTCGTCGCGCTGATCACCTTCCGGTCGCCCAGCGGCTGCTTCAGCGTCACCGTCTTCGTCAGGCGCTTCGCCAGCGCCATGCACTCCTGGCCGGGCTTCGGGGTGGGCTTTTGCAGCCTGACCTTCACCGCCGCCCCCGACTCGTCCGCGCTCAGCGTGTACTCGCCGCACACCCCGCCGTAGAACCGCAGCGTGAGGTCGCGGCCGTGCGTGGTGTACGAGAGCGAGGACGCCCCTGACGCCCCGGTGCCACCGCCCGGCTTCATGCCGTGCGGGGGCGCCGACCGCAGGTAGGCGGGCGCCACGGCCGTCTGCGTCACCCGGTACGCGGGCGAGCCGCCGCCCGGCTCCACCGTGAACAGCCACGACGGCACCAGCGCGAGCCGCCCGTTCACGGCGCGCGCCGCGAGGCCGAACTCCACCTTGTCCACCGGCACGGTCCGCTGCTGCGGCGCCTTCGGCACCTCAGGCGTGCTCGCCGTGCACGCGGGCGCGGCCGGCCCGGCCTCGGCGCCGGTGACCGGCCCGTGGATCACCGGAGCGGACGTCGCGCACCCTGCGCCCGGCCCGGCGCCCGACGCGGCCAGGTTCAGCGCCTTCAGCGCCGCCGTCGCGCTGATCGCCGGGTAGGACGTCCCGGCCTCCGGCAGGGCGAGCTCGCCGCCGCCGCTCTCGACGCGTCCGTCGGGGCCGACCTGCAACCCGGTCGTCCAGCCGTACGTCGGCAGCCCGTCCACCAGCGGATCCGCGTCGACCACCCGCACGGCGCCGAGCAGCCGGCTCGCGTCGACCCGCGCGCCGCCCTGGCCCAGTGCCTTCAGCACGGGCGCCGCGGCCTGCTTCGCCGCGTCCTCGCTCACCGCACCGCCGCCGCCGCCGACGCCGCCACCGCCGACGCGATCGACGGCGCCGCCCCCGTGCACCAGGGACGTGCTGCCGGTGCACGGCTTGCCCTTGCCGCAGTTGTCGCCACCCGTGGGGGAGTAGCGGGAGAACGTCCAGGCGCCCGGCGCCTTCTTCTGCACCCGCAGCAGCGGCCCGCCGCCGTCCGCCGCCGTGCCTGCCAGCCACGCGTCCCCGGACGAACGCGGCGCCCCCGACACCCCGAGCGCCTTCGCGAGCGCCGCCACGCGCGCCTTCGTCACGTCCGCGCCGCGGTCGTACACGGGCGCCTTGTCAGGGCCCGCGGGCAGCGGGCCGCTCACCCGGTAGAGCGTGCCCCGAGGATCGGGCTCGCCCGGCGCGATGCCACGCGGGGGCTCGGACACCACGTTCACCGGCCCGTTCACCTTGATCCGCTCGGGCGGATCACCGACGCGCAGCGTCGGAAGCGCCTGCGGGCTGCCGCCCCCGCCTCCATCCGCGGCCACCGCCAGGTACGTCCCGCCGCCCGCCACGACGAGGACCGCCGCGACCACCGACGCCACCGCGAGAGGCGAACGCCGCCGACGGCGGGGGGCCGCGCCGGCCCCCGGCTCGCCGTGCTCGCTCCCGCCGCGAGGCCCTTCAGGCTGCTGCGTGCTGTCCACCGCTGCGCTCCCTCGCCCGTCGTCCGTCCGTATGGCCGCGGCCGTTCGTGTGTCCACGGTCAACGATGGGACGTGGCAGCGGCGCACCCGGTTCCGGCGCGCGAAAGGCCCGGCCCAGGGGCCGGCCGGCGGACCGTGCCGACGGACGTGCCCGGGGGCCGTACGGGTGGGTCAGCCCCCGTACTCGGGCATCGCGGCGACCAGCCGAACCGACCCCGGGTCCACGCTCACCCCGCGGAGCGGCCGGGCGGCAACGGCCGCCGCGGCGGCCGTGGGGCGCGCCTCCCAGCGCGGCGCCATGCGCGCGCAGTCGCCCCGCAGCTCCGCCATCCCGGCCCCCGGCTCGATGCCGAGGTCGTCGCCGGCCCTCTTGCGCCGCACATCGTGGATCGCCATACCGCCACCGTACGCACGCGCCCACAAGGGGCAAAGCGCTACCTTCGGGTAGTTTCCCGGCAATGGACCGCCGCCCTGTCCGCACCCGAGCGACCGGGTAGCGTGAAGTGCCAACCGTTCGTACCCCCAGGAGCGTTCACGCCGTGCGAATCGCAGTTTCCGGCTCCATCGCCACCGACCATCTGATGACCTTCCCGGGCCGCTTCTCGGACCAGCTGGTCGCCGACCAGCTCCACACGGTCTCCCTGTCCTTCCTCGTCGACAACCTCGACGTGCGCAGGGGCGGTGTGGCTCCGAACATCTGCTTCGGCATGGGGCAGCTCGGCCTCAGGCCGATCCTCGTCGGCGCGGCGGGTGAGGACTTCGACGAGTACCGCGCCTGGCTGGAGCGGCACGGCGTCGACACCGGTTCCGTGCGCATCTCCGACCACCTGCACACCGCACGCTTCGTGTGCACCACGGACACCGACCACAACCAGATCGGCTCCTTCTACACCGGGGCCATGAGCGAGGCGCGGCTCATCGAGATCCAGCACGTCGCCGACCGCGTCGGCGGCCTCGACCTGCTGCTGATCGGCGCAGACGACCCCGAGGCGATGCTGCGCCACACCGAGGAGTGCCGCTCGCGCGGCATCCCGTTCGCCGCGGACTTCTCCCAGCAGATCGCCCGCATGGACGGTGATGACATCCGCGCCCTACTCGAAGGCGCCACCTACCTCTTCTCCAACGAGTACGAGAAGGGCCTCATCGAGGCGAAGACCGGCTGGAGCGACGAGGAGATCCTCGGCCGCGTCGGCCACCGCGTCACCACACTCGGCAAGAACGGCGCCCGCGTCGAGCGGGTCGGCGAGCCCGCCATCGAGGTCGGCTGCGCCCAGGAAGAGGCCAAGGCCGACCCGACCGGCGTCGGCGACGCCTTCCGCGCCGGCTTCCTCGCCGGGCTGTCCTGGGGCGTCTCGCACGAGCGCGCCGCCCAGGTCGGCTGCATGCTGGCGACCCTCGTCATCGAGACCGTCGGCACCCAGGAGTACACGCTGGCGCGCCACCACTTCATGGAGCGCTTCACCAAGGCGTACGGGCACGACGCGGCCACCGAGGTCCAGGCGCACCTGCCCGCCTGACCGCACGGCACGTCACGACAGCCGGCGGACCACGTACGCGACACCGCGGTCCGCCGGCCGCTCGCCCACGTACTCCTGGCCGCGCATCCCGCACCAGGCGGGGATGTCCAGGCGTGCCGCCTCGTCGTCGGACAGCACCGTCACGACTCCGCCGACCGGGACGGTGCCGAACATCCTGGCCAGCTCGATCACGGGGATCGGGCAGCGCCTGCCCAGCGCGTCCACCACCAGCGGCTCTTCGCCGCCGCCGCTCCCGGCCACGGCCCCCTTCGCGCTCTCCGGCGCAGCTGCCGTAGCCGTCCCGGCCGCCGCAGGCGCAGCCGCCCCGGCCGGTGCGCCGAGCTGCCGGCGTACGGCCTCGACCGCGCCGGGCAGCACGCCGAGGAAGCGCTCCACCTCCTCGCCGGTCGTCCCGCGCGGCAGCGACACGCGCACGTTGCCCTCCGACAGCACGCCCATCGCGCGCAGCACATGGCTCGGAGCCAGCGTGTCGCTCGTGCACGACGAGCCCGACGACACCGAGAAGTCCGCGCGGTCGAGCTCGTGCAGCAGTGCCTCCCCGTCGACATGGAGACACGAGAACGTGACGAGATGGGGCAGCCTGCGCACCGGATCGCCCACCACCTCGACATCGGGCACCAGTTCGGGCACGCGCGCCCTGATCGTGTCCACCAGCCCCCGCAGCTGCGCGGCCTCCTCCGCGGCCTCCGCCCGCACCGCGCGCAGCGACGCCACCGCGGCCACCACCGCGGGCAGGTTGACGAAGCCGGGCGACCGTCCCGACTCCCGCTCGTCCGACGGCCCGGCGGGCGCGAACCGCACCCCCTTGCGCACCACGAGCAGCCCCACCCCGGGCGGACCGCCCCACTTGTGCGCGCTCGCCGCCAGCAGCGACCACGGGCCCGCCACCGCGCCCCAGGGGAGCGACTGCGCCGCGTCCACCAGCAGCGGTACCCCGCGCTCGCGGCACACGCCGGCCACCTCGGCCACCGGCTGCTCCGTGCCCACCTCGTGGTTGGCCGACTGGAGGCAGGCGAGCGCCGTGCCGTCGCGCAGCGCGTCGCCGAACGCGGACACCGGCACGGCACCGTGGCGGTCCACCGGAACCTCCGTCACCGCGCCGCCGAGCCGCGCCGCGTGCAGCACCGAGGAGTGCTCGACCGCCGACACCACCACGCCGTCGCCGACACGCCGACGGCCGCGCAGGGCGCCGGCCGTCCCCGCGTGGACCGCGTGCGTCCCCGAAGGAGTGAAAACCAGCTCGTCCGCGCGGCACCCGACGGCCTCGGCCGCGGCCTCCCGTGCGCTGTCGAGCAGCAGCGCGGCGCGCCGCCCCTCCCGGTGCAGCCTGGCCGGGTCGGCCCACCCCTCGTCCAGCGACGCCAGCAGCGCCTGGCGGGCGACGGGGTGCAGCGGGGCGGCGGAAGCGGAGTCGAAGTAGGACACGCCGCGAGGCTAACCCGGCCCTTGCACCCCCGCCGGAGTGAGTGTCAGAAGTGCCGCCCGGCCTGGGGTTGAATCCCTTTTGAATCCCTTCGGGAACCCGGACGGCGCGTTGGGCACCCTCCCCGCGAGACGCCGGAGGGCGTCCAGTAGGGTTTGGTCCGCATAAACATCAAACCCCTGCCCGTGACAGGGCCGGCGACCGACCGAGACGGCCGCAGCCGGCCGCGCGGGCGAGACTCTCGGGAAGGCGCTACGTGAGTCCCAACGGCTCCGACCGCTCGTCGCGGCGCCCGATGCGGCGGAAGCTGCCGCAGGCGGTGCTGATCGCGGGCCTGATCATGGTGACCGCTACCGGTTGCTCGTACAAGGATTTTCCACGCCTTGGTCTACCGACTCCGGTCACTGAACAGGGTCCTCGGGTCCTCTCCCTGTGGCAGAGCTCCTGGGCCGCGGCTCTGGTGGTGGGCTGCCTCGTCTGGGGCCTGATCATCTGGAGCGTCATCTTCCACCGGCGCAGCCGCACGAAGATCGAGGTTCCCCCGCAGACCCGGTACAACCTCCCCATCGAGATGTTGTACACCGTGGTCCCGCTGATCATCGTCTCGGTGTTCTTCTACTTCACCGCTCGCGATGAGTCGAAACTCATCGAGCTCTCCCCCAAGCCCGCCCACACCATCAACGTGGTCGGCTACCAGTGGAGCTGGGCGTTCAACTACGTCGAGAACGTCGACGGGAACGACGCGACCGGGTCGAAGATCCCGAGCGAGCTCAAGGCGATCCCGCCCAAGTACACCAACGCGTTCCCCAAGGGCGCCGAGGGCGTCTACGACGCCGGCACGCCGGGTGAGACCAACCCTGAGACCCACAACCCCGGGCCCACGCTCTGGCTGCCCAAGGGCGAGAAGGTGCGCTTCGTCCTCACGTCGCGTGACGTGATCCACGACTTCTGGGTGCTGCCGTTCATGATGAAGATGGACGTCATCCCCGGGCACACCAACTCCTTCGAGGTGACCCCCACCCAGTACGGGACGTTCCGGGGCAAGTGCGCCGAGCTCTGCGGTGTCGACCACTCGCGCATGCTCTTCAACGTGAAGATCGTCTCGCCCAAGGCCTATGAGCAGCACCTGAAGGACCTGGCCAAGAAGGGCCAGACTGGCTACGTCCCCGCGGGCATCGCCCAGACGGGACATGCCGCAACCTCGGAGGCGGAGGACAAGAAACTGTGAGCATCCTCAACGAACCCCAGGGTGCCGCCGCGGACGAGGACTCGTATGCCAACGAGATCCCGGTCCGCAACCGGCAGCCAGGCAACGTGGTCGTGAAGTGGGTGACCACCACCGACCACAAGACGATCGGCTCGCTCTACCTGATCACGTCGTTCGCCTTCTTCTGCCTCGGTGGCATTCTCGCCCTGTTCATGCGCGCGGAACTGGCGAGGCCTGGCCTCCAGATCCTGTCGAACGAGCAGTTCAACCAGGCGTTCACGATGCACGGCACGATCATGCTGCTGATGTTCGCGACGCCGCTGTTCGCCGGCTTCACGAACTGGATCATGCCGCTCCAGATCGGCGCGCCCGACGTCGCCTTCCCGCGGCTCAACGCCTTCGCGTACTGGCTCTACCTGTTCGGCTCGCTGATCGCGGTCGGCGGCTTCCTCACGCCGCAGGGCGCGGCCGACTTCGGCTGGTTCGCCTACTCGCCGCTGTCCAGCGTGGTGAACTCGCCGGGCGTCGGCGGTGACCTGTGGATCCTCGGCCTGGCCTTCTCCGGATTCGGCACGATCCTCGGCGCCGTCAACTTCATCACCACGATCATCTGCATGCGCGCTCCGGGCATGACGATGTTCCGTATGCCCATCTTCACGTGGAACGTGCTGCTGACCGCCGTGCTGGTCCTGCTCGCCTTCCCCGTGCTGGCCGCCTCGCTGTTCGCGCTGGAGGCCGACCGCAAGTTCGGGGCGCATGTGTTCGACTCCGCCAACGGCGGGGCGCTGCTGTGGCAACATCTCTTCTGGTTCTTCGGCCATCCAGAGGTGTACATCATCGCGATCCCGTTCTTCGGGATCATCTCCGAGGTCATCCCGGTCTTCAGCCGCAAGCCCATGTTCGGCTACATCGGCCTGGTCGCGGCGACGATCTCCATCGCCGGCCTCTCGGTGGCGGTGTGGGCGCACCACATGTACGTGACGGGCGGCGTGCTGTTGCCGTTCTTCTCCTTCATGACCTTCCTGATCGCGGTGCCGACCGGTGTGAAGTTCTTCAACTGGATCGGCACCATGTGGAAGGGATCGTTGTCCTTCGAGACACCGATGCTGTGGTCGATCGGCTTCCTCATCACGTTCGCCTTCGGTGGCCTCACCGGCGTCATCCTGGCTTCTCCGCCGCTCGACTTCCACGTCTCCGACTCGTACTTCGTGGTGGCGCACTTCCACTACGTCGTCTTCGGCACCGTGGTATTCGCGATGTTCGCGGGATTCCATTTCTGGTGGCCCAAGTTCACCGGCAAGATGCTGGACGAGCGGCTCGGCAAGATCAGCTTCTGGACGCTGTTCATCGGCTTCCACGGCACGTTCCTCGTACAGCACTGGCTGGGAGCCGAGGGCATGCCGCGCCGCTACGCCGACTACCTGGCGAGCGACGGCTTCACCACGCTGAACACGATCTCGACCATCAGCTCCTTCCTGCTCGGCCTGTCGATCCTGCCGTTCCTCTACAACGTCTGGAAGACCGCCAAGTACGGCAAGAAGGTCGAGGTCGACGACCCGTGGGGCTACGGGCGTTCGCTCGAATGGGCGACGTCGTGCCCGCCGCCGCGGCACAACTTCCTCACGCTGCCGCGCATCCGCTCCGAGTCCCCGGCGTTCGACCTGCACCACCCGGAGATCGCCGCGCTCGACCAGCTCGCGCACGTCGAGGGAGACAAGGCCCTGGCGGGCAGCGGCAGTGACAAGGAGGCCGGCAAGTGAAGGTCCAAGGGCGGCTCTTTCTCTGGCTGGCGCTGTTCGTCCTGATCGTCGCGATCGTCTACGGCTACTGGTCGCACGAGACGGCCGGCACGGTGGCGCTGTTCCTGGCCTTCGGCCTGGCGCTGATGATCGGCTTCTACCTGTCGTTCACCGCGCGCCGCATGGACCAGCTCGCACAGGACGACAAGGAGGCCGATGTCGCGGACGAGGCCGGCGAGGTGGGGTTCTTCTCCCCGCACAGCTGGGCCCCCGTCTCGCTCGGCGTCGGCGGCGCGCTCGCCTTCCTCTCCGTGGCGATCGGCTGGTGGCTGCTGTACTTCTCGACACCGCTGATCATGTTCGCCCTCTGGGGCTGGGTGTTCGAGTACTACCAGGGTGAGAGCCGGAACCAATAGCACACGCGGTACCCCGAGGGACCCGGACACTCCGAGAAGGAGGTCCGGGTCCCTCGTTTGCCACACCCGTCGCGCCAGTTGTGACGAACCTTCATAGCGTGAGGCCATGAACCACACGCCTCGCTACCGCACCGTTGCCGGCTGCACCCTGCTGCTCGCGTCCCTCGGGGCGGGGGCGACAGCGTGCGGAGGCACCGACAGCGGGAAGCTCTCCACGCACCCCTATGACGCGGCCGACCAGATCTCGTTCGCCGCCGCCAAGGACAAGAAGCCCTGGCCGCTGAACAAGCCGCTGGAGATCACCGCCAAGGACGGCGACGGGCGCATCACCGACGTCACCGCCGTCGACGCCTCCGGCCACCACCTCGCCGGCGAACTGGCCGCGGACGGCCTGCGCTGGCGCTCCACGGCCCCCCTCACCGCGGGCACCCAGTACACCGTGAAGGTGGCCACGGAGGACGGTGACGGGAAGCCCGGCACCCGCAAGCTGTCCTTCGACACGGCGCCGCCCCCCTCCAAGAAGCAGCTGAAGGTCACCTTCGGCCCGCAGGCGGGGGAGTACGGCGTCGGCGAGCCCATCACCGCGAAGCTCAGCGCGCCCGTGAAGTCCCAGTCGGCGCGGGCCATAGTGGAGCGGTCCCTGAAGGTCACCTCCGTACCCGCCACCCACGGCTCCTGGTACTGGGTCGACTCCACGCACCTGCACTACAGGCCGAAGGAGTACTGGCCCACCCACGCCACCATCAAGGCGACGAGCAACCTGGGCGGCGTGAAGGTCGACGGCAAGCTCTACGGCGGCGCCTCCAAGCCGCTCACCGTCACCACGGGCGACCGCTTCATCGCCGTCACCGACGTGGCCGACCACACCTTCACGGTGTACCGCAACGGCGAGGAGATCAAGACCATCCCCGTGTCCACGGGCAAGCCCGGCTTCGATACGCGGGGCGGCATCAAGGTCGTCCTGGAGAAGCAGTCCTTCGTGCAGATGCGGAGCGCCACCGTGGGCATCGCCGCCGGCAGTTCCGACTCGTACGACATCCCGGTGCACTGGGCCACCCGCGTGACATGGAGCGGTGAGTACGTGCACGCCGCGCCGTGGTCGGCGGGGGCGCAGGGCGTCGCCAACACCAGCCACGGCTGCACCGGCATGTCGACCGCCGCCGCCGAGTGGTACTTCGACGAGGTGCGCCCAGGCGACATCGTGAAGGTCATCAACAGCGACGGCGACATGATGGAGCCGTTCGGCAACGGCTTCGGCGACTGGAACCTCAGCTGGGCCAAGTGGCAGAAGGGCAGCGCACTCAACGGCTCCGGCTCGTCCAGCGGAGCCGGCAAGAGCGCCGTGAACTCCGACCAGAACGTCGTCCAGGCCTCGCGCCTGCGCCCCGCCGTCTGACACCCGCTGACACCCGCGCCCAGGGCGCACAGCGCCGCTCCCGCCCCTCCAGGGGCCCCGGGGCGGCGCTGCCGCGCCCCGGGCCGCCTCCGTACGGGCATCGGGTGCGATCAGGCGCCGACGGCCAGCCTGCGGCGCAGCAGCGACGCCAGCGCGTCCGCGAACCCCACAGGTTCAACCGGAAGAGTGACGGCCGCGTCGGCGCGGCTCCACGTGGCGAGCCACGCGTCCTGCGGGCGGCCGATCAGCAGCAGCACCGGCGGGCAGGCGAAGACCTCGTCCTTGATCTGCCGGCACACGCCCATGCCGCCGGCCGGCACGGACTCCCCGTCCAGCACGCAGACGTCCACTCCGCCCCTGTCCAGGGCGTCGAGCACGGCGGGCAGGGTCGCGCACTCCAGGAAGGCGACCTGCGGGACGTCGGCGGCGGGCCTGCGCCCCGCGGCCAGCCTGACCTGTTCGCGGGTGTTGGCGTCGTCGCTGTAGACAAGCACGGTCGCGGTCGGCCGCATTGTTCCTCCATGGCTTGAGGCATCTGCGCCGGCCCAGGGCGGTCGTCCGCCATGGACCGTTGCGCGGATGCTACTCCGTCCCACGCGCTGTCAGCACCGGTAAGAACGTGCGTCGACCGACCCGTTGACTGAGCCGTTCGAGCTGGACACAGGGCAGGGACACACCGAACGGGACCCCCCGGGGTGAGGGCGGGATAAGCGACCGACATAATGTCCGTCGTGGCGACAGCAACGACAGTAGAAACCGGGCACGCGCACCCGACGGTCAATCGGCCGAACCTCACCAGCGTCGGAACCATCATCTGGCTGAGTTCCGAGCTGATGTTCTTCGCGGCCCTCTTCGCGATGTACTTCACCCTGCGTTCGGTGATGGGCAGCGGGTTCTGGCACTCCATGAACACGCATCTGGATGTCCCGTTCGCTGCGGGCAACACCACGATCCTGGTGCTCTCCTCGCTCACCTGCCAGCTCGGCGTCTTCGCCGCCGAGCGCGGTGACGTGAAGAAGCTCCGCTCCTGGTTCGTGATCACGTTCATCATGGGTGCGATCTTCATCGGCGGCCAGATCTTCGAGTACACCAATCTGGTCAAGGACGACGGCATCTCGCTCTCGTCAGGACCGTACGGATCGGTGTTCTACCTGACCACCGGGTTCCACGGCATGCACGTGACGGGCGGGCTCATCGCCTTCCTGTTCGTGCTCGGCCGTACGTACGTGGCCAAGAGATTCACCCATGAGCAGGCTACGGCCGCCATCGTCGTGTCCTATTACTGGCACTTCGTCGATGTCGTCTGGATCGGCCTCTTCGCCACGATCTACCTGATCAAGTAGCGGGGCACGCGCCCGACGCGCTCGCACACACTCCAGAAGTACCGACGCAGAAGATCCTGACACCGGGGTAATCCGTGAAAAAGCTCTCCGCACGACGACGCCACCCGTTGGCGGCGGTCGTCGTCCTACTCCTCGCGCTGGCGGCCACAGGGGGGCTGTACGCCGCGTTCGCGCCCGCGGACAAGGCGCAAGCTGACACTTCCGCCCAGTCCCTCGCCATCGACGAGGGCAAGAAGCTCTACGACGTCGGTTGTGCCAGCTGCCACGGGACCGGTGGTCAGGGCAGCTCCGAAGGGCCGAGCCTGGTGGGCGTCGGCGCCGCAGCTGTCGACTTCCAGGTCGGCACCGGGCGCATGCCGGCGCAGCAGCCGGGCCCGCAGATCGAGAAGAAGCGGGTCCAGTACAACCAGAAGCAGATCGACCTGCTCGCCGCGTACGTCGCCTCTCTCGGCGCCGGTCCGGCCATCCCGACCTCCCAGGAGTACAACCCCGCGGGGTCGGACGTCGCCAAGGGCGGCGAGCTGTTCCGGACGAACTGCACCCAGTGCCACAACTTCAGCGGCGAGGGCGGCGCGCTCACGAACGGCAAGTTCGCGCCCGACCTCGAAGGCGCGTCGGCGAAGCACATCTACGAGGCCATGCAGACCGGCCCGCAGAACATGCCGTCCTTCCCGGACACGACGATGCCGACGAAGCAGAAGCAGCAGATCATCGCCTACATCCACACGATCAACAGCTCGAAGTCCTCGACGCCCGGCGGTCTCAAGCTCGGTGGCCTCGGCCCCGTGAGCGAGGGCCTCTTCGCCTGGATCTTCGGTCTGGGCGCGCTGATCGCCGTCACCGTCTGGATCGCGGCCCACACCGCTAAGGCCAAGAAGTCATGAGCCAAGACACTCCTCCAGAAGAGAAGCTGCCGAGCGAGCAGACGCACGGCCCCCTCGCCCGCGGGGAGGAGGACCCGTTCGCGGACCCGGGGCTGCCCCCGCACCTGCCGCGCATCCAGGACATCGACGAGCGCGCGGCCAAGCGCTCCGAGCGCACGGTCGCCCTGCTGTTCGTCATCTCGATGCTGGCCACCATCGCGTTCATCGCGTCGTACGTGGCGTTCCCGATCGACAAGATCGTCTACATCTTCCCGTTCGGGCACGTCAGCATCCTGAACTTCGCCCTCGGCATCACGCTGGGCATCGCCCTGTTCTGCATCGGCGCCGGCGCCGTGCACTGGGCCAGGACGCTGATGTCCGACCGTGAGGTCCCCGACGACCGGCACGCCATCGAGTCGCCGCCCGAGGTCCGCGCGAAGGTCATGCAGGACTTCTCGGAGGGCGTCGCCGAGTCCGGCTTCGGCCGCCGCAAGCTGATCAGGAACACGCTGTTCGGCGCCATGGCGCTCGTCCCGCTCTCCGGCGTCATGCTCCTGCGCGACCTGGGCCCGCTGCCCGAGAAGAAGCTCCGCGCCACCATGTGGGCCAAGGGCAAGCAGCTCATCAACATGAACACGAAGCAGCCGCTGCGCCCCGAGGACGTAGCCGTCGGCTCGCTCACCTTCGCCATGCCCGACGGGCTGAAGGAGACGGACGAGGACTTCCAGGAGCAGATCGCCAAGGCCGCCCTGATGATCGTCCGCATCCAGCCGGACGAGATCAAGGACAAGCGCGAGCTCGACTGGTCGCACCAGGGCATCGTCGCCTACTCGAAGATCTGCACCCACGTCGGCTGCCCGATCAGCCTCTACGAGCAGCAGACGCACCACGTCCTGTGCCCGTGTCACCAGTCCACCTTCGACCTCTCCGACGGCGCCAAGGTCATCTTCGGCCCGGCCGGCCACCCCCTCCCGCAGCTGCGGATCGGCGTGAACGGCCAGGGCAACCTGGAGGCGCTCGGCGACTTCGACCAGCCCGTCGGTCCTGCCTTCTGGGAGCGCGGATGAGTACCACTACTGCACCGGACCGCGAGGCACCCGCGGGCGAGCGTCTCGCGGACTGGGCGGACGGCCGGCTCGGCCTGTACGCCCTGGCCAAGACGAACATGCGCAAGATCTTCCCGGACCACTGGTCCTTCATGCTGGGTGAGGTCTCGCTCTACAGCTTCATCATCATCATCCTCACGGGTGTGTACCTGACGCTGTTCTTCCACCCTTCGATGAACGAAGTGGTGTACCACGGCAGTTACGTGCCGCTCCAGGGCATCCGGATGTCCGAGGCGTTCAACTCCACGGTGAACATCAGCTTCGACGTCCGCGGCGGTCTGCTGATCCGGCAGATCCACCACTGGGCCGCGCTGATCTTCCTCGCGGCGATGTTCGTGCACATGATGCGCGTGTTCTTCACGGGCGCTTTCCGCAAGCCGCGCGAGGTCAACTGGCTGTTCGGCTTCCTGCTGTTCGTCCTGGGCATGTTCACCGGCTTCACCGGCTACTCGCTCCCCGACGACCTGCTGTCCGGCACCGGTGTCCGGTTCATGGAGGGCGCGATCCTGTCCGTGCCGGTCGTCGGCACGTACCTGTCGATGTTCCTGTTCGGCGGTGAGTTCCCAGGCGGCGACTTCGTCGCCCGGTTCTACTCGATCCACATCCTGCTGCTGCCCGGCATCATGCTGGGCCTCGTGGCGGCCCACCTCATCCTGGTGTTCTTCCACAAGCACACGCAGTTCGCGGCTCCCGGCCGCACGGAGAAGAACGTCGTCGGCATGCCGCTGCTGCCGATCTACATGGCCAAGGCGGGCGGCTTCTTCTTCCTGGTGTTCGGCCTGATCGCGATCGTCGCGGCGATCGCCACGATCAACCCGATCTGGGCGATCGGGCCCTACCGGCCCGACCAGGTCTCCACCGGTGCGCAGCCCGACTGGTACATGGGCTTCTCCGAGGGCCTGATCCGTGTGATGCCTGGCTGGGAGATCAACTTCGCGGGCCACACGCTCGTACTCGGCGTGTTCATCCCCCTGGTGATCTTCCCGCTGGTGCTCGCCGCGATCGCGGTCTACCCGTTCCTGGAGGCCTGGGTCACCGGGGACAGGCGCGAGCACCACATCGCGGACCGGCCGCGCAACGCGCCGACCCGCACCGGCTTCGGCGCGGCGTGGATCTCCTGGTACTTCATCCTGCTCGTCGGTGGCGGCAACGACATCTGGGCCACGCACTTCCACCTGTCGATCAACAACATCACCTGGTTCGTGCGGATCGCGTTCTTCGTCGTCCCGGTGCTCGTGTTCATCGCCACCAAGCGGGTCTGCATGGGCCTGCAGCGGCGTGACGCGGAGAAGGTGCTGCACGGCCGCGAGTCGGGCGTCATCAAGCGGCTGCCGCACGGCGAGTTCGTCGAGGTGCACACGCCCCTCAACCAGGCCGAGCGGTTCAAGCTCACGGCGCACGAGCAGTACCAGCCGCTCGAGGTCGGCGAGGCCGTCGACGAGAACGGCGTGGAGCGCAAGCTGCCCCGCGGCGAGAAGCTGCGGGCGCGCCTGAGCAAGGGCTACTACGGCGAGGGGAACCAGATCCCCAAGCCGACTGCCGAGGAGTACAAGGAGATCACCAGCGGCCACGGCCACCACTGATCCCCGGCTCCGCCGGACGCTGTCACCACACACCGGACCCCGGTCCGTGTCCCCTCGGGGGCACCGGCCGGGGTCCGGTCGTGCCGGGTCCCGGCGCCGATAGGCTACGGAGCGCGCAGCCGGCCGCCCGCCGGCGCAAGGACACCCAGCCACAGGAGCGACCATGAGCGCTGTGACCCCCACCGGAGGCGACACCGTGGCGGCCCGTAGCTGGCCGGGCGTCCTGAACGCGCTGCTGCGCGGCGAGAGCCTGACCCCCGACGACACGGCGTGGGCGATGGACCGCATCATGCGGGGCGAGGCGACGGACGTTCAGATCGCCGGGTTCGCGGTCGCGTTGCGCGCGAAGGGCGAGACCGTCGAGGAGGTGACGGGCCTCGTACGGGCGATGTACGAGCACGCCCGCACCATCGAGGTGCCGGGCAGGACCGTCGACATCGTCGGCACGGGCGGCGACCTGGCGAAGACCGTCAACATCTCCACCATGGCGGCCATCGTGGTGGCCGGGACGGGCGCGAAGGTCGTCAAGCACGGCAGCCGCGCGTCGTCGTCGGCCAGCGGCGCGTCCGACGTGCTCGGCAAGCTCGGCGTCAACCTGGAGCTGACGCCGGAGCGGGTGGTCGAGGTCGCGGAAGAGGCAGGCATCACCTTCTGCTTCGCGGTGAAGTTCCACCCGGCGCTGCGGCACGCGGCCAAGGCGCGCGGCGAGCTCGGCGCGCAGACGACGTTCAACATCCTCGGCCCGCTGACCAACCCGGCCCGCGTACGGTCGCAGGCGGTCGGGGTCGCCGACGCGCGCATGGCGCCCATCGTGGCGGGCGTGCTCGCCGAGCGCGGCAACTCGGCGCTGGTGTTCCGCGGCGACGACGGTCTCGACGAGCTGACCACGACGGCCACGTCGCGGGTGTGGCGGGTGCGGGGCGGGCTCGTCGCCGAGGAGGCGTTCGACCCGCGCTCGGTGGGGCTCGACCTGGTGCCCGTCTCCGCCCTGCGCGGCCAGGACGCCTCCTACAACGCGGAGGTCGCGCGCCGGCTCCTCGCGGGCGAGCGCGGGCCCGTGCGCGACGCGGTGCTGCTGAACGCCGCCGCGGCGCTGGTGGCGCTCGACCAGACGGACGACGCGCTCTCCGTCCAGCTCACGGCCGGCCTCGCGCGCGCCGCGGAGTCGGTGGACTCGGGCGCGGCGGCGCGCGCCCTGGCGAACTGGGTCGAGGCGACCAACCGCTGAGCCCGGAGCGGGGCGCCCGCGCCCCATGGGCAAGGGCGCCCCGCCATGTCCGCCGGGGCAGGCGCGCCCGCGCCGACGCGCACGGTGGCCGTGAGCTCCCTGGCTCCCGGCCGCGGGTGCGTCCCGGACGGCGCCGCGAGCCGCTCGCCCGTGGGGGCGGGCCGGCGGTGCTCGCCGGGGTGGGTACGTCCGCGTCACGCGCCCCGGCCCCTGGCGCCCGACCGCGAGGGCGTCCCGCGTGGTGCCGCGAGCTGCTTCCCCGTCGGGGCGGGGCGCCCGGCGGTGCTCGCCGGGGTGGTGCGTCCGGGTCACGCGTGGTAAGTGACGGGCCCTTGGCGCCCGGCCGTGGGGCACGACGCACGGTTTCCGCCGCTACGGTCGGGCGCCCCACCCGTGCTCGCCGGACGTATGCGCCTGCGTAACGCGCGCGAGGAGCGCTGGCCCCGGCGCTCGGCTGCTCGGGCGTCCCGCGTGGTGCCGCGAGCCTCCTCCCGCGGCATCGGGGCGCTCGTCCGGGCCATGCGTGTGATGGCGATGCGCCCCCCTAGGGCCAGGGCGTGCGGGATGCCCCGGGATGGCGCCGCGATTCCCTTCCCCGCGGTGTCCGCGTCGGGCGCTGAGGCCATCGGGCCGTCGGCTCCCGGCCGCCGCGGAGGCATCCCGCAGGGCGCCGCGAGGCTTCTCCCCGCAGGAGCGGGGCGGCGCTGCCGTGCCCTGCGGGCCGTGGGCCATCCGGCGCCTGGCGCCGGGGCGTGCCGTGGCCCCGCGGGCGCGGG
>NZ_JAGIQL010000108.1 GCF_017813245.1 Streptomyces montanisoli
GCGGTCAGCGCGGGCCCGGCCGCCCCCGCCGGACGGGGACCCGGCGCGCCCGGGGCCTCCAGGCGCGGTGAGGGAGGCCCCGCCGGCGCCGCCGGCGGCCTTCTCGGGGGCTGCCGACGTCTCCGGGCCGGCGGCCGCGTCCGTACCCGTACGCCTTCCGGCGCCCGCACCCGCCACATCCACCACATCACTCACGGGGATCACCTCGTTTCCTTCTGCAGTACGGACAGCGCGGCGATCAGCTCCGCCTGCGGCTCGGGCGCGACGCCCAGCGCTTCGAGCGGCGCGAGCCGCCGGTCGCGCTCCCCGTGCAGCACACGGTCGATGTACGCGGCCAGCAGCTCGGCCCCCGCGTCGCGCAGCCGCAGCGCGCCCTGCGCGCCTAGCAGCTCCGCGAGCCGCTCGCCCGCCGTGCGGGTGCGCCGCCCGCCCAGGAGCGAGGCGGCGAGCAGCGCCGAGACGGTCTCCGACTCGGGGGCGGCGTTGCGGTCGAGTTCGCGCACCTCCTCCTCCGCGAGCTCGTCGAGCTCGCGGCGCCAGCGCCGTACGCGCATCCCGACACGCTCCGGCGTCTCGGCGTCCTTGCCGGGTGCGGTCAGGGCGCGCGCCGCGGGCTCCCCCTCCCACACCTGCGCCACCCGCTCGTCGGCGGCGGCCACGGCGCACTGGAGCAGCGCGCCGAGGCTCTCCTCCAGCGAGTCGAGCAGCTCACGCGCCGAACTGTGGCGCGGGTAGCCGCGCCAGCGCGTACGGGCGTCTCCGGCGAGCACGGCGCCCTTCTGCAGCCGCCGGCGCAGGCGGTCGTTCTCGGCCGCGTACGCCTCGTCCACGGCGTTCATCAGGCGCCCGGACGCCGCGTGCTGGCAGGCGACGGCGGCGGCCAGTTCCGACATGCGCGCGCCGAGCGAGCGGACGACGCCGCTCGCCGTGCGGACGACCGTCTGCTGGCGGGCCGCCGGGTCGTACGCGCGGTGCGCGAGCCAGCCGAGCAGCGGGGCGACGGCCGTGGTGGGCAGCAGCCCGCTGCCGCCCGCCGTCGATTCCGGCAGCTCGGGGATGGTGAACCGCGGCACCTCGCCGAGACCGGCGCGTTTGAGCAGGGCGCCGTACTGCCGGGAGACCTCGTCGACCATCTGGTGCGGCACCCGGTCGAGCACCGTCACGAGGGTCGCGTCGTACTCCTTGGCGGCGCGCAGCATGTGCCAGGGGATGGCGTCGGCGTACCTGGACGCGGTGGTGACCATCACCCAGACGTCCGCCGCGCAGATCAACTCGGCCGCCAGCAGCCGGTTCTCCACGACGAGCGAGTCGACGTCCGGCGCGTCCAGGAGGGCGAGCCCGCGTGGCAGCGCCACCTCGGTCTCGACGACGAGCACGCCGCGGCCGTCGGTCCCGCGGGACGGCGCGGGGATCTGCTCGCGGTCCTGGGGCAGCCACACGCGGGTGAACCCGGGCAGGACGCGCGTGCCCGCGAACCAGTGGTGGTCCTCCGGATGGCAGACCAGTACGGGCGTGCGCGTGGTGGGCCGCAGCACGCCGGCCTCGGTGACCTGACGCCCCACCAGCGAATTGACGAGCGTGGACTTGCCGCCGCCGGTCGACCCGCCGACCACGGCGAGCAGCGGCGCGTCGGGGTCCCTGAGGCGGGGCAGCAGGTAGTCGTCCAGTTGCGCCAGCAACTCCCCCCGGCTCTGCCGCGCGCGGGGAGCGCCCGGCAGGGGCAGCGGAAGACGCACGGCAGCGACACGGTCGCGCAGCGCGGAGAGTGCGTCGATCAGCTCAGGCCGTACATCCAAGGTCACCACATGCGAAGAATGCCCAATTTGGTGCGCTTTTTGAAGCGTATAGCCACTTCTGCGCGCCGATAAGATCCGACTGGGTACCGTTCGGAAGATCCGACCGGACAGATGGGACGAGTGGGGCGCAGGCATAACGAGTGCACAACACCCGGCGCGCAGAGGGAAAAAACCGCTGCGGGATCGGAACTCGCCTGCGAGTATCGGTTCGCTTCACCGAACCTCCACAACATGCCATGGAGGTGAAGCAAACGGGCCAGGGTGATCGGACCCCTATCCTTGTCCCGGCCGGTCCCAGGACCGGCGCCAGCACCACCCGGCCCCCGTAGCTCAGTGGATAGAGCAGGCGCCTTCTAAGCGCTTGGCCGCAGGTTCGAGTCCTGCCGGGGGCACCGGAACGACACGTCAGGCTGAGACGTCTCCCTTGGTCAGCCCATACCTCCTCTCCCGGCTGTCGCCCTCGGCCGTCACGGCTCCTGCCTACCGGGTAGCGGAGCATCGTGTCGTGCTCAGGACCGCGCCGACCCCTTGCCGCGTCTGAGGCGGGAGCGGCGGCCCGGCGGAATGCGGCAGTCCCGCGGAATGCGGCAGTCCCGCCCCGGCCGTCGGTGACGGCCGGGGCGGGACTGCGGGGTGTCGCGGGCGCGTCAGCTCATCGTGAACGCGTCCAGGTCGAACAGGTCGCCGCTGCCTCCCTTGAAGACGAAGTACAGCTTGTGCGTGCCGCCCGGGTCGGTCACCGGTGCGCTGACGCTCTGGTAGGCGCCCCCGGTGTCACCGACCGTCGCCGTGCCGGCCAGGGGGCCGTCGGGCGCGTCGGTGTGGACCTCGATGGTGCCGCCCGCGCCGCTCGACGCCGCCCGGAAGTCGATCTTGCTGACTCCCTGGAGGTCGTACGGGTCGAACTCGATCCAGTCACCGTCGCTGATCGACGTGACCGCCGTGCCCTGCGCGCCGTTGCCCGAGGCTGTCTCGACGCCGGACTGCGAGCGGAAGAACTCCGCCTGCCTGCCCTTGGGCTGCAGCACGATCTGGGTCGTGCCGGTCAGGGCGGGGACCCCGGCGGTCGGGGACGTGTCGGTGTAGCTCGCGGAGAAGATGCCGTAGAAGTCGTCGGCGTCGGTGTGGCCCGCCGTCGTCATCGTGAACGTGCCGCTGCACCCCGTGGCCTGGGAGAGGTTGTGGGAGTGCATGTCGTGGCCGAGCGAGTAGCTGACCTGGACCTTGGAGCAGTCCACCGGGGTGCCGTCCGGGTCGGTCGCGTCGATCTTCCAGGCGACCTGGTCGCCGTCCTTGAACGTCAGCCCGTTGGGGGGCTGGGAGAACGACAAGATGGGCGCGGAGTTGCCCACCGTGACCAGGACGGCGGCGACACCCGTTCTGCCGCTCGGGTCGGACACCGTCAGCTTGGCGTGGTACTGGCCGTCGGCGGCGTAGGTGAACGACGGGGTGGCGCTCGTGGAGTCGGTCGTGCCGTCGTTGTCGAAGTCCCACGCGTAGGTGAGCTGGTCGTTCTCCGGGTCGGTCGATCCCGTGCCGTCGAACTTGACGGTCAGCGGTGTCGTGCCCGAGGTGACGTCCGTCTTGATGGCGGCGGTCGGCGCCTTGTTGCCCGGCGCGTACTCGATCTTGTAGAGCCCGGCGTCGAGCGAGCCGCCGAACCAGGCGCTGCCGTAGTCGAGCACGTACAGCGAGCCGTCGGGCCCGAACTCGGTGTCGATGGGCTCCACCAGGTGGGCCCAGTCGTTGCCGTCGGTCAGCGTGTCGATCGACTGGATCTTCCCGCTGCCGTCGGACGCGATCGGCTTGATCCAGTGGGCGCCGAACTCGTAGGCGAAGAACTTCCCGTCAAAGCTCTCGGGGAACTTGGCCGCGGACTTCAGGCCGGCGTCGTAGTGGTAGACCGGGCCGCCCATCGGCGCGCCCTGGCCGCCGAGTTCGGGGAAGAGGGGGTTGCCGGCGTAGTGGTTCCAGATCCAGGCCGGCTGGGCGGGCGGCAGGTTCTTCAGGCCGGTGTTCAGCGGCGCGTCGTTCACCGGGTGCGCGCAGTCGAACGGCTCCCCCGACTTGCCCGTGGCGAAGTCGTACCGCACGTACGGTGTGTTGTCGCCTATGCAGTACGGCCAGCCGAAGTAGCCGGGCTTGCTGATGCGGTTGTACTCGACGGTGTTCTCTGGACCGCGCTTGGGATCCGCGCTGCCGGCGTCCGGGCCGTAGTCGGCCAGGTAGACGACGTCCGTCTTCTTGTCGACGTGGAAGCGGAAGGGGTTGCGGAAGCCCATCGCGTAGATCTCGGGGCGGGTCTTCGGTGTGCCCTTGGGGAACAGGTTGCCCTTCGGGATCGTGTAGGTGCCGTTGTTGTGCACCTTGATCCGCAGCAGCTTGCCCCGCAGGTCGTTGGTGTTGGCCGTGGAACGCTCGTTGTCGAAGACGGGGTTGCGGCCCGGCCGCCGGTCGATGGGGGCGTAGCCGTCGGACTCGAACGGGTTGGAGTCGTCGCCGGTGCTCAGCAGCAGGTTGCCGTGGCCGTCGAAGTGCATGTCGCCCGCGACGTGGCAGCACTGCCCGCGGTCGGTGTCGACCTGAAGGATCTTCTTCTCGCTCGACAGGTCGAGCTTGCCGTCGCCGTAGGTGAAGCGGGATATCTGGTTGTAGCCCTTGTACGGCGCGAAGTCGGCGGCGGTGCCGTTCTCCGGCGCGTCGGACATCGGGGTGTCGAGCCGGGGCGCGTAGTAGGCGTAGACCCAGTGGTTCTTGGCGAAGTGCGGGTCGAGCACGATGGTCTGCAGCCCGTCCTCGTCGTGGGTGTACACCGACAGCTTCGCCGCCACGTCGGTGAGACCGTCGAGGGTCGTGTGGTAGATCGTGCCGTCGCGCGAGCTGTGCAGTGCGCTGCCGTCGGGCAGCACCGCGAGCCCCATGGGCTCGCCCACCTGGTCAGGGCCCTTGGCGAGGGTGACCTGCTGGAAGTCGGACGTCGCGGCGCTCGGCGCGGCAGCGGCCGACGGGCCGGGTGCCTGGGAGTGCGCCTGCGCTGACGACGATCCGGCCACCGCGACCCCCACGCCGAGCATGGCGCTCAACGTGGCGGTGAACAGCCGTCTCACTGGTGTACGCACGTACTTCCTGCCTCTCTTGGGGCGCTGTGATGGACATCGCGCGAGCGGTCGCGTCGCGCGGAACAGCGGGAGCAGATGGCGGGCCGGGACCGGACGCCCGGGCGGGCGCATGCCGGCGCACCGTGCGGTGTGGTGTGGTCGCGCGTTCCGGAGTGAGGGGGTGGGAAGTGGGGGCTCCGAGAGGGGCCCGGCCCTTGATGAAGTGTCACGAGCGTTGCGCCCTGACCATGGACTGTCAACCAGGTACTGCCCGGTAGCCGCGTTTCATGGCCTCAAGTGGCCATATCTTTTGCTCGTACGGTGAAAAGTCACGGTGGTGCGTGGTGAACTATCGACGGCCTCAGGCATTAGTTCGTCCGCAGTTCGTCCGCCGGAGGCCCGACACCGGGGTGAGGGCGTCGAGGACGCCTCCCCCATCACGGCCCGCCGCGGTCCACCGCGGCCCAGTGCTCCACCAGTGAGGAGTGAAGATGGGTCAGTTCGCCCATGACTTCGATCGCAGAGGTTTCCTGCGCGCGGCAGCCGCAGGCACCGTGGCCATCGGCGCGGCCACCTTCGCGGGCGCCGTGCCCGCGGCAGCGGCCCAGACGCCCGCAACGGACGCCCGTTCGCGCGGCGCCTGCCTGACCATCCCCAAGGACGCCATCGGCATCCAGCTCTACAGCGTCCGCGACAAGGTGAGCCAACTCGGCTTCCGCGTCGTCTTCGAGGAGCTGTCGCGGATGGGGTACAAGGAGGTCGAGTTCGCCGGCTACACGCAGGACACCTCCATACTCGGCCGGCAGATCACCGTGCCGGAGATCCGCACACTGCTCGACGACAACGGGCTGCGCGCCATCGGCAGCCACATCGGCATCGGCGCCTTCCGCAGCAACCTGCAGCAGGAGCTGGACAACGCCGAGATCCTCGGGATGCCGAACATCGGCACCCCGAACGCCCCTTCCGACACCCCCACGGTCGCCGGCTACAAGGCGGCCGCCGAGGAGTTCAACGGCTGGGGCGAGGCCGCCACGGCGCGCGGGCTCAAGCTCTACCAGCACAACCACTGGGCCGAGTGGGCCTTCGCCTCCGACCAGCCGGAGGTGCGCCTCTACGACGTCTTCCTGAACAACACCGACGCGCGCAACGTCTACCTGGAGATGGACGTGTACTGGGCCTTCGTCGGCCAGTTCCGCTACCCGGGCTTCGATCCGGCCGCGTACGTCCGCAAGCACCCCTACCGCTACACGCTGTTCCACATGAAGGACGGCACGTCCGACCCGAACGCGGCCGACGGTTACGACATGACCGAATTCGGCGCCGGCGACATGCGCTACCAGCGCTTCATCCACGCGATCGGACCGTTCGGCAACCACCACGGCATCTGGGAGCAGGACAACGCCCCCGGCACCCAGCCCGACCCGCCCGGCTCGCTCGGTGCGGCTCAGCACAGCTACACCGCGCTCGCGGACCTGCTGTCCTGACCCGTCCCGCCCCCGGCCCCGGCCGGCGCGTTCACCCGCGCCGGCCGGGGCCGCGTCGTGCCCGCGCGCGTCAGATCAGTCTGCGCCGGGCCGCCCAGGCGACGGCCTCGATGACGCTGCTGACGCCGATCTTGTCGCACACGCCGCGGCAGCGCCGCCGCACCGTGCGGGGGCAGACGTTGAGCCGCCGGGCGACGGACTCGACCGGCAGGCCGGTCGCCAGCAGCGACAGCAGGCGCACCTCGTCGCCGTGCAGGTATTCGTCCTCGGGTAGGGGCCGCCGGTCCGTCTGGTAGCCGAGTGCGGGCACTTCAGTCCTCCTTCGCCGTGTGCGGCCGGCCGGGAACGCGGGGAAGGCCACCATTCGGAGGCCTGGACCCGTGATCGACCGCGGGGTCGTCCAGCGCTTAAAAACGTTTCAAGTAGCTTGGGTAACCTCTTGCCTGCACACGGTCAAGACCGGCTGCGCCGATTGATCCGCATTGCTGCTTCTCCACGTGGAATCTTCCGCCGTGTCCGGCTCGCGCAGAGCCGGGCCCGGGGCTGCCGCCCCGAGCCCGGCGCCGACCGCTTCCTGCTACAGGTCCCGCACCCGGATGTTGCGGAACTCGATCAGGTCGTTGTCACTGTGGTTCTGCAGCCCCACGTAGCCGCTGAAGAACTGACGCAGGTCCGTGGGCGGATCACCCGCACGCGACGACGACTTGCCGGGCGTGTTGTCGAACTCGTTGATCACCACGCCGTTGCGGATCATCGTGTAGTGCTGTCCGACGACCCGGATCTCGTAGTCGTTCCACTGGCCCTTCGGGGTCACCCTCGCCTGATCGAGGTCGAGGGGGTCGAAATTGTACACCGAGCCCGTCTTCTGGGACTCGCTGCCGGTGCCGTCGTAGATCTGGATCTCGTTGCCGCAGTAGATCGCCACCCACTCGGGGGCCGAGCGAGCCGCTCCCGTCGTGCTGCAGCCCTCGGGCCGCTGGTCGAGTGGCGTGCGCAGGTCGGGGAACCTCACGAAGACACCGCTGTTGGCCCGGTTGTCGCCAGGAGCGGCGTCCCGGAACTGCAGCCTGATGGAGTAGTCCTTGAACGGCTGCTTGCTGTACCAGAGCATGCCCATGCCGCCGGAGCTGTGCAGGGTGCCGTCGGGCAGGAGCGAGAAGCCGCCCGCGCCCGCCTGGCTCCAGCCGGCCAGACTCTTCGCCGACCCGTCGAAGATGGGCCGGTATCCCGCGGTCTTGCCGATGGGCGACTTGGCGGCGTCCTTCTTGAGCGTCGCCGCTTCCTTGTTGTCGAGTGCGCCGTCCTTGCGGAACTGGTTGACGAGGCCGCTCAGGTGGCTGACGAACGCGCCGTGGCTCGACCAGGTCGACTCGTCGTCGATCAGGTCGTTGATCGTGCACCCGCCGCCGGCCTTGTGGTTGGCGACACCCGTGTCGGTGTCGAGCAGGTGCACCGTGGAACGGGCATCGGGCGCCGTGCAGCCCGCCGTCACGTCGATCTTCCCGGTGGCGTGCTCGCCGTTGGCGTACGTCACCTTCAGGGTGGCGTGGTAGGTGCCGTACGAGGCGTACGTGTGCGTCGGGTTGGCCTCGTGCGACGGCCGGCTGCCGTCACCGAAGTCCCACTCCCAGGCGACGCCTCCCGCCTTCGCGGCCGAGAACTGGACCGTACGCGGCTGGCTCTGCTTGACGACACGACCCGCCGCGTCGCTCGGGTTCGGCGTGGCCGGGCCACCGTGGTAGGCGACGCGGACCAGCTTCTGGTTCGGGTCGAGGCTGAAGAAGCCGCCGGCGTAGTCGAGCAGGTAGAGCGCGCCGTCGGGCCCGAACTTGGCGTCCATCCAGCTCTGGACCTTGTTGTCGCCGACGCCGCCGGGGAGGATCTGGCGCAGGTCCTCGCCGAAGGCCGGCTGGGAGTGGTCCTTGGCCTGGTCAGCGGTCGCGGTGACCGCGACACGGTTGTTGGGGTTGGACTCGTCGCCGATGAACCACTTGTTGTCCCAGTACGAGGGCCAGGCGACGCCGCTGCCGGTGTCGACCTCGGAGCGGTGGTACGTCGGCCCGTCCATGATGGCCTGGCCGCCGCCCTTGAGGTACGGCTCGGTGTACTTCTCGTCGCTCTGCACGTACGTCGGCAGCCCGCTGCCGTCGTCGCGCTTGGGGTAGACCACACCGCCGCCCTGGGGCGAGTACCAGATCATGTTGTTCCGGATCGGCGGGAGGTCGACGAGGCCGGTGTTGCGCGGCGAGGTGTTCTTCGGGTGGTCGCAGTCGTACCAGCCCGTCAGGACGCTCGCGTCGGTGTTGCTCCGGTCGCGGTAGGGCTGCTTGTTGCCCATGCAGTACGGCCAGCCCTGGTTGCCGGCCGACGTGATGATGGTCGCGGTCTCGTACTTGGCCGGGCCGAGCTCCGGGTCGGGCGTCGGCGCGTCGGGACCGACCCAGCCGGCGGTCAGCCAGTTGTTGGTCTTGTCCCAGGCGATCCGGGCGATGTTGCGCACGCCCATCACGTAGATCTCCGGGCGGGTCTTGCCGCCGCCCTCCTCCTTGCCGGTGAAGAGGTTGCCCTCGGGGATCGTGTACGTGCCGTCGGCCTCGGGGTGGATCCGCAGGATCTTGCCGTTGAGGTTGTTGGTGTTGCCGGCCGTGCGGCGGGCGTCCTGGAACGACAGGCCCTTGTAGTCCTTCGTCCAGTTGTTGCCGGAGTAGCCGGCGCCCGCTCCCTGCGAGGAGTTGTTGTCACCGACGCCGACGTACAGGTTGCCCTTGTTGTCGAACGTCATGCCGCCGCCGGCGTGGCAGCAGCTGTGGATCTGCGCGGTCCAGTGCAGCAGGTCCTTGCGGGTGGACTGGTCGATCGACTGCTTCTTCGCGTCGTACGTCAGCCGCGAGACGGTGCGCTGACCGGTCTGCTTGTCCCGGTCGACCGACTCGTGCGGCATCCAGTAGACGTAGATCCAGCCGTTCTGCTCGAACTTGGGGTCCAGCGTGATGCCGACCAGGCCCTCCTCGTTCTTGACCAGCTCGTCGCCGCTGCCCCGGTTGCCCATCACGTCGAGCGTGGTGAGCAGCTTGACCTTCTTGGTCTTGGGGTCCCACTGGTGGATCGTGCCGCAGCCGAGCCCCACCTTCGGGTCGCTCCAGTCGGTGATCGGGCCGCTCGGGCAGGCCGCCTTGCCGATGTAGAAGACCTTGCCGTCGGGGGCGATCGTCAGGCCGTGCGGCTCGCCGATCTGGTCGAGCTGCCCCGGCTGGTTCTTGCCGGTGAGCCGTTCGACGGAGTAGTTCGAGGCGATGGTCGCCTGGCAGTCGCCGCGCACCATGCCGGTCGTCCACTCGATGGCGCCGAGCAGGTGGCTCTGGAACTTGGTGTCCGAGGTGTAGCTGTCCTCGGTGCGGCCCATGCCGGTGTAGAAGGACCGGCCGCCGTCGTAGTCACGGCACCAGGAGATCGGGTGGAACGGACCGTTGCCCGCCGGGCCCGGGTCGTAGGAGTTCTCCTCCACCTGGGCGACGGTCTGCACCTTGCCGTTCGGGTTCGGGTCCCAGTTCATCCACTGGTCCGACCGGGTCCACTTGAGCGGCAGGCCCTTGTTCGCCGGGTGCTGCCGGTCGGTGACGTCCACGACCGCCTTCTGCACCTTCGTCTCGGGCGCGGGCGCCGGGTCGGCTCCGAACAGCCGCAGCTCGGCCAGTTGGATCAGCGGCTCACCCGAGTTGTCCGTGACGTTCAGCCGGTAGTACTGGTAGGCCGTCGTGTTGGTGAACTTGTACTGCTTGGTCTGGAACCGGTCGGGGAAGCTCTGGCCGGTCTCGGTGTCCAGCGTCTTCCAGGACTTGCCGTCCTGCGAGCCCTGGAGGTTGAAGTCCTTGGGGTCGCGGCCCGGGTAGTCGTTGGCAGACGTCAGCGCGTACTGGGACACGGCGACGGCATGGTCCATCTTCGCCGTGACCCAGCCGGTCTTGCCGTGGGCCAGCCACTTGGTGGAGTTGCTGCCGTCGAACAGCTTGTCCTTGGTCTCGCTCGGCGGGTTGTCGTCGCTCGCCGTGACCTCCGCGACCTTCTCGGACGCGGGGAGGCTGGCGGCCGGGCGCGTGCCGATCAGGCCGGTGAACCAGCTGGAGTCGGCGTCCGCGCGCGCGGCGTCGTGGACGCCGACGAAGCCGCCGCCGCCCTTGACGTACGCCTGGAACGCGGACTCCTCGTCGGAGGTGAGGGACACGCCGTTGGCGGACAGGAAGACGACGCCGCGGTACTTGGCCAGGCTGTCGGCGGTGAAGACGGACGGGTCGTCCGACTCGTCCACGGAGAAGCCGTTCTTCTGCCCGAGTTCCTCGACCGCCGAGGCGGCGGCCTTCACCGGGTCGTCCTGCTTGGCGGCAGGACCGTGGAAGACCAGGACCTTCACCGAGGACGCGGCGGCGGCGCCCGCGTCCTCGGCCTTCGCTGTCCTGGGCTGCGCCTGTGCCTGCATGGTCGGCAGCGCGGCAAGTCCCAGCGCCAGCGCGGAGCTGGACAGCAGGACGACCGCACGGCGCCATGACCGTGCGTTGCGGTGGGTGCGCGCGTGCGGCGACGGTGGTGCTCCGCTCCGTCGATACAGCGCGTACCGGTCTCTTCGGCCCATTCTTGCTCCTTGACTCGATCCGACAACTCAGCAGTGGTCAGGGGGTGGAGCGGGGGGTGGAGTGAGGGGACGGGGGGCTCTCGCGGGCCGCGCCCGTCACATGCCGTGCGTGCCGCCGGGGACGGTTCCGTCGGCCTCGGTCACCAGGAACGTGCCGTACATCCCCATGTCCGCGTGGCTCTGGACGTGGCAGTGGTACATCCACATGCCGGCGCCGACCCCTTCGCCCGCGATCACCTGGAACCCGAAGGAGTCGGCGGGCCCTGTCGTCTTCGTGTCGATGACGCGGCTGACGTCCTGGGGGCCTTGCAAAATTCCCGTGCGGTTGTCCACCCAGCGGTGGCCGTGCACGTGGAAGGTGTGGAAGAAGTCGCCGTGGGTGATCATGATGAACTCCACCCGCTCGCCGCGCACGGCCTTGAAGGTGGGGGTGTCGGGGGCGATCCTGTTGTTGATCGTCATGTTGTTGAACACGACCGTGAACTGCTTGTCGGGCAGTACGTCGCCCTTGCGCCGCACCACGACGGGGCCGTAGAGGCCCTGCTTGATCCCCTGGGTGCCGTGCCTGGTACCGACGTTGTGGTCGTGGTAGTGCCAGTAGCCGGCGCTGCCGGGCCGCCATGTGCCGTCGTGGCTCTTGCCGGGGGTGTGGGTGTGCCAGACGTAGGTGCGTCTGGCGCCCGGCTCGACGACGCTGTCGTTCATCAGGGTGCCGTCGCTCGCGACGTCGTAGTCCAGGCCGTGCACGTGCAGGCTGGCGGCCACGTCGAGGTTGTTGACCACCTCGATGTTCATGGTGTCGCCCTCGGTCAGCTCGATGAGCGGGCCGGGGATCGTCGCCTTGCCGGGCTCCAGGCCGTAGCCCATCTCCCCGTTCGGCAACTTCTCCATGTACAGCGTCAGGTCGCGTACCTGACCGCCCTTGCCGTTCTTGCCGTTGCCGTTCCCGTTTCCGTTTCCGTTTCCCGTGGGGTCGGCCGCCGCGGTGCCGCCGAACAGGGTGGGGACGGCGGCCGCGGCGGCGGCCCCGATGGCGAACGATCGCCGGGAGATGGGGCGTGGAGCGTCGTCTGCGCCTGAGTCCGTCATCGCTCTCCAATCCGCGACAGGCGCGGGCGCCTGCGGGCGTTTCGTGGTCATGAGGTGCGCCGCTTCGGGCAACACAGCTTCCGTACGCGGCGGTTGGCATTGGCGTGCCGGGCGTTCGGCCCCGCGGGGCCGGCGGAGCGTGGAACGGGTGGGTCCGCGGTCAGGGTGACGGACCGCACCCAGGAACGGCCTCACCGTAACG
Organism: Streptomyces montanisoli; assembly: GCF_017813245.1. Taxonomy (GTDB): domain Bacteria; phylum Actinomycetota; class Actinomycetes; order Streptomycetales; family Streptomycetaceae; genus Streptomyces; species Streptomyces montanisoli. Next base: position 12,297 of record NZ_JAGIQL010000108.1, read on the forward strand.
GCGCCGCCCGAGTTTTTCCAGACCCAGGTCAAAGTTCGTCGGATTGCGGGCATAGACCTTGGCGAACCATCAAAAGGGAGCTAGCTTCCGAACGTTGCCACGCGTGAAATCCGCGCGGCACCCACCCGGCCCGGCGGCTGGTCATCCACCCGGCGGAACCGCGGATCCGTACGCGGTACCGCAACAAGCGATTCGCGAAAGGTGCAGCGGTGTTCAGAAGACTGCTCCATGCCCAGACGGATCCGCCCCCATCGAGCTCGGCGCGACGGCACACGTTCAGCAGGCATCCGGTGCTGGTGGCACTGGTGGCCGTCCTGCTCACGGCGTTCTCGCTGGCCGCACCCGCCGCGTACGCGGCGGTCAGCCGCGGCAGCGCCGCGGCGGCGACGGCTGCGCCCGAACAGGTGCTCACCTGGACGGCGGGAGACAACTACCTGGGGTACATGTCCACCCCCACCACCGCGGTGGCGGGGCCGGCGACGATCGTGTTCGAGAACAGCGCGGCGACCGGCAACACGACCGGGCTGCCGCACACGCTGACGTTCGACACCTCGAACCCCGACTACAACAACGACGTCAGCCTGAACATCCAGGCGAGCCCGTCGGACTCCAGCGGGGGCAGGCACACGGCCGAGGTCACCCTGACGCCCGGTGTCTACCGCTACTACTGCACGATGCCAGGACACATCATGTCGGGCGAGCTGACCGTCACGGCGGCGCCCGGCAACGACGACACGACGGCACCCGACACGTCGGCCTCGGTGTCCGGCACGAAGGACGCCAACGGTGACTACGTCGGCGGCGCGACGGTGACCGTGACCGCATCGGACGCCGACTCGGGCGTCGCGAAGGTGGAGTACGCGCTCGACGGCGGCGCCTTCTCGCCCTACACCGACCCCGTCCAGGTGACCACCGCGGGCGACCACACGGTCTCCTACCGGGCCACCGACAAGGCCGGCAACACCTCGGCGGTCAAGACGGCCTCCTTCACCGTGGTCGCCGCACCGCCCGAGGACACGACCGCCCCTGACACCTCCGCCACCGTCTCCGGCACCAAGGATGCCAACGGCGACTACGTCGACAGCGCGACGGTGACCGTGACCGCATCGGACGCCGACTCGGGCGTCGCGAAGGTGGAGTACGCGCTCGACGGCGGAGCCTTCTCCCCCTACACCGACCCCGTCCAGGTGACCACCGCGGGCGACCACTCGCTCTCCTACCGGGCCACCGACAAGGCCGGCAACACCTCGGGCGCGAAGACCGTCTCGTTCACCGTGGTCGTCGCCGCACCGCCCGAGGACACCACCGCCCCCGACACCTCCGCCACCGTCTCAGGCACCAAGGACGCCAATGGCGACTACGTCGCCGACGCGACGGTGACCGTGACCGCGTCCGACACGGAGTCGGGAATCGCCACCATCGAGTACTCGCTCGACGGCGGGGCCTACGCGGACTACACCGCGCCCGTACTCGTCAGCGACACGGGCGACCACTCGCTCTCCTACCGGGCGACGGACAAGGCCGGGAACACCTCGGCGGCCAAGTCCGTCTCGTTCACCGTGGCCGCCGCACCGCCGCAGGACACGACGGCGCCCGACACCTCGGCCTCCGTGTCCGGCACCAAGGACGACTCGGGCGACTACGTCGGCAGCGCGACGGTGACGGTGACCGCCTCGGACGCCGACTCGGGCGTGGCCGGCATCGAGTACTCGCTCGACGGCGGCCCCTACCTGGCGTACTCGGCGCCGGTGGTGGTCAACAGGACGGGAGACCACACCGTCCTGTACCGGGCCACCGACAAGGCCGGCAACACCTCAGAGGCCAAGTCGCTGTCCCTGACCGTCGTCGACAGCAAGCCGCCCACCAACTGCCCCGAGTCGGACGACCGTTCCACGGTGTTCACCGGCACGGTCGACACGGGCGTCCCCAACCGTGTGACCGCGAACGGCTGCACGATCAACGAGCTGATCGAGGACCACCGTGCCTGGGACAGCCACGGCGCCTTCGTCTCGGGGGTCGGCAAGCTCGTCAAGCAGCTGCGGCACGAGGGCGTCATCGACCAGCGGGAAGCGGCTCAGATCAAGAAGGCCGCCGGACGCTCCGACGTCGGCAAGCCGGCCGCGGCTCACGCGGAGCGGTGAGCCGAGCTGAGGTGAGCTGAGGTGAGGTGCGGGCGGGGGCCGCGGGTCCCCGCCCGCGCGAACCGCGGCAGTCGGCAGGCGGGGGCTTCGACCTGCCTTTGTCCACTGCGAGATAAAAGTTCAACCGGTGGCCGCACAACTTCTTTCGTGTTCGACACCGCGATGGTACGGTCCTTTTGAAAGTGGCACCCCCGAACTGCCGGGCGTGCACGCGTTTTTCCACGACGGGAGGGCGGCGTGAGGCGAATGACGGCTCGACCGGCCAATGTCCACCAGGCCAGCCTGCTGCGCCTGCTGCGCGACCTCGGTCCGCAGTCCCGCGTCGCCCTGGGCGACCATGTCGAACTGTCGCGCTCCAAGCTCGCGGTCGAGATCGACCGGCTGCTGGAGACGGGCCTCGTCGTCCAGGACGGCCTCGCCGCCTCCCGCGGCGGCCGCCGCTCGCACAACGTGCGGATCGCCCCGTCACTGCGCTTCCTCGGCGTGGACATCGGCGCCACCTCGGTGGACGCCGCCGTCACCAACGCGGAGCTCGAGGTGCTCGGCCACCTGTCCGAGCCGCTCGACGTGCGCGAGGGCCCGGTCGCCGTGTTCGAGCGGGTGCTCGCCCTGGCAGCCAAGTTGCGCGAGTCCGGCCTCGCCGAGCACTTCGACGGCGCCGGCATCGGGCTGCCCGGCCCCGTCAGGTTTCCCGAAGGCGTCCCGGTCGCACCGCCCATCATGCCGGGGTGGGACGGGTTCCCCGTCCGCGAGGCGCTGAGCCAGGAGCTCGGCTGCCCCGTCCTCGTCGACAACGACGTAAACCTGATGGCGCTCGGCGAGCAACAGGCCGGTGTCGCACGCTCCGCGCGCGACTTCCTGTGCGTCAAGGTCGGCACCGGCATCGGCTGCGGCATCGTCGTCGGCGGCGCGGTGCACCGTGGTGTCACCGGCAGCGCGGGCGACATCGGGCACATCCAGGTCGACCCCAACGGCCCGCAGTGTGCCTGCGGCAACGTCGGCTGCCTGGAAGCACACTTCGGCGGACACGCCCTGGTGCGCGACGCGACCGCGCTCGCCGAGTCGGGCCGTTCCGCCGAGCTGGCCGCGCGGCTCGAAGCGGCCGGGCGGCTGATCCCGCAGGACGTGGCCGCGGCCGCCGGTGCGGGTGACACGGCGGCCCTCGAGATGATCCGCGCCGGCGGCACCCGCACCGGCCAGGTCATCGCGGGCCTCGTCAGCTTCTTCAACCCCGGCCTCGTGGTCATCGGAGGCGGCCTCACCGGCCTCGGCCACACGCTCCTCGCCTCCATCCGCACCCAGGTCTACCGGCAGTCCCTGCCGCTGGCGACCGGCAACCTGCCGATCGTCCTCGGCGAGCTCGGCCAGATCGCCGGCGTCGTCGGCGCCACCCGTCTCATCAGCGACCACGTCTTCTCACCGGCCTGACGCCCCCGCGCGCGGCCGGCTCCCGTTCCCCCCGCGAACGGACGCGTTCCCGCGTCCGTCACCCGCGCCCACAAGACCAGGAGCGCCTATGGACAGTCAGCACAGCTCGCCCGAGATCGGGGTGGGCATGGTCGGATACGCCTTCATGGGCCAGGCGCACTCGCATGCCTGGCGCTCCGTCGCCTCCGCCTTCGACCTGCCCATGCGCCCGGTCATGGCCGCCCTCGGGGGCCGCGAGCAGGCAGCACTTCAGCAAGCGGCAGGGCGCCTGGGCTGGGCCGCGACCGAGACCGACTGGCGCGCGCTGATCGCGCGACCCGACGTGGCGCTCGTGGACATCTGCACACCCGGTTCGAGCCACGCCGAGATCGCCATCGCGGCGCTTGAGGCCGGCAAGCACGTGTTGTGCGAGAAGCCGCTCGCCAACACCGTCGAGGAGGCGGAGGCCATGGCGGCCGCCGCGACCGCGGCCGCGCGCCGCGGTGTGCGCTCGATGGTGGGGTTCAGCTACCGGCGCGCACCGGCGCTCGCGTTCGCCCGCCGGCTGATCACCGAGGGCCGCCTCGGCACACTGCGGCACGTACGCACCCAGTACCTCCAGGACTGGATCGTCGATCCGGAATTCCCCCTGGTATGGCGGCTGAAGCGCGAGCACGCCGGTTCCGGTGCGCTCGGTGACCTGGGCGCCCACATCGTCGACCTGGCCCAGTTCCTCGTCGGCGAGCCGCTGTCGGGGGTCGCCGCCCTCACGGAGACGTTCGTCCGCGAACGCCCGCTGCCCGCCGCCTCGGCGGGGCTCGCGGCCGCCGCCGACGGGGCGGCAGCACGCGGGCCCGTGACGGTGGACGACGCGGCGCTGTTCCTCGGCAGGTTCCCCGGCGGCGCGGTCGCCTCCTTCGAGGCCACCCGGGTGGCATCGGGGCGGAAGAACGCGCTGCGCATCGAGATCAACGGCGACCAGGGCAGCCTCGCCTTCGACATGGAACGCATGAACGAGCTGGAGTTCCACGACCACACGGAGCCGGCCGCGACGGCGGGCTTCCGACGCATCCTCGTCACCGAGCCCGACCACCCCTACCTCGAAGGGTGGTGGCCACCGGGCCACGGACTCGGCTACGACCACACCTTCGTGCACCAGATGCGCGACCTGATCCACGCCATCGGCGAGGACCGCGACCCCGAGCCGTCCTTCGCGGACGGCCTGCGGGTGCAGCGCGTGCTGGCCGCGGTGGAGGACAGCGCCGCGAACGGCAGCGCCTGGACGCCCGTCGTCCACACGGGCGTTGCTCCAGGCGGCCCGCAGCCGCCGTCCAGGACCGACACCCCCGTCACGGTCGCTCCCTGAAACAGGAGGACTTCAAGAAAGAAAAGTTTCCGGGACTTCGCCGAACCACCCGGTCGAACTACTCGCGAGTATCCGCTCGCCGCACAATTCCTATTCGCCGGCCGGGGTGGGCGGAACACAATACCACCCTGCCCCGATACGGGTTTCGCCAACCATTCCCGACCGAAGTCCCTTGGCCGGCGGGGCCACCGCCGCCCGTACGTCTGAAGACAGAGTTCGCAGGTCGACAGCGTACGGGCGGGGTGCGACCGTGGTGTGCGCCGAAACCGATTGCCGCGAACCGTTACAGGAGTTGCCGCTTCCGGCCACGAAGGCCGAGGACGGTTCGCGAACCCTTTTCAAACAACGCTGCGAATACTACCTTCCTCTCAGCTCGACAGGCGGCCGCGAGCGGCCTCTTCCGTCAAGCACGCACGGACGCACGAACGCATCGGAAATACCCGACCGGAACCCCGGAGGCCGACGTCCGCGAGGAACCATCTGATCAGCGAGATCGACAAGTCGACGAACCGTCATGGTGCCCGCACAGGGCCCGCGGACACCGCATCACACAGGGAGACCCATGAGTGCCCCGCTGCTCGAGATGCAAGGCGTCGTGAAGGAGTTCCCCGGCGTCCGGGCCCTCGACGGCGTCGACCTCGACGTGGTCGCCGGAGAGGTGCACTGCCTGCTGGGCCAGAACGGCGCCGGCAAGTCGACCCTCATCAAGGTCCTCGCGGGCGCCCACAAGACCGACGAGGGACACATCGCCTGGGAGGGCGAGCCGGTGGCCCTGACGAGCCCGACCGCCGCCATGCGGCACGGCATCGCCACCATCTACCAGGAACTCGACCTGGCCGACGGCCTGTCGGTGGCGGAGAACATCTACCTGGGCCACGAGCAGGCGCGCATGGGCTTCACCCGGCGCTCGCGGATGCACGACGCCGCGCGCCAACTGCTGCGCCGGCTCGGCCATCCGGAGATCCCCGCGACCCGCGAGGTGGGCGAGCTGTCCGCCGCGGGCAAGCAGCTCGTGTCCATGGCGCGCGCGCTCTCCCACGAGGCCAGACTCATCATCATGGACGAACCCTCCGCGGTACTCGCCCACGACGAGGTGGACAACCTCTTCCGGATCATCGCCGACCTCACCGCCGCGGGCGTCGCCGTCGTCTACATCTCCCACCGCATGGAGGAGATCCGCCGCATCGGCGACCGCGTCACCGTCCTCAAGGACGGCCGCACCGTCGCCAGGGGGCTGCCCGCGCGCACCACGCCCACCTCCGAGCTGGTCGCGCTGATGACCGGGCGCACCGTCGAGTCCGTCTTCCCGCCGCGGCGCGATGCCGGCGAAGGACCCGAGGAGCGTCCTGTGCTCCTGGACGTCGAACACCTCACCCTTCCCGGGAAGTTCGAGGACGTCTCCCTCACGGTCAGGGCCGGCGAGATCGTCGGGCTCGCCGGCCTGGTCGGCTCGGGACGCTCGGAGGTCCTCGAAACGGTCTACGGCGCACGGCGCCCGTCCTCGGGGCGCGTCAGCGTGGCCGGAACCGCCCTGCGGCCCGGCTCCATCGCCGCCGCCGTCAGGGCGGGCGTCGGCCTCGCACCGGAGGAACGCAAGAGCCAGGCGCTGTTCCTGCACTCCTCCATCGCCCACAACGTGTCCATGTCGTCGCTGCGGCGATTCGCCCACGCCGGGTTCATGGACTCGCGCACCGAACTGAACGCCACGGCGGAAGCCGTCCGCGCGCTCGACCTGAGGCCACCCGACCCGACCCGGCCGGTGCGCACGCTCTCCGGCGGCAACCAGCAGAAGGCCGTCGTGGCCCGCTGGCTGCTCACCGACTGCCGGCTCCTGCTGCTCGACGAGCCGACGCGCGGCGTGGACGTCGGGGCGCGGGCCGAGCTGTACGCGCTGATCCGGCGCCTCGCGGACTCCGGCGTCGGCGTGCTCCTCGTCTCCAGCGAGGTGCCCGAGGTCCTGGGCCTCGCCGACCGCGTACTCGTCCTGCGCGAGGGGCGGGTGGTCACCGAGGCCGCGGCGCGCGACCTCGACGAATCGATCGTGCTCGACCTCGTGATGGAAGGGAGCTCCGCATGAGCCAGCAGACCAGTCCCCCCGACGGGAGCGGTCCGCTGCCCGCGACCGGCAAGGAATCCGCACCCGGATCCGCCCGGAGGACCGGCTCGTCACCCGGCAAGCCGGGCGGGCCCGCGTTCCTCGGCCACATGGGCAGGGTGCGCAACCTCGGCCTGTTCGCGGTGCTCGTCCTGCTCTGCGTCGTCGGCGCGCTGACCTCGGACAACTTCGCGACCAGCCAGAACGCCCTGGTCATCCTCAGCAGCGCGGCCGTCATCGGTGTCATCACGATCGGCCAGTCCTTCGTCATCATCGGCGGCGGCATCGACCTGTCCGTCGGCGCGATCGTGGCGCTCGCGTCCGTGTGGTGCACCACGGTGGCCACCCAGTCCTACGGGCTCGGCGGGATGATCCTCTGCGCGCTGGTGGTGGGCGCCGTCGTCGGCCTCGTCAACGGCGTGATCATCGCCTACGGCCGCATCGTCGCGTTCATCACGACGATCGCCATGATGGCGAGCGCGCGCGGGCTGGCGGAACGTATCTCCGACCGGCAGTCGCAGGTCGTCACGGTCCAGTCGTTCAACTCGATCGCCTCGACCAGGTTCCTGGGCATCCCGCTGCTGGTCTACATCCTGGCGGTCGCCGTGGCCGCCGGGTGGGTGCTGCTCAACCGCACCACCTTCGGCCGCAGGACGTTCGCCATCGGCGGCAACCAGGAGGCCGCGCGCCTCGCCGGCCTCGGCGTGCGGCGCCACACCATGCTGCTGTACGTCCTGTCCGGCCTGTGCTGCGGCATCGCCGCGGTCATGCTGACCGCCCGTACCACCTCGGGCGCCAGCAACCTCGGCAACCTGTACGAGCTGGACTCGATCGCCGCGGTGATCATCGGCGGCACGCTGCTGACCGGCGGCCGCGGCTCGCTCGTCGGCTCGATCCTGGGTGTCCTGGTGTTCACCACGATCACCAACATCTTCGTCCTGAACAACCTGACGACCGACATCCAGCAGATCGCCAAGGGCCTGATCATCGTCGCCGCCGTGCTGATCCAGCGACGCGGCCGAAAAGGCGCCACCCCATAGACCCCGTGACTGGAAGGACAAGCGAGATGAACAAGCGCGGACGCGGCGGCCTCGACCGCAGAAGCCTCCTGTTCAGCGGTGCAGCACTCGGCGGCGGAGCCCTGGTGGCAGGCTGCACGAGCAACAAGACCCCCGACGACTCGCCGGGCAACCTGAACGCGGCGGCGAAGGCCGGCACCGACAACGACAAGCCGGGCAAGCAGGTGACCATCGGCTTCTCGGCCCCCGCGGCCGACCACGGCTGGATGGCCGCCATCTCCAAGAACGCCTCGGCTCAGGCCAAGCAGTACTCGGACGTGCACCTGGAGGTCGTCGAGGGCACCAACGACGTCAACGCCCAGATCAGCCAGGTCCAGACGCTGATCGGCAAGAAGGTCGACATCCTGGTCATCCTGCCCTTCGACGGCAAGGCGCTGACCGCCGTGGCCCAGCAGGCGATGGACGCGGGCATCCCCGTCGTCAACGTCGACCGCGTCTTCGACACGCCACTCGCGTACCGGACGTGGATCGGCGGCGACAACTTCGGCATGGGCCTCAACGCCGGCCTGTACATCGGCAAGACCCTCAAGGCGAAGGGCGTCGCCAAGCCCGTGATCGGCGAGATCGCCGGCATCGACAACCTGGAACTCACCAAGCAGCGCAGCGCCGGACTCAAGAAAGGCCTGGCGAAGTACGGCTTCACCGTCGGGATCCGGCAGGCCGCCGACTTCACCGCGGACTCGGGACAGCAGGTGATGAGCAACGTGCTGCAGGCACGCTCCCACCTCGACGCGGTGTGGAACCACGACGACGACCAGGGAATCGGTGTGGAGGCGGCCATCAAGCAGGCGGGCCGCAGCGAGTTCTTCATGGTCGGCGGCGCGGGATCCAAGCACGTGATGCAGGAGATCAAGGCGGACAACTCCGTGATCAAGGCCACGGTCGTCTACCCGTCGAACATGTCCGCTTCGGCCATCAAGCTCGCCCGGCTGATAGCCCAGCACAAGGCCATCGGCGACCTCGTCGGGCAGGACCTGCCGTCCTCGCTGACCCTGTACTCGGCGACCGTCACCAAGGAGAACGTCGACCAGTACCTGCCCGGGGCCTTCAGCTGAGCCGCGCACACCTCACCAGGAACCAGGAACCAGGTCACGAAAGGTTGATGATGTCCCGCAACGGTATCGTCGCGCTGCTGTCGGCGGCCGCTCTGGCCCTGCCGCTGGCGGCCACCACCGCCACCGCACACGCGGACACACCGGCGTACGACGTGCTGGTGTTCTCGAAGACCACCGGATTCCGGCACGACTCCATCCCCGACGGCGTCGCCGCCATCCAGAAGCTCGGCCAGGAACACGGCTTCCACGTCGACACGACCGAGGACGCCACGGTGTTCAACGACACCGACCTGGCGAAGTACCAGTCGGTCGTGTTCCTTTCCACCACGGGCGACCCGCTGGACCAGCAGGCCGAGAAGGACGCCTTCCAGCGCTACATCGAGCACGGCGGCGGCTACGTCGGCATCCACGCCGCCGCCGACTCCGGCTACACCTGGTCCTGGTACGGCGGCCTGGTCGGTGCGTACTTCAAGGACCACCCGACGCCCCAGCAGGCCACGGTCAACGTCGTGGGCAAGGGCACCGCGGCCACGAGGGACCTGCCGAACCGCTGGAAGCGCACCGACGAGTGGTACAACTACCGCTCCAACCCGCGCGAGAACGTGCGGGTCCTGGCCACGCTGGACGAGCGGACGTACGACCCGGTCGGCTACAACGGCGGCTCCATGGGCGCGGACCACCCGATCGCCTGGTGCCACCCGTACGACGGGGGCCGCGCCTTCTACACGGGCATGGGCCACACCAAGGAGAGCTACACCGACCCGCTGTTCCTCTCGCACATCCTCGGCGGCATCGAGATGACGGCCGGTGCGGCGAAGTTCAACTGCGACACGGAACACACCGGCTGACCCGGACCACACACGGGTCACACGGGTCACACGGTCACACGGGTCAGCGATATCGACGGCGACGAACGAGACGGCCGGGGCGCGAGCGCGCCCCGGCCCGATGGAGGTGACGATATGCCAGGTCAGCGCAGTCGTACGGGCGTCTGGTTGGTGGGGGCGCGCGGATCGGTGGCCACCACGGTCGTCGCCGGCACCGCGGCCCTGCGTGCGGGTCTTGCCGGGACGGCGGGGTGTGTCACCGAGCAGCCGGGTTTCCCGGACGCCGGTCTGCCTGCCCTGTCCGACCTGGTCTTCGGCGGCCACGACGTGGCCTGCACGCCGCTGCCGAAGCGGGCCGAGCAGCTCGTCGAGGCCGGCGTGCTGCCGCACGGGCTGCCCGCCGGAATCCAGGACGACCTGGCCGCCGCGGACGCCGAGATACGCCAGGCTCCGCTCCCTGACGGCACCACGAGCCAGGGGGACGCCGTCGCGGCGATACGCGATGACATCGTTGCCTTCCGCGAGCGGCACGGCCTCGCGCGCGTAGTCGTCGTCAACGTGTCGTCGACGGAACCGGTACTCGCGCCGCACCCCGCGCACGACTCGGCCGGGGCCCTGCGCGCGGCCCTCGCCGCCGGTGAGGACGTGCTGCCGCCCAGTTCGCTGTACGCGCTGGCCGCGATCACGGCCGGGTGCGCGCACGTCGACTTCACACCGTCCGCCGGCATGCGGATCCCCGCGCTGCACAAGCTGGCCGAGGAGGCCGGCGTGCCGTACGCGGGCAACGACGGCAAGACCGGCGAGACACTGCTCAAGGCCACCCTGGGGCCGATGTTCGCGGCCCGCGGCCTGCGGGTGAGGGCCTGGTCGGGCACCAACCTGCTGGGCGGCGGCGACGGTGAGACGCTCGCGGACCCGGCCGCGAGCGCCAGCAAGGAGGTCTCCAAGCAGCACGTGCTGGGCAGGACGCTGGGGCACCCCGTGGAGGGTGAGGTCCACATCGACTACGTGCCCTCGCTCGGCGACTGGAAGACCGCGTGGGACCACGTGGCGTTCGACGGGTTCCTCGGCGTGCGGATGAACCTCCAGTTCACCTGGGTCGGCTGCGACTCGGCGCTGGCCGCTCCGCTGGTGATGGACCTCGCCCGGCTGACCGCGCGCGCTCATGAGCGTGGAGTGTCCGGCCCACTGGGCGAGTTGGGCTTCTTCTTCAAGGACCCGGTCGGCACGGACGAGCACGCGGTGATGGCCCAGTACGAGACGCTGCGCGCCTTCGCCGCCGGTCTCGGGGGCGGCCGGTGACCCGCCGTTTCCGGGAGCGGCCGGTGACCCGCCCGTCCCGTGGTCGGTCGGTGACCCGCCCGTCCCCGCGGCGGCCAGGCGCGGGTGCCGTCCGGCGTCTGCGGGACCTCGCCGAGCTGGTGCGTGCCCCGGCCGCGCTTTCTGTGCCGGGCGTCGTTCTTGCCCGGGCGGCCGCCCCCTGCCTTCTTGTTGCCCGGCTTTCTGTGCGCTGATTCGATGATCTCTCGTCTGGATTTCTATCATCGTTTTTTTTCGTTTTCCGTCCTTTGCTTTGTAATATGGGACGGGGGGGGGGGGGGGGGGGGGGAGGAGGGGGGGGGCGGGGGGGGGGGGGGT
>NZ_JAGIQL010000109.1 GCF_017813245.1 Streptomyces montanisoli
GCGTGTGCGGCCGCGCCTGCCCCGCGCGGGCGCGGCCGCACACGCTGTGAGCGGCGGATGAACGCCGTAAGTCTCGAAGTGGACAACATCACGCACGCCGCGCGAACTCGTCACAGGCCCCGGGCGTACGCTGTATAGCCGGTGGGCCGCTCCTGCCGCTCCCCTTGCGACACCCGCGGCGACGAGACGCGATCGGGGAAGTAGGCGCACGTGCTGGAGAGTCTTGGGCCGCTGGCGAGCAGCCCGTGGATCTACGCCGTCGTGGCGCTCTCCGTGCTCCTCGACGTCTTCGTGCCGGTCCTGCCGAGCGGTGTGATCGTGGTGACGGCGGCGACCGCGACAGCCGCGGGGTCCACCACCGTCGCGCAGGCCGCGGACAAGGTGTCGCACCTGACGCGCCTGGCGCACGAGTTGCCCTCCCTGCTCCTCCTCGGCCTCTGCGCCACCACCGCGTCCGTGCTCGGCGACCTCGTCGCCTTCCGGCTCGCGAGAAGCGGCAGCACGCGCCTCTCCGCCGCCCTGAGCCGCTCCAGGCGGCTGACCAGGGCCCACGAGAGCCTCGGCAGGGCGCTGGCGGCGGGCGGCGGCCTCCTGGTCGTGATCGCGCGCTTCGCGCCGGCCGGCCGGTCGGTCATGTCGTTCGGCGCGGGCACCTCGCAGCGCAGGACGAAGGAGTTCCTGCCGTGGTCGGCGCTGGCCGGCGCCGCCTGGGCGGTGTACAGCGTCGGGCTCGGATACTTCGGCGGGCAGTGGCTCGGCGCGAGCTGGTTCGGCACGTTCCTCTCGGTACTGGCGCTGTTCGGCGCGGGCGCGGTCGCCGCGTACGTGGTACGCCGCCGCCCGGCCGCCCGCGCGGCCGGCGCCGACGTGCGCGTCATCGGCTGCGACCCGGCGCCGCCCCCGGCCACGCCCGCACACCAGGCCGGGACCACGGCCCCGACCCCCGACGAGCAGCCCCGTCCGATCCGCGCCGCGTAGGCGGCCTGGCGACCGCTTCGGGGGCCCGCCCGAGCCACGCGCACACGAGGCGGTGCCACGGCCCGCTGCCGTCTTCCGCGCCGCGTTCCCCCGGGGGCTGAGCACGGCCGGTCAGCACGGCGCGCCGCGTAGGCCCGTCGCCCGCCTTCGGGCGCCCGCCCGAGACGCGCGCACGCGAGGCGGTGCCACAGCCCGCTGCCGTCTTCGCGTCCCCGGAACACCGCCGCCCCACGCCGGGCGAGCAACCCCGGCCGACCCTCGCCACGTAGGCGGCCCCGCGACCGCTTCGAATGCCGGCCCGAGACGCGCGCACGCGAGGCGGTGACACGGCCCGCTGCCGCCCTCTACGTTTCGGCGGGGGCTCCGGGCACGCGGCAGGCGTCCCCGGGGGGCCGGATGCGGCCCAGGACGGCGCGCCCCAGGAGGCCGCCGCCCGCGCAGGACGAGCAACCCCGACCGATCCGCGCCGCGACGGCGGGCCTCTGGAACCCGGCCGCAGCGGCCCCGACGAGCGGCTCCCGGCCGCACGACGGCCGGTTCGGGCCGCGCGGGCCCCGGCGGCCGGGCCCCGGCGGCGGGGTCAGCCCAGCAGCGCGGGCTCGGGGTCGGTGAGGACCTGGTCGAGGAACGTCAGCCGTGCCCCGTCGGCGTCCAGCCGCGCCCTGACGCCGATCGGGTACGTCTGCATCCGCGTGTTGTGCCCGATGTTGACGCCCGCCAGCACCGGCACGCCGAGGTCGCCGAAGCGCTCCGCCAGCATCCGGTCGACGTGGGCGGGGTCCCCGCACTCGGTGAACGTGCCGAGGACGATCCCCGCGACCCCGTCGAGGTAGCTCTTGGCGCGCCTGATCTGGGTGACGATGCGGTCGATACGGAAGGGCAGTTCGTCGACGTCCTCGAGGAAGAGGATGGCGTCCTGCGCCGGGTACGACGTCTCGGTGCCGAGGCTCGCCGCTATCAGCGTCGCCGTGCCGCCCAGGGTCAGCCCCTCCGCGATGCCGGGGACCAGCGTCCGTGCGTCCGGGAAGGTCAGTTCCTTGACCTCGGACGGCGTGTACAGCAACTTCATGAGCTGCGCGAAGTCGTACTCCGCCGGGCCCTCCCAGAAGCCGCCGCACGCCACCATAGGACCGAACAGCGAGACCCAGCCCAGCTTGGCGGCCAGCGCCTCCAGCAGCGCCGTCACGTCGGAGTAGCCGACGACGACCTTCGGGCGCGCGGGGTCGATGCGGGCGAAGTCGACCAGTTCGAGCGTGCTCTGCGAGCCGTAGCCGCCGCAGGCGAGGAACACGCCGGCGTAGGTGGGGTCGGACAGGGCGCGGGTCAGGTCCGACGCCCGCAGCTCGTCGTCGCCCGCCAGGTAGTCGTAGACGCTGCCGGCGTCGCGTGCCGAGCCGAAGACCTCGGGCACCAGGCCAACCGACCGCATGGCCGCGAGGCCGGACTCCAGGTGCTCCTGGTCGTCCACGGGCGAGCTGGCGCAGATGACGGCGACGGTGTCACCCGGGCGCAGTGCGGGCGAACGAAGCAGGGTCATGCGTTCTCCAGGTGTGTCGACGTGAGGAGGTGGCAGGCGGCGCACGAGGTGTCGGGCGCCAGCACGGGCAGCTCGCGGCGGTCGCAGGCGGCCGTGGACCGTTCCTCCGGCGTGGCGGCGGCCCAGCGCCCGCAGCGCGGGTGGAAGCGGCATCCGGACGGGATGGCCGTGGGGTCGGGCGGCTCGCCGGTGAGGAGGGTGGGGTGCCAGTCGTCGGCGCCGGTCGGTACCACCGACAGCAGCGCACGGGTGTAGGGGTGCTGCGGGCGCAGCAGCACCTCCTCGACGGTGCCCTGCTCGACGATACGGCCCAGGTACATCACGGCCACCCGGTCGGCGATGTTCCAGGCGAGGCCGAGGTCGTGGGAGACGACGAGGGCGGACACGCCGAGGTCGTCGCGCAGCCTCAGGATGAGTTCGAGGATCTCGCCGCGCACCGACGCGTCCAGCGACGCCACCGGCTCGTCCGCCACGATGACGGAGGGGTTGAGCGCCAGCACGCCGGCGATGACTACGCGCTGCTGCTGACCGCCGGACATCTCGTGCGGGTAGCGGCCGAAGTAGTCCTCGGGCGGGCGCAGTCCTGCGCGCGACAGGGCCTGGTGCACGGTGAGCGGCAGCCCGTCGGTGAGGCCGTGCAGGCGTGGCCCCATGGCCACGGCGTCGTAGACGTTCTGCTTGGGGTTGAGGGCGCCGCCGGGGTCCTGCAGGACGAGCTGGGTGTGGCGCCGGTAGCGTTTGAGGCCCCTGGCCGTGTAGTCGAGCGGTGTGTTCTCGTAGCGCACCTCGCCGCCGGTCGGCTTGACGAGCCCGACCAGCGCGCGGGCCAGTGTGGACTTGCCGCACCCCGACTCGCCGATCAGCGCGACGATCTCGCCCTTCCCGACGCGCAGGTTGACGCCGTCGACGGCGCGTGCCGGGCCGCGTCCGCGTGACGGCGGGTAGACGACGGACAGTTCGCGGGCCTCCAACGCGGCGGGGGCCTGGCCGGGTTCGCTGGTCACTGCTCTCCTCCGTGCTCGGGCAGCGTCCTCAGGCACGCGGCCGAGCGGCCGGGCCCCGCGGGCCACAGCCGCATGTCCTCGGTGTGGCAGGCGGGCAGCACCTCTGGGCAGCGGGCGGCGAAGTCGCAGCCCGCCCGGGTGTCCGACGGCCGTGGCGGGTCGCCCTTGAGACCGGCAGGGGCACGCCGCGACGCCGGGTCGCCGATGGTGGGGAACGCCCGGGACAGCGCCCTGGTGTAGGGGTGTTCGGGATGCCGCAGGACCTGTTTCGACGGGCCGAGTTCGACGATCTGCCCCGCGTACATGACGGCCAGCCGGTCGCAGGTGTGGGAGAGCAGCGACAGGTCGTGCGTGATCATGATGACGGCGATCCGCGATTCGCGGACCAGATCGGCCAGCAGCTGGAGGATCTGCGCCTGGACCATGACGTCGAGCGCCGTGGTGGGTTCGTCGGCGATGATCAGCTCGGGGCGGCAGGCCAGGGCCATCGCGATCATGACGCGCTGCCGCTGGCCGCCGGAGAACTCGTGGGGGTAGCCGCGTACCCGCCTGGCCGGGATGCCGACGCTGTCGAGCAGTTCGGTGGCGCGGCGTTCCGCGGCCTTCGCCCGTATCCCGTCGTGCACGACCATCGGTTCGACGACCTGGTCGAGGACGCGGCGTACCGGGTTCAGCGCGCTCATCGCGCCCTGGAACACGACGGACGCACCGGCCCAGCGCACCGCGCGCAGCCGTACCCATCTCGTGGTCAGCAGGTTCTCGCCGCGGAAGAGCACTTCGCCGTCGACCCTCGCCCCGCGGTCCTGAAGACGCAGCAGGCTGAGCGCCATCGTCGACTTGCCGCACCCGGACTCCCCGGCGACGCCGAGTGTGTCGCCGGCGGCGAGGCTGAAGTCGACACCGCGCACGGCGGGTACGTCGCGGTCGCCGAGGCGGTAGGTGACGTGGAGGTCGCGCACCTCGAGCAGTGGTGTGTCCTCGGTGGTCGTTCTGCCGGCGGCGTCCGCCGTCTGGGTGGTCAACGCCTGTCCTCCGTCCGCGGGTCGAGCACGTGTTCCACGGCGCGTCCTGTGAGCGTGAAGCCCAGCACCACTACGAGGATCGCGAGGCCGGGAGGCAGCACGTACCACCAGGCTCCGGCGGTGAACGCGCCGTTGAAGAAAGCGTTGTTGAGCATCTCGCCCCAGGTGATGGAGGCGGGGTTGCCGAGGCCGAGGAAGGTGAGGGTGGCCTCGGACAGCAGGGCGCCGGCGACCGTCAGTGTGGAGGAGACCAGGATCAGCGGCGTCACATTGGGCAGCACCTGCCGCACCATGATCTGCCAGTCCCCCGCCCCCAGCGCCCGCGCCCGTTCGACGAACGGCCGCGCCTCGACGGCCAGTGTCTGCGCGCGGATGAGGCGCGCGGTCGCGGTCCATGAGGTGACCGCGATGGCGATGGTGATCGACGTCTCGCCCTGGCCGAGCACCGCCGCGAGGGAGATGGCGAGCGGCAGGCTGGGCAGCGCGATGAACCAGTCGGTCACGTGCATCAGCGCGCGGCCGACGAAGCCGCCGTAGTGCCCGGCGACGATGCCGACGCCGGCGCCGAAGACGACGGTCAGCGCGGTGGCGATGACACCGACCCGCAGGCTCTCGCGCGAACCCCAGACCAGCAGGAGCAGCACATTGCGTCCCGCCTGGTCGGTGCCGAGCGGGTAGTGGCCGCTGGGCGCGGCGAGCAGCGGCCCGTCCGCCTTGGTGACGTCGAGCTGGTCCGGGCCGATGAACAGCGGCGAGACCAGCGCGAGCAGGATGAACAGCACGAGCAGCACGACACCCGTGACACCGGACGGGCGGTGCGCGAAGGCACGGACGAAGCGGCGCGCCCCCGCGAACCTGGGCGGGACCGCCACCGCCGCCTCCTGGGCGGCCACGGCCTGCGCGGCGCTCACTGGGCGCGCACCCGGGGGTCGAGGAACCGGTAGGCGAGGTCCGCCAGGAGATTCATGATGATCACACTCGCACTGAAGACGATGAAGGTGCCCTGGAGCAGCGGCAGGTCGGGGATCTTGAGCGCCTCGTAGGTGAGGTCGCCGAGGCCGGGCCAGGAGTAGACCGCCTCGACGGTGACCGCGCCGCTGATCAGCATCCCGAGGTGCATGAAGATCATGGTCACGGAGGGGAGCATGGCGTTGGGCAGCGCGTGGCCGCGGCGCACGTGGGCGTCTCTCAGGCCCTTGGCGCGTGCGGTCAGCAGGTAGGGGCTGCCCTTCTCCTCGATGATCGAGGACCTCATGATCGTCACGTACTGGGCGTAGGTGACGAGGACCATGGTCAGCGCGGGCAGCACCAGGTGCCGCGCGACGTCCACGTAGTGCGTGAACCCGGTCTGCGGCAGCGACGGGTCGCTCATGCCGCCCGCGGGCAGGAAGCCGTGGATCGGGCCGATGCCGACGCTGCACACCATCAGCAGGATCATGCCCAGCCAGAAGGTGGGCACGGACCAGAGGGTGAGTGACGTGGACGAGGTGATGCGGTCGAACACACTGCCCGCGCGCCAGCCGCTGCGCTGGCCGAGCCACAGCCCGATGACCACGGAGATGGCGAACGAGGTGCCCATCAGGAGCAGTGTCGGACCAATGTGGCTCAGTGTCAGCGACGCCACCGACCGCTGGTACTCCCACGAGTAGCCGAGGTGGCCGTGGAGTGTGTCGTTGACGAAGTCGAGGAACCTCAGCCACAGCGGCTTGTCGAGGCCGAGCTGGACGCGCAGATGGGCGAGTTGGGACTCGCTGACGGGCCGCCCGCGTGTCATCGTGCGCACCGGGTCGGACGGCATCATGTTGAACAGGACGAAGCCGATGACGAGGGTGACGGCGAAGCTGACGACGGCGGCGGCGAGTTTGCCGGCCAGGTAGCGCGCCCAGGGCATGCCGGGCGAACGCCGCCGCTTCGGGGCCCGCGCTTCCACCTCGGCGGCCCGTTCTGTGGTGATGACGGGATTACTCACGGTCGTCGACTCCCGCCCTGTGCCGGATGATCGCGGCGCCCGCCCCGAGGACGATGACCGCGGCGGCTATGCCGAACCACAGGCCGATGCCGCCGGCGGAGTAGTGGCGCTGGGCCGTGGGAGCCGCGTCGAGGTAACTCCAGAACGAGCTCTGTGCGGGGTAGAAGCCCTGCGCGTCAGGCGTGCCGGTGTTCATGCCGGTGACCTTGGAGGACGTCGCGATCTTCTGCCTCTTGTTGTAGAACATGATGTCCACGTCGGCGTCGTAGAGGATCTTCTGCATCTTGCCGACGATCCGCGCACGCTGCTCGGGGTCGAACTGGCTCTGCTGCTGCCCGAAGAGCTTCTCGTATCGCGGATCGCAGAAGAACGAGTCCGTGTTGCCGCCCGTTCCCTGTTCGTTGGGGAGGGTGGTGCAGCTCTGGATGCCGAGCATGTAGGTGGGGTCGGGGCCGCTGGTCCAGGCGTCGATCAGCATGTCCCAATCCCCCTTTCCCAGGTCGCTGTTGAGTGCGGACATGCTCATGGGGTGGATCACCACCTTGATTCCGATGTCGCCCAGCCAGCCGGCGATGTAGGGGGCGAACGCCGCGTCCTCGGACTCGTCGGAGTGGATGCCGAGCCTGAGCACCAGCGGCTTGCCGTTCTTGGGGTCGACGCGGATGCCGCCCCGGCCCCGCCGGTAACCGGCCTTGTCGAGGAGCTGGTTGGCCTTGTGCGGGTCGTACTTCTGCTCCTGGCCTGGCGGCGGCTTCCACACCCACTGCGACCAGGCCGGTGGCAGGTAGCCCTGGCCGACCGTGCCGTAGCCGTCGAGGACCTTGCCGACCAGCGTCTTCTTGTCGATGCTCAGCGCGATCGCACGCCGCAGCACCGGGTCCTTGAGGGCCGGGTTGCCGGTGCCGATGGGCTTGCCACCGCGGGTCCTGGCGCCGGGGTTGAGTTCGAGTCCGTTCCAGCCGTTGCCCGCCGCCTGCACGGTGTGCACCCCCGAGGTGCGTCTCAGCGACGTGAACTCCGTGGCGTTGACACCGCTGATGTAGTCGAGCTGCCCGGACCGCAGTGCGGCGACGGCGCTGTCACTGGTCTTGTAGAGCCGCTCGATCAGGTGGCCGTACTTGGGCGCGCCGAAGACGAACGACTTGTTCGCGTCGAGCGTCGCGTACTGGTCGGTCTTGTATCCGGTGAGTGTCCACGGGCCGTATCCGACCACGGGAAAGGAGTCGTTCTGGTAGCTCTTGAGGCCTTTGACGTGCGACTTCCAGATGTGTTCCGGCACGATCGGGATGCCGTAGATCGGGACGCTCACGTAGGTGAGATCGGCCTGTGGCTGGTTCGTCGTGATGACCAGTGTGGTCGGGTTCGGCGCCGACACGGACTCGAAGTGGGAGACGAGCGTGCCGTTGGCGGTCGCCGCCACGTCATTGGTCATGATCAGGTGGAAGGTCCAGGCGGCGTCGGCGGCCGTCAGCGGCTTCCCGTCACTCCACTTGAGGCCTGGGCGGATCTTGAACGTCCACGTGCGGTGGTCCTTCGACAGCGACCAGGACGTGGCGAGGTAGGGGCCGGGCTTGCCGTTCTTCTCGATCACGGTGAGCGTCGGGTAGATGGCGCCGAAGAGGTCGAGGGAGCCGTTGAAGTACGACACGAACGGGTTGAGGGTGTCGACCCCCGAACTGTCCATCGCCACGCGGAGCGTCTTCCCGGCGGCGGACCTCGTGGACGCGGTAGCCGGTGACGCGGAAGCCGGTGACACGGAAGCCGGTGACGCCCGGCTCGGGGAGGCGGCGGCCGCGGAGCCCGTCAGGCCCAACAGGCACATGGCACAGGCGATCGCGAACGCCAGGACCGCGCGCGGTCCGCGCACCCGGAGCGTGCTCGTGGGCGCCGTGGCGGCGGTGTCCTCGACGGCGGTCATGTGCGCTCCTCGTTCGACTGGCCCGGAGGGTCGACGTTCGGCTGGCCCGGTGGGTCGACATCGTGGCGGCTGGGGCGGCGCCTGCCGCCCGGCGAAGAAGAAGTGATCGGTGAGCGGCGAGGTTTTCGGTGCTCGGCGCGGCAGGCCGCCGGCGCACTGCACGCTGGCTCCGCGCGTCCAAGGGATGGAGACCCCGGCGTGGACGCTCCAGCGAGGAGGCACATGAACGCCCACTTCGACCTGCTGATCCGGGGCGCGGACATCGCGGACGGGACAGGCGCGCCGCCTGCCGCGGGCCAGATCGGGGTCACCGACGGCCGGGTACGCGTCCTGCCGCCCGGCGCCCCGGCCACCGCCGACCGGGTCGTGGACGCCCCCGGACACGTCGTCGCGCCCGGCTTCATCGACGCCCACACGCACTCCGACGTGACGGCCCTCGACCCGGCCGGGGAGCTGCCCGCACACTCCGCCGTGCTCCAGGGCGTCACCGTCGAGGTCTGCGGCAACTGCGGCGACAGCGCGTTCCCGGGCCCCTACCGGGACTTCGGCGCGTTCGCCCGCGCGCACGCCGATGCGGGCCGCTCGAACCACCTCGCCTCCCTCGTTGGCCACGGCACACTGCGCGAGGCCGTGGCCGGCCAGGACGCCCGTGCCGTCACCGTGGACGAACTCGCCGCCATGTGCCGGGTGTTGGACGACGCGCTCGACGCGGGCGCCGCGGGCCTGTCGACCGGCCTGATCTACACGCCCGGCTCCTACGCCGACACGGCGGAGGTCACCGCGCTCGCCGCGGTCGCGGCCCGGCACGGCAAGCCGTACGTGACGCACCTGCGCGACGAGATGTCCGGCGTCGAGGAAGCGCTGGAGGAGGCGGTGCGGATCGCCCGCGAGAGCGGCGCGCCGCTGCACGTGTCGCACCACAAGACGGCGGGCCGCCACGGCTGGGGCGGCACCGAGCGCACACTGCCGCGCCTGCACCGGCTGCGCGCCGAAGGCATGGACGTGACCTGCGACGTCTACCCGTACACCGCGGGCAGCACCTCCCTCGCCGCGATGCTTCCGCCGTGGGCACACGACGGCGGGGAGGCCCGCCTGCTGGAGCGGCTGCGCGACGCCGAACAGCGGGCCGGGATGCGCGCCGCCATCGCGGACGGCGTGCCGGGCTGGGAGAACACCGTCGGCAACGGCGGCTGGGACCGCATCTCGGTGGCCGGGGCCGCGCGCCACCCCGCGCTGCACGGGCGGACCATCGCGGACATCGCGTACGAACGCAGGTCCGACGCCGTCGACGTGGTCGCCGAGCTGCTGCTCGCCGAGGACGGCGACGTGACGATCATCAGCCACTCGATGCGGGAGGACGACGTACGACGCGTGCTCACCGCGCCGTTCACGATGATCGGCTCGGACGGTGTGCCGAAACCGGGACAGCCGCATCCGCGCTGGGCCGGTACGTTCGCCCGCGTGCTCGGCCGCTATGTGCGCGAGCTCGGCCTGCTCGGCCTCGCGGAGGCCGTCCACAAGATGACGGGCGCGACCGCGGCGCGCTTCGGCCTGGCGGGGCGCGGTGTGCTGCGCGACGGGTGCCACGCCGACCTGGTGGTGTTCGACCCGGAGACCGTCGCCGACCGCGCCACCTTCTCCGACCCGCTGCCGGGCCCGAGCGGGGTCAGGCTCGTCGTGGTGGCGGGCGCGGTGGTCGTGGAGGACGGGGAGGTCACCAAGGCGCGGCCGGGCCGGGTGCTGGCATGCTGAGCGGCGTGCTGCCACCCGACCTTCCCGGCACGCTGTCCGTCTCGGTGCCGGGCGTGCTGGAACACCGCCCCGACGAGGTGCTGCCGCTCGCCAGCGTCGGCAAGCTGCTGCTGCTCACCGAGGTCGCCCACGGCCTGACCTGCGGCGGCCCGAACGGAGGCGGCCCGGGCGGAGGTCGGCTGGACGCGGCCGAGCCCGTCGACCTGCTCGACGAGGACCACTGCGGCGGCTCCGGGCTGCTGACCCGGTTGTCGGTGGGTCGCCTGACCATCGCCGACCTGGCGACCCTCACGGCGGCGGTGAGCGACAACACCGCCACCAACGCGTTGATCCGCCGGGTGGGCCTGTCTCGTGTCAACACGAGGGCGGAGGCGCTCGGGCTCGTCCACACCCGCGTCCTCGACCGGATCCGGGAGCCGCGGCTCCCGGAGCACCCGCCCACCTTCGCGGTCGGCACCGCGGCGGAACTGTCCGCCCTCGCGGGACGCATCGCCGCCGACGAGCCGTGGGCGCGCCTGCTGCTCGGCTGGATGGCCGGGTGCGGCGACCGGGCGATGGTCCCGGCGCTCATCCCGCACGACACCGAGGACGCCACGGTCCGCGACGTCCCCAGCCCGTCGCTGTGGGTCGCGAACAAGACGGGCACGGACGAGGGGGTGCGCTGCGACGTCGGCGTGGTCCGCGGCGCACGTCAGGTCTGCTACGCGGTGCTCGCCAGGTGCGCGCCGGGCGACGAGTTCGCGATGGTACGGGCCATGCGCGCGGTCGGCGCGCGGATCGCGACGGCGGCCGCGGGCTGAACGCGCGGGCCGCGCGCCCGCGGGCTGCGGGGAGTCGTCAGCTCGCGGCCTGAGGGGATTCGTCAGCTCGCGGCGATCCCGGCGAGGCGCCCGGCGGCCAGCAGGTTGGACGCGGCGCTGCCCAGGTAGGCGGTGAAGCTGCTCAGCACCGGATTCGGGTTCTCCGGACGCCAGGCGACGCCTATCTTCCGGTACAGCTTCGGCCCGGAGACGCGGCTGGTCTGCACACCCGTGGTGTCGTTGATGCCGAGGCCCGGCACCAGCGCGATGCCCATGCCGGCCCGCACGAGCCCCACGATCACCTCGTAGTGGTCGCTGCGGCAGCGGATGTGCGGGACGAAGCCCTCAAGCGCGCACGCCCGCTCCAGCACGGACAGGACGGGCGTGCCCGTGCCGAACGACGTGACCCACTGCTCCCCCGCTAGCTCCACCAGCCGCACCTGGCTGCGCCTCCCGGCGGGGTGCCCGGCGGGGACGACCAGCAGCTGTGGCTCGTGGAAGAGCACCTTCACTTCGACGCCATCGGGCGGGACCCACGGGTCGAGCCCGTGCTCGAAGACGACCAGCGTGTCGATCGCGCCCTGCTGCACGCCGAGGGCCAGCTCGTGCGGCTGCCCCTCGACGAGCTCGATCTCGACGCCGGGGTGGCGGCGGGAGAACCGTGACAGCGACTGCGGCAGCAGCTGATAGCCGGCCGACGCGAAGAACCCGATCCGCAGGTGCCCGGAGTCGGCGCGCGACTGCGCCCGCAGGTCACGCTCCGCCGAGTCGAGCAGGGCCAGCACCTCCTGCCCGCGCAGCGAGAGCCGCCGCCCCGCGGGCGTGAGCCGCAGGCTCTGCGCGCTGCGCTCGACGAGGCTGATGCCGGCGTCCTTCTCCAGCTGGGCCAGCTGATGCGACACCGCGGACGGCGACAGCCGCAGCTCGCGCGCGGCCCCGGCGATACTCCCTGCCTGGTCCACCGTGGCCAGTACGTGCAGGCGGTGCGTGTTGAGCATGGCGGCAGACTATGACGCCGACGCCGGCCGGGGGCAGGGGTCGGACGCCAACTTCCATACATTCCGCAACACCTTGAAGAGACCCCGTTTCAGGGCGCTCACCAGCGCCCGAGCCGCCGAGCCCCTCCTTCCGGAACGGGCGGCGGGCGGTGGGCGCCGTGCTCCCGTCCCCCGTTCCCGGTCAGGACGAGGCTGCCGTCAAGGCCTCCAGCTCCGCGTCCGACAGGCTCAGATCTTGCGCGGCCAGGAGCGCCGGCAGCTGCTCGACGGTGCGTGCGGAGGCGATCGGCGCGGTCACGGTCGGCTGCTGCCCGAGCCAGGCCAGCGCCACCGTGGCCATCTCCGCCCCGCGCGCCGTCGCGATCCGCTCCAGCGCGTCGAGCACCTGCACGCCGCGTTCCGTGTCCGCGTAGCCACCGGCGAGTCCGGGAAAGTCGCGCACGTTCTCGATGCTCTTCCCGGGACGGTACTTGCCGGTCAGGAAGCCGGAGGCGAGCGCGAAGTACGGAACGCAGGCCAGCCCTTCGCGCTGCACGACATCCCGCCGCGCACCCTCGTAGGTGTCGCGCGAGACGAGGTTGTACTGCGGCTGCAGAGCGACGTAGCGGGCCAGCCCTTCGCGATCGGAGAAGGCAAGTGACTCGGAGAGCCGCTCGGGGCTGATGTTGGAGGTCGCGATGGCACGCACCTTGCCGGCCTTCACGAGATCGTCGAGAGCGCCGATGGTCTCGTCCACGGGGATGGACTCGTCCCGGTCGAAATGGGTGTAGTAGAGATCGATGTGGTCGGTGCGCAGCCGCCGCAGGGACTCCTCGGCGGCGGCCTTGATGTTGGCGGCGGAGAGGCCCATGAACTCCGGGTGGTCGCCGACCTTGGTCGCGACGACCACGTCGTCGCGGTTGCGGCGGCCGGCGAGCCACTCGCCGATGATGCGCTCGGACTGCCCAGGCTCGTTGCCCTGCTCGGGGAAGTAGTTCATGTACGAGTCCGAGGTGTCGATGAAATTGCCGCCTGCGGCGAGGTAGGCGTCGAGCACGGCGAACGACTGGGTCTTGCCGGCGGTCCAGCCGAAGACGTTGCCGCCCAGGCAGAGGGGCGAAACGAGGAGGTCGGACGAGCCGAGGGGGCGCAGTTCAGTCATGCCATGTCCAACGAGTGCTCGTGTGCCCGAAGTTCCGGGCTCACCGGGAAACCGCTGTTGTACGGGTTCTGTACGGGCCGGTTGGCCGTGCCCAGGGAGGCACACACCGCGTTGAACCATGCCCCGGCGCGACGAGTGGACGAGGAGCGCCGCGGACCGGGCTCGGCAGTGCACGCGGCGACGGGAAGGGGCGTGACGGCGGCGATGCGGGAGACACACGACAGGCGCACGGCGAACAGGACCGACGAGAGCGGACTGCCGGGCGCGTGGTCGGCGTACGGCAGGCTCCTCCAGCACCTGCGCAAGCAGCGCGGGCTGAACCAGCAGGCGTTCGGCCAGGCCATCGGGTACTCGTCGGAGCAGGTCGCCTCGGTCGAGCAGGGCCGACGCCCGGCGAAGGCCGCCTTCACAACAGCGGCTGACCGGGTGCTGGAGGCGCGCGGAGCCCTGGAAGCACTTCAGGACGAGGTGGACCGCGCGAAACTCCCCCGCTTCTTCCGAAACTTCGCACTCATCGAGGCGGAGGTACTGAGCCGCTTCTCCTACGACCCGCTGCTGGTACCCGGCCTCTTGCAGACGGAGGCCTACGCGCGGGCAGTGTTCGCTGGACACTGCCCGCCGCTGAACGAGGAGATCATCGACCGGCGCACGGAGGCGCGGGTCAGTCGCCAGAAGCTGCTGAGCAGGGTGCCCCTTGCCGAACTGTCCTTCATCATCAGCGAGGAGGCGCTGCGCGATCCCGTTGGCGGCCCTGAAGTAGTGCGCGGGCAATGGCGGCGCCTGCTGGAGCTCGGCACGCTACGGAACGTGGAAGTACAGATCCTGCCTGCCGGACAGGGATTCCATCCGGGCAAGAACGGTCCCTTCGTGGTCGTGCAATCGCATGAGCACCACCACCTCGGGTATTTCGAGTCCCAGGGAGTCGGCTGCATCGTCCAAGATGCCGACGACGTCGCCGCCTTCGGCCTGCGGTATGGCAAGCTGCGGTCGCAGGCGCTGAACGGCGAGGAGTCTGCGCGGCTCATCGAACGGCTGGTGGGAGAGACATGAGCGGAAAGCGAGTATCCGAAAGCGCGGACGAACTGCGCTGGTTCAAGAGCAGCTACAGCGGATCGGACGGCGGTGACTGCGTGGAGGTGGCCGCAGGCCAGGATGCCGTGCACGTACGGGACTCCAAGGCGGCGACCGGCCCGGCGCTGCGGCTCGGCCGCGACCAGTGGACTGCGTTCGTAGCACACGCGGTGCGGTAGCGCGGCCAGGGACGGCGGGCCGCCTTCAGGCGATCAGGTGGCGCGGTACCGCCAGGTCCTCGTGGGCGAAGAGGCCCAGGAGATCGGACGGTTCACCGTCGGAGCAGGCGGCAGCCACATCGTCGATGAGCCGGTCGTAGTCGGGTCCCGTGGCGCCGTCGTACGCGGCCGTCATGCGGCCCCACTCGTCCCAGGGCAGCATCTCGTGCTTGCAGAGCGCGGCCAGGTCGCGCACCGCGTTGCCGCTGATCTCCGCCGGCCCCCAGGCGTCGTCCGTCCCCGGCACCCCGAACCGGTGCGGATCGACGAGGCCCTCGCGGCACCGGGCCCAGGCCTCACCGCCCGTGAGGAACTCGTCCGGGCCCAGGTCCTCGGGGTGCGCCACGTAGCCGTGGCCGAGGTGCTCGGTGTCCACGCGCACCCAGCGGGACGCGTCGTCCTGCCAGTACTCGGTGATCCAGTGGTCGGCGCCGCGCCCCTGGAGGAAGCACATCCCGAACCCGCACCTGGCCCGGGCCGCTACGCCCCGGAGCCGCAGGAGGGCGCAGGCGAGGGTGGCGAAGTGACGGCAGGTGCCCACGACGCGAGCTTCGGGCTTCCGCGCGAGGTGGAGCGGGGCGGGGTCGAGAGCGGTGAGCGCCGCGACCAGCGCACTCGCCGGCCGCACGTCCTTCTCCGCGAGGCGATGCTCGGCGACGCCCAGAGCCGAGGCGTCACCGGGCTGGATGAACAGGGCCTGCACGGCGGCGCAGACACCGACGGGGTCATCGGGCAGGCCGTCCGCCAATGAAGTCTGGTCGGGAGCCAGCGTCGTCAGCGGTCCTGCACTGGAGTAGTCGAGCTCGGTGGGCACGAGCCTCATGGTAGATCCGGCCTCTTCTGCGTGTGTGCGTTCGGACCGTACTCATGCGGGGATGCGTACGGGCTGCGTCAGAATTCGCGGTGGCCTGTCAGGTCGAGCAGTCGGAGCTCCTCCGCCGTCAGCCGGAGCGTACCCGCCGCCACGTTGTCGGCGAGGTGTTCCGGGTCGCCCGTCCCCGGGATGACCAGCACGTGGTCGCCTTGTGCGAGGGTCCAGGCGAGGCGGACTCGGGCGGACGAGACGCCGTGCTCGCGGGCCACGGCGCGAACCTCGTCACGCTCGACCCGAACGGCTCCGGCCTCGCGCCCTTCCCCCGCGATGGAGAAGAAGGGCACGAACGCGGTGCCCTGCGCCCTGCACACTTCGAGCATCTCGTCCGCACCCGGTGCGTCGATGGCATACCGATTCTGGACGCAGACCACTGGCGCGATCTCCCGAGCCTCGGCAAGGTGCCGCGGTCGGGCGCCGGAGATGCCGAGGTGACGGATGAGACCGGCGTCGCGCAGCTCGGCGAGAGCGCCGAAGTGTTCGCTGACGGATTCCTGTCCCATGACGCGCAGGTTGACGAGGTCGAGGTGGTCACGGCCCAGTTGGCGCAGGTTCTCTTCGACCTGTCCGCGCAGTTGGTCGGGGCGTGCCGGGGTTGACCACTTGCCGTCGGGATCCCTCACCGGACCGACTTTCGTGGCTATGACGAGGTCGTCCGGATACGGGGACAGCGCCGTATTGATCAGTTCGTTGGCGGAACGCAGAGGTGAGAAGTAGAAGGCCGCAGTGTCGATGTGATTGACACCGAGTTCGACTGCGCGTCGGAGCACGGTGATGGCCTGGCCGCGGTCCCTCGACCCGCCTGGGCGAAAAGCGGCTCGGGCGGCCAGGCGCATGGCGCCGAGACCGATCCGGTTCACGGTGAGGTCACCAAGCCTCCACGTGCCGGCAGCTGCCGCTGCGTGTTCGTGCGACGTCATCCTCATCAACTCCGTCCCGGTCGACCGCCGTTCTGAGGGGTTCAGGGGGCGGCGGCCCTGGAGTATGCGCAGACCGCGGATGCGGAAGGAAGGCGCGGAGTGCCGGGTGAATGTCACACCGTGACACGGAATCCCGCGTGCTCGATGCGCGTTGTCACAAGTGGAGCTTGCGTGCACACCGATCGCGCCCGCACCTCATCGTGTGCCGCTACAGCTCCGCGATCCAAGGATGTCCGGGGTGCACGCGGGTGAGCAGCCCGGCCAGGGTCTCGCGCTGCGGCGGGGCCATGTGCGGGACCGTCGCCTCGAAGTCCGCTTGGTCCTTGCCGCGGAGGTGCTTGGCCTTGAAGAGCAGGGCCAGTTCGGGGGCCAGGTACGGGACGCCGTCCCGGGTGTGGTGGACGATGTCGCGGTAGGGAAGCCGGATGGCTTCGTCGCGTCGGCAGATCCAGGTGTCGCCGTCGTGCGGTTCGCGGAACACGTCGAGAAGGTAGTTTCCGGTGGCCGGGTCGCGGAGCCATGTCTGGTGCACGGCGGCCAGCGCCTCCGGTGGGGCGTCCTCCCAGATGTGGCCGCTGCCCGCCGCGTCGAAGACGTATTCCGGGAAGCGGCGGCGGACCGCCGGGAAGCTCGCGGCCGGCACGGCGATCTCGATGTCTCCGTGAGCGCGCGCCTGCCCGCCGCGGAACAGGTCGAGCGCCCAGCCCGCGGCCACGTACCAGGGCGTGCCGATCCCGGCCATCCGCCGCGCGACCTCGTGCGGCGTCCAGCAGGACGACCACCTGGTGTGCAGGGCCTCGATCTCGCCGGGCGACAGCTCGATGCCACCGCTCGGCAGTTGCTCGCTCACCGCCGGGCAGCCGTCATCCACGGGCCGCGGCGGAGCCGTGTGCGCCGCGGACCTCCAGGTCGGCGAGGAGGCGTGCGGTGGCGTCGGTGATCTCGGCCACCGCGCGGTCGAAGACCTCGCGGTTGTGTGCGGCCGGGGCGCGAAAGCCGGAGACCTTGCGGACGTACTGGAGCGCGGCCGCGCCGATCTCCTCCTCGGTGGCCTCTTCGGGGAGCACGGGCGGACGGAGGGTCTTGATGCTGCGGCACATGTCTCCAGTGTGCCGCGTGGTGCCCCCCGCGGTCAGCCCCGCGTGCCCGCGGAGTCACGCGGCGCGCGTGTGCTGTCCCGTACGACGAGGCGCGTGCCCAGTTCGATGCGGGTCTCCGGGCCCGCGGCCGTGCCCGCGAAACCGTCCGAGCCCACGCGGCCGTCGGAACCCCCGCGGCCGTCCGGGCCCACGCGGCCGTCCGAGCCCACGCGGCCGTCGGGCCGCGCCTGGCCGCGGTCGCCGCGCAGCCGCAGCAGCATCTGCGCCGCCTCCTCCGCCATCCGCTCAAGCGGCTGGTTGACGGTGGTGAGCGCGGGGCTCGACCACTGGGCCAGTGGTATGTCGTCGTAGCCGACCACCGAGAGGTCCTCAGGCACCTGCAGCCCCAGCAGGCGTGCGGCCTCCAGCACGCCCAGCGCCTGGAGGTCGCTGCCCGCGAAGATCGCGGTGGGGCGGTCGGGCGCACGCAGCAGGTCGAGGGCGTGCTCGCGGCCCGCCGCGACGTGGAAGTCGCCGTAGCGCACGAGCGCGGGGTCGGGCGTGAGGCCGGCCATGCCGAGCGCCGAGCGGAAGCCGTCGAGGCGGGCGAGGGAGCAGAGCATGTCCTCGGGGCCGGTGATCATCGCGATCCTGCGGTGGCCGAGGTCGATGAGGTGGCGGGTCGCGGCGAGCCCGCCGGCCCAGTTGGCGGAGCCGACCGAGGGGACGTCGGGCTCGGGGTCGCCCGCCGGGTCGACGATGACGAACGGGATGGCGCGCGACCAGAGCTTCTTCTTCAGCTCGTCCGGCAGCGTCGAGAAGACGAGTACGACTCCGAGGGGACGGCGGCGCAGCACGCCCTCGACCCAGTCGGCGCCGGGCGAGTGGCGGGTGCCCGTCTCGGTGAGCACCACGCTCATGCCGCCCTGCTGGGCGATGTTCTGCACGCCCCTGATCAGCTGCATCGACCAGATGCTGTCCAGCTCGTGGAAGACGATCTCGAGGAGCGGCGCCTCGGGCGGTGTCGGAGCGGAGCGCCGGTAGCCGTGTTCGTCGAGGAGTTCCTCGACCTTGACGCGCGTGGGCGCTGAGACGTCCGGCCGCCCGTTGAGGACCTTCGAAACTGTCGAGAGCGACACCCCGGCTTGCGTCGCCACCTGGGCCAGGGTGGTCCGGCCCGCGCTCCTGTCATCTGCCATGGCAGAAGGATAGAGCACCGCCGTTCGGTAACGGTTTGATTGCGGCCACGCGGGCGGGCACTCACGACTGTTGACGGTTTCGCGCGCCGACTCTACGGTCCCACGCCATAGAGCTTTCGGTAATATTACCGACACTTTCGGAGGGGACTTCATGCGGATGTCGACGCGGAAGCGGATACCGACACGGACACCGATGCGATCCGCCCCGGCCGCCAGGGCGCGCATCACGCGCACCGTCGCCTGCGGCGGAGCCGCCCTGATGCTCGGCACGTCCCTGACCGCGTGCGGCGGTGGCGGTTCGGGATCGGGCGGCGGCTCACAGGAGTTCCACGTCCTCGTCTACGGCGACGCGGGCAACAAGGTCGAGAAGAAGATCGTCGCGGAGTTCAACAAGACGTCGAAGGTCAAGGCGGTGCTCGACACCATCCCCGGCGCCGACTACCAGCAGAAGCTCCAGACGATCATCAACACACCGCAGGCCCCCGACGTGTTCTACAACTGGGGCGGCGGCTCCATCCGGCCGTACGTCAAGGCCGGGCTGCTGATGCCGCTTGACGACGTCTTCCCGAACGACCCGAAGATCGGCGACCACTTCCTGCCGTCCGTCTACAACACCGCGAAGATCGACGGGAAGGCCTACGGCATCCCGATGCGCGGGACGCAGCCCGTGCTGCTGTTCAGCAACAAGAAGGTGCTCGCCGACGCGGGCGTCACCGCGCCCAAGACGTGGGACGACCTGCTGACGGACGTGAAGAAGCTCAAGGCCAAGGGCGTCACACCGATCGCGCTCGGCGGCGGCGACAAGTGGACCACCATGATGTGGTTCGAGTACCTCTACGACCGTGTCGCGGGCCCCGGCCTGTTCGAGAAGGCCGTGTCCGGGGACAAGAGCGTGTGGGCGAGCGCCGACAGCAAGAAGGCGCTGTCGATGTTCCGGCAGCTGGTGGACGCCGGCGCGTTCGGCTCCAACTACGACTCGGTGAAGTGGACGGGCGGCGGCTCGGCGCAGCTCCTCGCCTCCGGCAAGGCCGGCTTCGAGCTGATGGGGTCGTGGGAGTACTCCACGCAGAAGGAGAACAGCCCCGACTTCGCGGCGCACGGCCTCGGGTACACCACGTTCCCGAGTGTGGCCGGCGGCAAGGGAAACACCGCCGACCTGGTGGGCAACACCAACAACTTCTACTCCGTGATGAAGAAGACCAAGCAGCGCGCCGCCATCGCGAAGTTCCTCAAGCTCATGTACTCGGACGACTTCGTCAAGGCGCAGCTGTCGATCGGCAACCTGCCGACCACCACGAACACCGACAAGTTCCTCGACTCGACGGGTGACCCGGCGTACGCGAAGTACCAGCTGAACCTGGTGTCCAAGGCCCCGTCGTTCCAGGTCTCCTGGGACCAGGCGTACCCGCCGTCCCAGATGACGGCGATCTACCAGGCCGTCCAGGAGTTCACCGACGGGAAGATCGACGCCGGTGCCTTCATCAAGGACATGCAGGCCCTGGACGCGAGCTGACGGCGGCGGACGGAGACGGAGGCGGATCCCGACATGACGCCCGCACAACCCGACATGACGGCACCGGGGCCCGGTGCGACGTCCGCGGCCACAGGCGCCGACTCCGGCTCCGGCTCCGGCTCCGGTTCCGGCGGCACTCGTCGCCGCGCCCTCCGGGGCGACCGGTCCCGGGGCGGGGCCGGCCGGGGCGCGGGCGGCCCCGCACGCAGGAGCGCCGCCGCCCGCGGCACCGCACGTCCCGGCATCGGCTGGGCGCTGCCTGCCGTGGTGTTCTTCGGCCTGTTCGCGCTGGTCCCGCTGGTGATGGTGGCCGTGCTCTCGTTCACCAGCTGGAGCGGGCTCGGCTCGCCGTCCTTCGCCGGGCTCACCAACTGGACGAAGCTGTTCCACGACCCGGTGATGATCCAGAGCCTCTGGCTGAGCGTGCTGCTCACCGGGCTCGGCGTGGTGGTGCAGACACCGCTGTCGATCCTGATCGGGGTGTGGGCGGCGGGACCGCAGCGCGGGCGTGCCGTGCTCGCGGCGGTCTTCTTCGTCCCGCTGCTGCTGTCCGTCACCGCGGTGTCCGTGCTGTGGCGCGCACTCCTCGACCCCAACTTCGGTGTGCCGGCACAGGCCCGCTGGCTGTTCGGCGACGGCGACCTGTTCGGCTCGCGCACCGGCGCGATCGGTGTACTGGTGCTGGTGAGCGCCTGGCAGTACACACCGCTGCACTCGCTGATCTACCAGGGGGCGACGCGCGCGATCCCCAAGGTGCTCTACCAGGCGGCCGCCGTCGACGGGGCAGGGCGGGTACGGCAGTTCTTCCACATCACACTGCCGCAGCTGCGCAACGCGATCGTCACGTCGGTGATCCTGATGGTCGTCGGCGGCCTGACGACCTTCGACTCGGTGCTCATCCTCACCCAGGGCGGCCCGGGGACCGACACCACGATCACGGCGTTCTACATGTACGAGAAGGCGTTCAAGAGCTTCGACTACGGGGCGGGCGCGGCGATCGCGCTGCTGCTCGTGGTGGTGGCGACGGCGATCTCGCTCGTGGTGGTGCGGCTGTCGGGCTACGACCGGATGGCCGGCACGCAGGAGGGACTGTCATGAGTGCGACGGTAGGGCCCCCGGCCGCGGGCCCCCGTACGGCGCGGTCCGCAAGGCGGGCGGCGCGGCGGGCGGACGCGGCGGGCAGCGCGGTCGGCAGCCGGCCCAACTACCTTGCGGGCGCGGGCGCTTTCCTGTGGCTGTGCGTGGTGGGCCTGCCGGTGTACGTGATGCTCGGCGCGTCCGTGCGCACCAAGCCCGACTACACGGCGGGCGGCCCGCTGTCGCTGCCCGGCACCTTCGGATTCGGCGCGTTCACCCGCGATTTCTCCAGCGGGTTCGGCAGGTACTTCCTCAACACCGCGGTGGTCACCGTGAGCGTCGTGGCGATCGTGCTGCTGCTCGTGCCGCCGCTGGCGTTCGCGATCGTACGCAACAGGGGGCGGGCCACCTCCGGTGTGTTCCGGCTCTTCCTGCTCGGGCTCGCCGTGCCCGCGCAGGCCGTGATCGTGCCGATGTTCTACCTGATCAGCAAGGCCGGGCTGTACGACAACCTCATCGGTGTGATCCTGCCGACGGCCGCGTTCTGCCTGCCGGTGTGCGCGCTGATCCTCACCGGGACCATGCGGGACATCGGCGCCGAGCTGTTCGAGGCGATGGCCATCGACGGCGCCGACACCCGGCGGGTGTTCTTCCAGCTCGTGCTGCCGCTGTCGAGGGGCGGCCTCTCGACGATCGTGGTGTTCTCCGCGCTCCAGGCGTGGAACGGCTTCCTGTTCCCGCTCGTGCTCACCCAGTCGGAGAGCTCCAAGGTCCTCACCCTCGGCCTGTACAACTTCCAGACGCAGTACGGGACGGACATCCCCGCGCTGCTCGCCGCGGTGGTGCTGTCCACCGTCCCCGTCCTGCTCGTCTACCTGTTCGCCCGCAGAGCGCTCGTCCAGGGGCTCATGGGAGTCGGAGGAAAGTGAACGAGAACCTGACCCTGCCCGGCGCGTCCGAGACGCACACGGACCGGGGCTCCGGCGGCGTGCCCGAGGCACTGCTCGCGCGCCGCGCGGCCCGGGTGGCGGAGCTGATCGCCGCCATGACTCTTCATGAGAAGCTCGCCCAGCTCTACGGGCTGTGGGCGGGCGCCTCGTCCGACGGCGCTGAAGTCGCCCCGCACCAGCACGAGATGGAACGGCCGCCGACGCTCGACGAACTGCTGCCCACCGGACTCGGCCAGCTGACAAGGCCGTTCGGCACGGCGCCCGTCGACCCGGCGCTCGGCGCGCTGTCACTGGCGCGCACGCAGGCGCTGATCGCGAGCAGGAACCGGTTCGGTGTCCCCGCGCTCGCGCACGACGAGTGCCTGGCCGGGTTCGCCGCCTGGGGCGCGACCGCCTACCCCGTGCCGCTGTCCTGGGGCGCGTCCTTCGACCCGGAGCTGGTGCGGGAGATGGCGGAGGCGATCGGCCGCGACATGCGCTCGGTCGGCGTCCACCAGGGGCTCGCGCCGGTGCTCGACGTGGTGCGTGACGCCCGGTGGGGCCGCGTCGAGGAGACGATCGGCGAGGACCCGTACCTGGTCGGTGTCATCGCGACGGCGTACGTGCGCGGCCTGGAGTCCGCGGGCGTCGTCGCGACGCTCAAGCACTTCGCGGGCTACTCGGCCTCCCGCGCGGGCCGCAACCTCGCGCCCGTCAGCATGGGCGCGCGGGAGCGGGCCGACGTGGTGCTGCCGCCGTTCGAGATGGCGGTGCGCGAGGGCGGTGTGCGCTCCGTGATGCACGCCTACACCGACACCGACGGTGTGCCGTCCGCGGCCGACGCGGGGCTGCTGACCGGCCTGTTGCGGGACGAGTGGGGGTTCGAGGGCACGGTCGTCGCCGACTACTTCGGTGTGGAGTTCCTGCGCACCCTGCACGCGGTCGCCGCGGACGACGGCGAGGCTGCCGCGACCGCGCTCGCGGCGGGCGTGGACGTCGAGCTGCCGACGGTGAAGACGTTCGGGGCCCCGCTGCGTGAAGCGGTGGAGGCGGGCCGGGTGCCGGAGGCGACGGTCGACCGCGCGCTGCGCCGCGTCCTCACGCAGAAGGCCGGACTCGGCCTGCTGGACGAGGACTGGAGCCCGGTGCCCGAGGCGCTGGCGGGCAGCGCGTGCGCCGAGGGCGGAGCAGGTGATCCGGCGGACCCGGGGGCGGTGGAGCGGCTGCGCGGGACGGTGGACCTCGACACGCCGGCCAACCGGGACGTCGCCAGGCGCCTCGCCGAGGAGGCGGTGGTGCTGCTGTCGAACGACGGAACGCTGCCCCTGGGCGCCGGCCCGGCGGCCCCGCCCGCAGCCGGGCGGTCCCGGGCCGGGGCGGCCCTGGCCGGCGCGGAGACCTCTGTCGGCGCGGAAACCTCTGTCGGCGCGGAAACCCCGGCCGGCGTGGAGACCCGGACCCACGTGGAGACCCCGGTCGGCGCGGAGACCCGGACCCACCTGGAGACCCGGACCGACGTGGAGACCCCGGCCGGC
The DNA here is from genome assembly GCF_017813245.1 of Streptomyces montanisoli. Lineage (GTDB taxonomy): Bacteria > Actinomycetota > Actinomycetes > Streptomycetales > Streptomycetaceae > Streptomyces > Streptomyces montanisoli. The sequence goes on from NZ_JAGIQL010000109.1 coordinate 23,532, forward strand.
GTGGAGACCCGGGCCGGCGGGGGAAGCCCGGCCGGGGCGGGAAGGCGGGGCGGGGTGGGGAGGCCCGCCGGGGCGTCCTCGCCGGCCGGGTCGGAGGGGCGGGGGTCTGAAGTCCGGTCGCCCGTGGTGTCGGCAGGCCCCGCCCCCCCCGGGAAGAGGGGGGGGGGGGGGGGGGGGGGGGGGGGGGGGGGGGGGGGGGGGGGGGGGGGGGGGGGGGGGGGGGGGGGGGGGGGGGGGGGGGGGGGGGGGGGGGGGGG
>NZ_JAGIQL010000011.1 GCF_017813245.1 Streptomyces montanisoli
CGCGCGCCGCCCACCGTCCGCAGCAGGGCGAACTCGCCGCGCGCGCGGGCGGCGACGGCGAGCGCGCCGGCCGCGGCGGGGAGAACATCGCCAACGAGGCGTATCTCGTGGCCCGGGGCGATCTGGACGCGTTCCGCGCCGCCGTCGCGTCCCTGGCCGACGGGGTGCAAGGCGTGCGCGTCGAGGTGACGGGGCCATGGGCGCCGTACTCGTTCACGGCCCGCCCGAGCACGCAGAGCACCGAGGAGGCGCCGGCCCCATGACGGACGACTTCCTGCCCGGTGTCCCCGCGGCCCCCGGCGCGCGGCTCGACGGCTTCGAGGAGGAGTCACTGGCGGGCCGCGAGATCGCGCTGATCGACCTGCTGGACCGGCTGCTCTCGGGTGGCGCCGTCCTCACGGGCGACCTGGTGCTGTCGATCGCGGACGTCGATCTCGTCCACATCAACCTGCGCGCGGTGATCCGCTCGATCACCGCCGACGACCCCGCTCCCTGGGTGCGTGAGACATGACGACGGCAGACGACGGCTCCGCGCCGGGCGGCGAGCCCGGCGCCGACGACGGCTTCGCGGAGGTCGCACGGGCGGCGGCCCGCGCGTTCGATCTCGTCCCCGCCCCGCCCGGTGACACGGCGGACGGCGGGCAGCCGGGCACGCGCGGCAAGGACATCGCGCAGCGGCTGCACACGGACCCCGAGACGGTGGAGCGTGACCTGATCAAGCTGGTGCTCACGATCGTCGAGCTGCTGCGCCAGCTGATGGAGCGCACGGCCCTGCACCGCGTGGACCAGGGCGATCTGGACGAGTCCCAGGAGGAGCGGATCGGCATGACGCTGATGATCCTTGAGGACCGCATGAGGGAGCTGTGCGACCGGTACGGGCTGACGATGGACGACCTCAACCTGGATCTGGGGCCGCTCGGATCGCTGCTGCCGCGCGGCCAGGACGGCTGAGGCCCACCCGGTACGAAGGCGGTGCGAAGTCGAACCGCACGCGGTCAGGCGCCTTCCGCCCGGATCGCGCGGGCCGACGCCTCGGCGGTGGCGACGTCCTTCGGGTAGGTGCGCAGCGCCACGAGTCCGAGCAGGCCCGCCGCGAACAGCGGCAGGAGGAAGACCAGCAGCGTGTACTCCAGGCCGTGCGGGCCGCCGAAGACCCCGGAGGAGACGAAGCCGAACAGGGTGGGCGCGGGTCCTTCGGCGAGCGTGCGCAGCACGGTCCTGACGCCTTCGGCCCTGCCCCACAAGTAGGGGTGGATGATGTCGAGCCTGGCGGCGTCCAGCGGCGGGTTGACCGCGCCGAGGAGGATCAGGGCGGAGATCAGCAGGGGCAGTGCGACCAGCAGCGTGGTGGTGTGGATCGCGGGCGCCGCGAAGACGGGGACGGCGAGCAGGCAGACGGTGGGCACGAGGACCCGGGCGTTGGGCCGCCGCCGGCCGAGCAGCCGGTCCGCGACCCGGCCGCCGGCCAGCACTCCGACCAGTGCGCCGGCCCCGACGACCAGCACGAGCAGGCTCGCGACCGAGTTGCTGACGCCGTACTGGTGGGTCGTGAACAGGGTGGCGAAGGACCGCAGCCCCGAGAAGAAGAAGTATCCGAGCGCGGAGGCCACGATCAGCACGAGGTTGGTGCGCACCCGCAGGACGCGCCCGACCGCCCGCCACAGCGACAGCCCGCGCGGGTCCTCGCGCAGGACGAGGTCCTCGTCCGCCGTGACGCCACTCGCCGCGACGGCCTTCTTGGCCGGGTCGCGGTCCTCGCGCGGTGGCGCGCCCTCGCTCTCGGACCGCCGTTCGTCCTCCGTGCGGCCCTGGCTGCCGCGCACCGGCTCGGGCAGCCGCCACACCGCCCACACGAGGAGGACACCGGGGATGACGAGCCACCAGAAGGCGAAGCGCCAGCCCAGCGCCGAGCCCACGGTTCCGGAGACCGCGAACCCGAGGGCCGTGCCCGCCAGTTCCCCGGCGAGGATGCTCCCGTAGGTCCGCGCCCGCTCACGTACGGGAAAGTAGTCGCCGGTCAGCGAGGCGACGGTGGGCCCCGATGTGGCGGTGACCGCCCCGAGCGCGGCCCGGGAGACGAGCAGCCACAGGTACGAGGGCGCGAAGCCGGACATCGCCGTGGCCGCGACCCACAGCACGGTGGAGAACGCCAGGAGGCGGGTCCTGCGCACCCGGTCGGTGAGCGCGCCCACAGGGATGGTGAAGACCCCGCCGACCACGGCCACGACCGTGGCCAGCAGCCCGATCTCGGTGTTGCCGATGGAGAACGCGTGCTTGAGGGGGCCCGCCATCGCGGAGACCGTACCCTTGTCCGCGCCGTCGAGCCCCAGCACGGCGCCGAGGACGAGTACGCGCTGTGCGCGCGCCCCGCCGCCGAGGGCACGCTTGACCCGCTCCTCCAGCAGGCGCACCGCGGTCCCGGCCCTCATGAGCGGTGCGCTCGGGCGGCGGTCACAGCTGGCGGCGTACGCCGGCTTCCTGGTGCGTGGTGGCGGTCTGGTCCTCTAGACCGCCCTCCAGTGACGTGCGGGAGCGGCCGTGCCTGCCGAGCGGCAGCACCGTGCGCTGCGTCATCTCTTCGAGGAGCAGGGCGATGCCGCCGTAAAGCGCGAACGCGCCGAGCGCGACGCCGAGCCATCCGGAGGCGGACCGCACGGTGGCGCTGCCGGTGATGTCGTACACGGCGACCAGGACGTAGCGCGCGGCGGCCAGCACGAGCAGGACCCCGAGGAGGCTCTTGCCCGGCAGGGCGGCCGCGCTCAGCACCAGCACGAAAGCCGCCACGACGAGCAGGAACACCACGAGCGCGGTACTGCGCGTGCCGGGCGGCTGCATCAGCGAGACCACGGCGGTGCCCGCCCATGCCGCGCCCAGGGTGGTCAGCGCGGTGGCCGCCCCGGCGTCGCGTGCCAGGTAGGCGAAGACGCCGGCGATCAGCTCAAGGGGCACGACGAAGGCGAGGAACGCGAAGAAGCCGACGGGAAGGCTGCTGGCGATGGGCCGCAGCACGACACGTGTCACACCCGCCACAGGGGCGGCCCCGGGCGCTCCCTCGGGAGCCGCCGCCCGCTGGTCGTCCTGCCGCGCGTGCTGTTCGTCGCCGTCCGACGGCATCGCCCGCTCCTGACACTTTCCGTCACCTGTCGCGCACACTACGTGGCCGGCCCTGCCCGCCGCGTGAGGCAGAGCCGGGACCAGCGGCCGGAAGCGCCGTCAGGAGACCGCGTCCACACCCGGCCGCTCGGCGAGCATGGCGTCCGCCGCGGCGACCGCCTCGGCGATCGTCCGGGACGAGGTCATGACGCACAGGGTGTAGGACACGTCCGCCAGCAGGCGCGCGGTCTCACGGCCGGGGCGCTGCTCGTGGACGATCCTGGCGTCCGCGTACCGGGCGAGCAGCTCGCGCAGGTCCTGGCGAGAGGGAATGATCATGGTGGCTCCTGACACGCGACGCCGTCGATCCGGCTGAGATGATGAGGAGGAGGAAACCGCTCGTGGCGTGCCTGTGGTCCCAAGCTGCACCCCGATTGCCCGTCGCCGGCCGCGCCCAAACCCACCGGCGCGGCGGCCTCACGCGAGGGCGCTGCCGAGCACTTCCCTGCGCAGCCGGGCGCACGTCCGGCCGAGGAGCCGCGACACGTGCATCTGGGAGACGCCGAGCTCGTCGGCGATCATGCCCTGCGTCATGCCGCGGAAGAAGCGCAGGTAGAGCATCCTGCGCTCGCGAAGGGACAGCCGGCTGAGGTACGGCCGTACGGACTCGCGTTCGAGCACCAGGTCGAAGGCGGGGTCCTGCGCCCCGAGCAGCTCCTGCAGGGAGGCTCCCGCGCCCTCGGTGGAGGAGGCGGGCGCGTCGAGCGAGAGCGTGGAGAAGCTGTCCCGCGCCCCGAACGCCTCGTTCACCTCCTGCTCGCTCAGCCCGGCGCGGCTCGCGATCTCGGAGCGGGTCGGCTCGTGGCCCCTCGGCTCCTGGGCGAGCTCCTGCCGGACCCGCCGTACCTGGTTGCGCAGCTCCTGCACACGCCGGGGCACGTGCACCGACCACATGTAGTCGCGGAAGTGCCGCCGCAGTTCGCCCTTGATGGTGGGCACCGCGTACGTCTCGAACACCTTGCCGAGCCGCGGGTCGTAGCGCTTGATGGCCTTCGTCAGGCCGAGTGCCGCCACCTGCTGCAAGTCCTCGATGGATTCGCCGCGTTCGCGGTAGCCGCGGGCGATGCGGTGCGCCATGGGCAGCCAGGCGGCGGCGATCTCCTGGAGCAGCCGGTTTCTTTCATGGCCTTCGGGCAGGTTCTGGAGACGGAGGAACGCCCCGGTCGTGTCGGGAGAATCATCGTGGACACGAGTCGTCACCGGGGATGGGGGCATGCGGATCACCAGCTCACGCGCGGTACGGAATCTTCTGCGAGGGACGGGCGGCGGGGCGCACGCGCACGCTTTCGCGTCCCGGCCACACCCTCGTGAACGCGCCTCACGTCCGAAGCACGAACACCGCGTTCCCGGCGGTCGGCGCGGCAAACGCCGTCGCCTCAGCCGTGGTTCAGCACTGACGGGCCCTCATGGGGCTCGCCGCGCGTGCGTCAGTCCTCGTCCTCGTCGTCCTCGCCATCCGCCTGCGACGGCGTGGTACGGGGCACCTCGGGCCGGTCCTCATCACCGTCGTCCTCCCCCTCGGCCTGGGACGGAGTCGTGTCACTCACCGGCGGTACCTCCAGTCCACGCTGCGGGCTCATCGCGACCATTAGCACCAATTTGTAACCTTTCGTCACCATCGGCGCCACTCCGGGGGCACGAGCGGCTCGAAGAAGGTGCGATGGATCGTCGTTTTGTGGGCACTCTGCGGTTGGTGTGGCGAGGCGGCTACCCCCGGGCGGGCCGCTAATGTCCGTTAGGTCTCATAAGGTGCCGTCGTGATCGGGAGTGGCTGATGGTCCGTAACCCCTCGTCCGACGTCATTCTCGCCGCCTACACATGCCCGACCGGCCCAACGCAGGGAGTCGCCCGTGAACCAGCGGCACATTTTCGGGACCGTCTTCTGGTTGGAGTCGGCCATCGCCGGCGGCGTCTTCGTCGTGATCGCGATCATCCTGCTGGTGTCCCTCGTGCGGCGGCGGGCGCGGGTCGGCCTCGTCGCCTCGCAGCGGCAGGACAACCGCAAGCTGGAGATCTCGTACGCGGTCGTGCTCGCGGCGTTCGCGGCGTTCCTCGTCAGCTACACCGCATGGCAGAACCACCGGGAGACCGGCGCCAACGCCTCGACCGCGCCCGCCGGGCACGCCTCGTCGTCCGCTCAGGGCAGCGGCGCACCGTCCAAGCCCGTCACGGTGAACGTGACGGCCTTCCAGTGGTGCTGGCAGTTCGGCTATCCGCAGGCTCCCGGGTCGCTGAAGGTGTCCGACAACTGCCAGGGCGGCAAGGTGCCCACGCTCGTCGTGCCCACGGGCCGGGAGATCCGCATCCACCTCACCTCGAAGGACGTCATCCACTCCATGTGGGTGCCCGCACTGCGCTACAAGATGGACGCGTTCCCCGACCACGTGAACAGCTTCACCATCAAGATCGACAAGGCCGGCCGGTGGGTGGGGCGGTGCGCGGAGTTCTGCGGTGAGCGCCATTCCAAGATGCACTTCTGGCTGAAGGCGGTACCGCCGGACGAGTACAAGCACTGGGTGCAGCAGCACGCCGCGCACGCCGGCGGGGCGCAGGCATGACGGTACCCGCCACGTCGGATCCGGCGGACACCCGCACGGCCGAGCCCGACGGGTGGCTGGGCTGGCTGACCACCACCGACCACAAGCGCATCGGCCTGCTCACGCTCGCCACGTCCGTGGTGCTGCTGTTCCTCATGGGCATCCTCGCCCTGATCATGCGCGGCCAACTCGCCCAGCCGGGCGAGGACCTGATCGACGCCCACACCTACAACCAGGTCTTCACCATCCACGGCTCCGGGATGATCTACCTGGTCATGACGCCCTTCGCGATCGGACTCGGCGTCTACCTGGTCCCCCTGCAGGTCGGCGCCCCCGCCCTCGCGACGCCGCGCACAACGCTGCTCGGGTACTGGCTGTACGTGCTGGGCGCCCTGTCGATGCTCTGCGGGTTCGCGATCCCCTCGGGCGCGGCGCGCAGCGGCTGGTTCTCCTATCCCCCGCTGGCCGACAGCGACTACTCCCCCGGCGCGGGCCCCGACCTGTGGGTCATCGGTGTCGCGATGTCCGCCATCGGCATCCTCCTGATGGCCTGGGCCGTGCTGTGGACGGTGCTGCGCAAGCGCGCCATCGGCATGACGATGCTGCGACTGCCGGTCTTCTCGTGGTCCATGGTCGTCACGTGCCTGATGGTCCTCGGCGCGTTCCCGTCGCTGCTCGCGGCGCTCGTCCTGCTGGCACTCGGACGCGGCGACCCGGCGATCTTCGACTCGAACGTGTGGAACATCGGCTACCAGCACCTGTTCTGGTTCTACGGCCACCCCGTCGTCTACGTGATGTTCTTCCCCTACCTGGCCGCGGTCGCCGAGGTGCTCGCGGTCTTCTGCGGGCGGCGCTTCTTCGGCTACAAGGCGACGGTGCTGTCCCTGCTCGTCTTCGCGGCCCTGTCGATGAGCGTGTGGGGCCACCACATGTTCACGACCGGGCAGGCGTCGAACGACTACTACTCGCTGACGTCCATCCTGCTGACGGTCCCGGCCGGCGCCGAGTACTTCGGGATGCTGGGCACGCTCGTGGGCGGGCGCATCGTCTTCCGCACGCCGATGCTGTTCGCGCTCGCGTTCATCCCGCAGTTCCTCATCGGCGGGCTCACGGGCATCATGACCGGCACGCCCGTCATCGACTACCACGTCACCGACAGCTACTTCATCGTGGCCCACTTCCACTACACCCTGTTCGCCGGCAGCGCGTTCGGGCTCTTCGCCGCCGTGTACTACTGGTTCCCGAAGGTCACCGGCGTGATGCTGGACGAGCGCCTCGGCAAGATCCACTTCTGGCTGCTCGTCGTGGGGGCCAACCTGACGTTCCTGCCGATGTTCGGCCTGGGCTACAAGGGCATGCCGCGGCGCGTCAACACGTACTCGTCCGTCGACGGCTTCGGCCTGCTCAACCTGCTCGCGAGTTGCGGTGCGGCCGTCCTCGCCGCCGGCATGATCGTCTTCGCCGTCAACATCCTGCGGTCCCTGCTGCGGCGGCGGCGCGGAGGTCTCGCCCCCATGCCAGACAACCCGTGGAACGCACACACCCTGGAGTGGGCCACCAGCTCGCCGCCGCCCCCCGAGAACTTCACGCCCGACCGTCCGCTCCCGCCGATCACCAGCAACGCGCCCCTCCTCGACCTGCCCATGGCGCAGAAGGAAGCCGAAGGAGCGAACCCCGGGAAGACGGCGCAGCCAGGGGAGCCCGCCGGGCCCGCGGAACGGAGCGGGCTGTGAACAAGCACCTGGCATACGGAGTGGTGGCGTTCTGGGGACTGCTCAACGGCCTGTCCCTGTCGGTGCTCGCCATCTACGGCGAGGCCTCGATGGTGTACTGGCTGTGGGGCGGCGTGGTCGCCCTGCTCGAACTGGTCGCGTTCACGGTGTGGCTGTCGTCGTGGCGCGGCTCCGACCAGCACGCCAACTACCGGGTCACCGCACGGACGGGCGCACCCGCGCTGCCCGCCGCCATCGCGGTGCTGCTCGCCGGGCTGTCCTTCGCCTACGGCTTCTGGCTCCTGATCGTCTCCCTGCCGCTGCTCGCCATCGCGCTGGGGATGGCCGCCATGCCCGGCCTGGCCGGGAAGGACGTGTGAGGCGCCATGACCGACGCGGCGATGGCGCACATGCACGGCGAAATGGTGGCGATGGCGCTGTCCGGCGGCATGGTGGCGCTGCTGGTGCCCGGCGCGCTCCTGATGACGCGCAGCGCCAGGGCGTGGTCGTGGGTGACGCTGCCGGCCGCCGTGGCGCTCCCCCTGTTCCTGGTGCTGCACGGCGTGGTCACGCTGCTGCCCGAGTTCGCGCCGGTCGACCAGGCTGAGCGCTGGGTGCTGGAGTCGGCGCTGGTGTGCGGAGCGTTCCTGTTCTGGCTGCCCGTCCTCGGCACCCGCCGGCCCCTGTCGGGCGCGGGCCGCTGCCTCTACCTGTTCCTCGCCGCACCCGTGCTCGACCTGCCGGCGGTCTTCATGATCTCCCGCGGGCACACCGCGGGAGGCATCGCCATGATGGTCACGATGCTGCCCATCGGGTTCGCCGCGCTCGTACTGACGTGGCGGTGGATCGTGGCGGAGGAGCGCGCCGAGCAGGCGGCGGCACCGCGTCGGGCCGGCGTGGGAGCGCCGGCCGCCGGGCCGCCGCAGTCACCGCCGTCCCGGGCATGAGCGGCGCCGCGCCGGGTACTCGTGACGCTCCCGGAACGCGGCTGCGGCCGCACCGCCGTCCAGGAAGACTTCCCAGGTCAAGGGCCCGGGTGAACAGCAATCACCGCCGCCGAGGAGGAGCCCGTGCCGCACGTCGCCGACCATGTACGAGACCGGTTGCGCGCCTGGGACACGTCCTTTGTCCACGGCGCGTCCAGCGGGGGCGCCGAGCCACTGCTGCGCGCGCTCGCCGAAGGAGAGGGCCCGCGCTTCGTGACGGCGCGCCACGGCGCGGCGGCGGCGCTCATGGCGAGCGGGCACGCCCGGCTGACCGGCGGGGCCGGATGCTGCGTCGCGGGTTCGGCCGCCGACGCGGTCGAGCTGGCCGGCGGGCTGCTCGACGCGCGCGCCGAACGCGTGCCCGTCGTGGCACTGCTGTGCGCCGACGCGGGCCCTGGCGGCCTCGACGCGGCGGACCTGCTCGCGCCCGTGGCCGTGCACCAGGAGGTGCTCGGCAAGCCCGCGGACGCCGCCGACGTCGTCGACCGTGCGTTCCGTGCGGCGCTCGAACTGCGGGGCGTCGCCCTCGTCGTGCTGCCGCCCGCGCTCCTCACGGCGGACGCCGACGAGCCCGCCGAACCGGAGGCCGTGCCCGGGCGCGCCGGCTGGACGCCGCCGCTTCGCGTCCCGGACGAGCGGGCCCTGCGACGGGCCGTCGATGTCCTCGTCGCGGGCAAGCGGGTCCTCGTAGTCGTGGGCGGCGCGGCCGGCGAGGCGCGCGAGGCCATCGCGGACGTCACGCCGGCGCTCGGCGCGGGCGTCGTGAAGACGCTCGCGGCGCGCGACGTGTTCCCCGACGACCTCGTCCATGTCACCGGCCCGGCCGACGGCTTCACGGGCGGCGCGGCCGCGGCGCTGCTGCGGGACTGCGACACCGTCCTGCTCGTCGGCGACGCGCCCCCGGCGGGCCGGGCACTGCCGCTCCCGGAGGACGTCCGGCTCGTGCAGGTGGTGCCGCCGGGCGGGACCGCCGCTGCCGGTGCCGAGCCGCTGCCGGGCGACCCCGCCCCGACGCTGACCGCCCTGCTGCCCCTGCTGAAGGGCGCCCCGGGCTCCCCCGACCTGCGCTGGCGCGAACGGGTGAACAAGGACGTCACCCAGTGGCGCGGGCAGGCGACGGCCCTGGCACGTCGCCACTTCGGCCGGTCGGTCAACCCGCGCGCCGTGGTCAACGAGCTGTCGGCCCGGCTGCCCGAGCGCGCCGTCGTCACCGCGGACCGCGGATCGTGCACCACCTGGTCGGCGCACCATGTGGTGCTGCGCGACGGCATGCGGGGACTCTCGTCCACCATGTGGGAGGCGCCGGGCGCCGCCGTGCCGTTCGCGCTCGCCGCCCGGCTGGCCGACCCGGATCGTCCGGTGATCGCGCTGGCCGGGGACGCCGGGTTCCAGACGCACGGCATCGCCGAGGTGGCCGCCGTGCTGCGGGAGGCGGACCGGACGTCGGGCACGGCGCCGCTGGTGTTCTGCGTCTTCACCAACAGCGGCATCGGCCAGGCGGACCCGATCGGCACCACGCCGGCGTTCCGCACCGTCCCGGATCTGCCCTGCGCGGCGCAGGCCAGGCTCGCCGGGCTCGACGGCATCCTGTGCACCGAGCCGAAGCAGGTGCCTGCGGCGTGGGACGAGGTCCTCGGCCGCACCGAGCCCGTGGTGCTGCAGTTCCTCGTCGACGCCACCGTGGAGACCGAAGTGCCCCCCGTACGGCGGCGCTTGCTCCCCTGGTAGATCCGTCGGCACGAGCGGCGGCACGACCGTCGGCACGCACGAGCGGCGAGGGCCGAAGCCCTCGCCGCTCGCTGCTCGCCCTACTCGCCGGGCTCCTCCTCCTACTCGCCGGGCTCCTCCTCGTCGGGCGCCGTCAGAACCGTGCTGACGGTGCGTCGCTGGGCCGGGGTGGCCGGCAGGTCCACGCGGTCGCGGAAGTACCAAGCGCTCAGCGTGTTGCGCACGCGGTGCCTGTGCAGCAGGCGGGACGGCTCGGTGCCGTGCTTCAGCGGATCGGGGGCGAATCGCGCGAGCAGCCGGTAGCGCTCCTGACCGGGCAGCACGACCCGGGCCCGTTCGTAGCCGTCGGCACTCCTGCGGATCTCCCCGCCCGCGTCCCCGCGCCTGATCCGGTGCCTGTCGGCTGCCTGAAGGCCGAGACAGGCCCGCTTGGTGATCAGGTACACGAGGACCGTCCCGATGATGAAGGCACTGCGGAAGAAGTACGTGAGCCATTCGACGGGCCACCTGAAGACGTAGGACAGGACGTCCTGCCCGCCTGCCATCACCAGGACGCCGTATGCGAAGACGGCGGCCGCGCCCAGGGCTGTTCTCGTGGGCTGATTGCGTGGCCGGTCGAGCAGGTGACGTTCCTCGGTGCCTCCGGTGATCCACCGTTCGAACCACGGATACACGTAGAGGATCACGACCAGCACCGCGGGCAGCACCGCGCCCGCGATGAACGGGGCCCAGGCGACGGTGTGCCCGGCCACGCGCGTCTCGGCCTGCGGCATGAGACGCAGCGCACCCTCCAGGAAGCCGATGTACCAGTCGGGCTGGGCGTCGGTCGACACCTGGTCGGGCCGGTAGGGGCCGTACACCCAGACCGGGTTGATCTGGAAGAGGGCGGACATCGCCACCAGCACACCGCACAGTGTGAAGAACAGCCCCATCGACTTGGCCGCGTACGCGGGGAACACCGGCTTGCCGATGACGTTGCGGTTGGTCTTGCCCGGTTGCGCCCACTGAGTGTGTTTCAGGTACACCACCAGGGCCAGGTGGGCCCCGACCAGGGCGAGGATCGCCCCGGGCACCAGCAGGATGTGGAAGGAGTACATACGCGGGATGATCTCGTGGCCCGGGTACTCGCCGCCGAAGATGAAGAACGACAGATAGGTGCCGATCACGGGGATCGACAGGACGATGCCTTCCGCCGTGCGCAGGCCGGTTCCTGACAGCAGGTCATCGGGGAGCGAGTACCCGCAGAAGCCTTCGAGCAGTGCCAGCAGGAACAGCGTGACGCCGATCATCCAGTTGATCTCGCGGGGCCGGCGGAACGCGCCGGTGAAGAAGATCCGCAGCATGTGGATGCCGATGGAGGCGACGAAGACCAGCGCCGCCCAGTGGTGCACCTGGCGCATGAGGAGCCCGCCGCGGATGTCGAAGCTGATGTGCAGCACCGAGCTGTACGCCTCGGACACCTGTACGCCCTGAAGGGGAACGTACGAGCCGTCGTAGGGGCGCTCCGACATGTCCGGGTGGAACCAGAAGGTCAGGAAGATGCCCGTGATCACCAGGATCAGCAGGCTGTACAACGCGATCTCACCGAGCAGGAAGGACCAGTGGTCGGGGAACGCCTTGCGCAGGTACTGCTTGGCCGCCGACATCATGGGCAGCCGCCGGTCGAGAGCCCTTACGAGCCGCTCCCCCGGCTCCTCCCAACGGTCCTGCCCCTGATTGTCACCCGATTGCGACACTGCGCCTTCGCCCTCCTGACCAACCGGTCACGAGCACCGTCCTGGTGATCGTGCGTCATGTTCCGCCTGCTCGCGCGCCGCCGGGGCCGTGCCCGGCGCCGGTCTCCTGCCAGTGGGGCGTCTCCTGCCACCGCGGCCCTACTGGGCCGGTGTCGTGCCGGTTCCCTCACCCTCGCCGGCCTCGTCCGTCCCGTCGGCGCGCGCGTGCCGCGCCGCCTCCTGCGACGTGACGGCCACGTCGCGGAGCTGACGGGCACCCAGCAGCCCGAGGCCCGCCGCCCCGCCCGCGCAGATCACGCCCAGCGTGGCCGCGGCGCGGGCGGGCGGCATGGTCTTCTCCAGCTCGCGCAGCACCCATGAGTACACCGCCGACACGGTGAACACACCGCACACGGCGGCGCCGCCCAGCCATATGAGCCCCGTGCCGGTGCGGCGCACGGTGGCCAGCAGCTCCTGGCGCATGTCCCCGATCTGCTGACGGACCAACTCGGTGGTGTCCTCTGTCAGACGCGCCGCGGCGTCACCCAACCTCGCTCCGGTCTCGCGCGTGCTGTCCTGAGGCATGGCCACCACCCTTTCCGACGAAACGTGCGCCTGCCCAGTACCCCGCGCCGCGGGAACCAACCCGATCCACTGACCGCCACACCAGGGCCTCACAGGTTTGTCCGGCATCGCGTCCCGCGAAACCCGGGCCGCGCGGGCCGGCGCGCGTCACGCGGCCCGCCGCCGGCCGCCCAGCCGTCCCGCGAGCGCGCTGGACGCCGCGAAGAGGCCCGCCGCGACCGCGTCACGCCCGGCGGTCGCCCGCAGTTCGGGACGGATCCGGGCCAGCGCGAGCATGGACGCGGAGTGGGCGGCGTCGACGGCCGCCCCGCAGTCCCACACCGCCGGCCGCGGGCTCAGGAGAGTGACGGCCGCCTGGAGCAGGTGGCGGCCGCCCAGCACGCGCAGCACCGCGCGCTCGGCCTGTGACGACTCGTCGCCGCCGTACAGGCGCAGCAGCACGCGGGGCGCGAGGACGGCGACGCCGCCGTACGCCGCGCGCACCGCGATCAGGCCCGTGCGTGTGCCGTGCACGTATGCGCTCCCCTTCGGCCTCTTCTTCGGCCCCGTCCTCATGCCGTACCACCCCGCAGCCTCGTCGCCGCCGCGATCAGGCCCAGGTGCGACAGCGCTTGGGGCATGTTGCCCAGCAGCTCGCCGCTCTCCGCGTCGATCTGCTCGGTGTAGAGGCTTACGTCGTTGGCCCTGCCGACGAGTTCATCGAGCAGTTCGGCCGCCTCCTTGGTGCTTCCCACGTGGGTGAGCGCCTCCACCAGCCAGAACGAGCACACGAGAAAGGCGCCCTCCTTCTCCTGCTGCCCGCTGTAGCGGTAGAGGAGCGCCCCGCCGGCTCCGAGCTCGGCACGGACCGCTTCGATGGTGCTGCGCAGGCGGGGGTCGTCCCCCCGGCAGTAGCCGGTTCTGGCCACGAGCAGCGCGGCGGCGTCCAGTTCGTCGGTGCCCGCGTGGAAGGTGTAGGACTGCTTGACGGCGGACCAGCAGTTCTCGTCGATCCAGGAGCGGATCTCGGAGCGTTCCATGCGCCAGCGCTCCACGTGCGGGCTGGTCAGCCGCCCGGCCTCGGCCAGGCGTACCGCCCTGTCGAGCGCGACCCAGCAGCCGATCTTCGAGCTGGTGTAGTGGCGGGCTTCGCCCAGCTCCCAGAAGCCGGCGTCGGGGGTGCGCCACAGGTCGCAGACGCGGTCGGCCATGGCGGACACGAGAGCGCCCGTCCTCGCGTCCAGCCTGCCGTCGTGCTCGGTGTAGAGCAGCACGGCGTCCAGGAGGTCTCCGTACGACCCGGTCTGGCGCTGGTCGGCGGCGCCGTTGCCCACGTGGACGGGAGGGGACTGCCGGTATCCGGGCGCCCCCGTCACCGCCCGCATCGCCGGTTCGGCGGCCTCGCCATCGAGGGTGTAGAAGGGCCGCAGTGCGGGCGCCTGCAAGGCCGCGACGCCGAGCAGCCAGCTCACTCCTGCGTGCAGTTCCTCGGAGAGGCCGAGCCTGGCCATGGCGGCCAGCGCGTAGGAGCCGTCACGGATCCATGCGTAGCGGTAGTCGTAGTTGAGCTCTCCGCCGATCTTCTCGGGCAGCGACGTGGTCGCCGCTCCCGCGATGGCCCCGGTGGGCTGGTAGGTCAGCGCCTTGAGCGTGAGGGCGCTGCGCAGGACGGCCTCCTTGTGCGGTCCCGCGTCGCCGACCTGCGCCGACCACTGCCGCCAGGTGTCCGCGGTGTGCTCCGCCCTGGACCGGATCTCCTCCGGGGTGGGCAGGTGCACGGGGGCGTGCTCGGTGACCATGACCGCGAGCAGGGCGGGAGCGCCGGGCCGTACGACGGCGCCGCCCTCGACGTGGTGCCCCGCGGGCCGCGCGGTGCCGAGGCCTTCCGTCACGACGCCCAGGTGCTGCTCCCCGGCCGTGACCAGGTGGGTGCCGTCCTCGTCGCGTGCCCAGGCCTGGGAGCCGGCGACCAGGCGGTGACCGGGGCGTACGGTCCAGGCCATGGGGACCTCGCCGTCGTCGACCGTGACGACCCTGGCCAGTTCGGTCCACGGCAGGTTTCCCAGCGCGCCGAGGCTGAGGCAGTCGGTGACGCGGGCGGTGCCCCGCTCCGTGGTCCAGGTGGTCTCCAGCACCATGGTGTCGCCCAGGTAGCGGCGGGTCGCCGTGCAGGGCACGGTGGGAGCCAGGGTGATCGTCCCGCCGGCCCCCGGGTCGAGCAGGGCCGCGCACACCGGGGGCGCGTCCATGGCGGGTGCGGCGAACCAGTCGACGCTGCCGTCGGTGCCCACGAGGGCGGTGGCGCGGAGGTCGCCGAGCAACGCGTAGCCGCGCAGCGGGAGGAAGCCGTCGGTCCTGTGCGAGATCACCCTCCCTGGGTAACCGATCGGCCCCGGCTCACACACCCCGGTCCGGAGAAGCCACGGGGTCGGCCCGCCGGATTCACACGTCTGCCCCATCCGGCTTTTGACGGCGGCGCTTTCCAGGTACCCGGCCCCACGGACCGGCAGACAGACCGGCAGACAGACCGGCAGACGGACCGGCAGACGCACCGGCAGACGCACCGAGAGACGGATCGGGAGGCTGACGAGGATGACGGCCAGGGTAGGACGCAAGGTGGCAGTGGTGACCGGGGGAAGCGCGGGGGTGGGCCGGGCGACGGTGCGCGAGTTCGCCGAACACGGCTACGACGTCGCCGTGCTGGCGCGCGGCGAGGCGGGCCTCGGCGGTGCGGTGCGGGACGTGGAGGCCGCCGGCCGCACCGGCCTGGCCATCCCCACCGACGTGAGCGACCACGAAGAGGTGCACCGGGCGGCCGAGCGGGTCGAACGGGAGCTCGGCGAGATCGACGTCTGGGTGAACACGGCGTTCGCCGGATCGCTCGCCTTCTTCTGGGACACCTCGCCCGAGGAGTACCGGCGGATGACCGAGGTCACCTACCTCGGCCAGGTGAACGGGACACGTGCCGCGCTCGAGGTCATGCGCCCCAGGAACCACGGGGTCGTCGTCAACGTCTGCTCGGCGATGTCCTACCGGTCCATTCCCTTGCAGTCCGCGTACTGCGGCGCCAAACACGCCGTCAAGGGGTTCACCGAGTCCGTGATGACGGAGCTGATCAACGAACGCAGCAAGGTCAAGGTCTGCATGATCCAGCTGCCGGGCCTCAACACCCCGCAGTTCGACTGGAACCTCAACAAGATGGACGGCCACCCCATGCCGGTGCCCCCGGTGTTCCAGCCGGAGCTGCCCGCCCGCGGCATCGTGTTCCTGGCCGAGCACCCGCGCCGCAACATGTGGGTGGGCGCCTCTACGGCGGCCGTCATCCTCGCTGAACGGCTGGCTCCGAAGCTGGTGGACATCTACCTGGGGCGTACGGCCGTCAAGAGCCAGCAGACCGGCAAGGACGCGCCCCGGTTCGAGCCCAATCTGGACCGGCCGTCCGACGCCGAGGCCGACCAGGGGGCGCACGGCGCCTTCGACGACCAGGCCCACGGGTCCGACCCGGTGCTGTGGATGTCCCGGCACCGGCGCGCGCTCCTGTCGGGCCTCGCCGCCACCGCCACCGCGGCCGCCGCTGCCACTGTCGCCGTGCAGCTGCGCGGATCGGACTGACCCCGGGCGCCGTCCTGTCAGCCCCGGTGAGGCACCCCGAAACGCATGCCACCCGCACGCATGCGGATGTTGTTTGCACCGTACGAGAAACGGTTACTCCGTAGACCCCTGGAGAGCTTCGCCCGGACAGAAGGAGCACGAGCATGCCCAAGGTCGCCGACTTCATCCTGCAACGGCTCAGCCAGTGGGGTGTGCAACGGGTCTACGGCTATCCGGGGGACGGCATCAACGGGTTCCTGGGCGCCTACGACCGTGCCGAGGGCAATCCGGAGTTCATCCAGGCCCGGCACGAGGAGATGGCCGCGTTCATGGCGTGCGCCCACGCCAAGTTCACCGGCGAGGTCGGTTGCTGCACCGCGACATCGGGTCCTGGCGCGGTGCACCTGCTGAACGGGCTGTACGACGCCAAGCTCGACCACCAGCCGGTGGTCGCCGTCGTCGGGCAGCAGAAGAGGCTCTGCCTGGGCACGCACTACCAGCAGGAGATCCACCTCGACCG
Organism: Streptomyces montanisoli; assembly: GCF_017813245.1. Classification (GTDB taxonomy): domain Bacteria; phylum Actinomycetota; class Actinomycetes; order Streptomycetales; family Streptomycetaceae; genus Streptomyces; species Streptomyces montanisoli. The sequence continues at coordinate 16,507 of NZ_JAGIQL010000011.1, forward strand.
GCTCTTCGCCGACGTCTCCGAGTACTGCGAGATGGTCGTGCACCCCGGCCAGGCGCGGCACGTCGTGGACCGGGCGTTCAAGACGGCCCTGACGACCCGTGGCATCGCCACCATCATCGTTCCGGAGGACGTGCAGGAAGAGGAGGCGGTGCCCTCCCCGCCGAAGGCGCACGGCTCCGTCTTCTCCAGCGTGGGCTGGAGCGAGCCGAGGGTGCTGCCCAACGAGGACGAGCTGCGCCGGGCGGCGGCCGTGCTCAACGAGGGCAGCAAGGTGGCGATCCTCGTCGGGCAGGGCGCGGTCAAGGCCCAGACCGAGGTGATCGAGGCCGCCGAGCTCCTCGGGGCGGGTGTCGCCAAGGCCCTGCTGGGGCGCGAGGCGCTGCCCGACGACATCCCGTTCGTCACGGGCCCGATCGGGCTGCTCGGGAGCAAGGCGTCCGACAACATGATCCAGGGCTGCGACACCCTGTTCATGATCGGGACCAGCTTCCCGTACGCGGAGTGGCTGCCGGACGAGGGGCAGGCGCGCGGCGTCGAGATCGACATCGACGGCCGTATGATCGGCATCCGCTACCCCATGGAGGCGCACCTCGTGGGCGACTCCAAGGAGACGCTCCGTGCGCTCATTCCCCACCTGCGGCGCAAGGAGGACCGCGGCTGGCGGGAGAAGATCGAGAAGGACGTGCGTGAGTGGAACGACGTGTGCGAACGCCGGGCGGCGCAGCACTTCGGCGACACGATCAATCCGCAGGCCGTGGCGAGCGAGCTCTCCCCGCTGCTGCCTGACGGCGCGATCGTCACGGCGGACTCGGGCTCCGGCACCAACTGGTGGGCGCGTCACCTGAAGCTCCGCGACGGCATGCGGGCGTCGCTCTCGGGGACCCTGGCGACCATGGGCCCCGGCGTCCCGTACGCGATCGCGGCGCGCTTCGCCTACCCGGACCGTCCTGTCATCGCGTTCGTGGGGGACGGCGCCTTCCAGATGAACGGCATGAACGAGATGATCACCGTCAAGCGGTACATGGACCGCCTCTCGGGCAGCCAACCCTTCATCTTCTGCATCTTCAACAACCAGGACCTCAACCAGGTGACCTGGGAGCAGCGGGCCATGGCAGGCGACCCCAAGTACCCCGGCTCTCAGTACATCCCCGACGTGCCCTACGCGAAGTACGCGGAGCTCCTGGGGCTCAAGGGCATCTACTGCGACAGCCCGAAGAAGGTCACCTCGGCGTGGAAGGAGGCGCTGGCCTCCGACGTGCCCGTGGTGCTGGAGTTCAAGACCGACCAGGAGATCGCGCCGATCCCGCCGCACATCATGCTCGAACAGGGCAAGAAGGCTGCCAAGGCCGCCGTGCACGACCCGGAGAAGGCCGGCATCGCCGCACACGGCGTCCGACAGAAACTGACGGAGTACGCCGAGCACCTGCCCGGACGCGGGAACGGCCACTGAGCCTCAAGGCCGCGCCACAGGCGGCAGGTTGACGACCGCGGGCGGTCGGTGTGCGGCGGCGCACACCGGCTGTTCGCGGTTTCAGGCACGCACGAACCGGAGGGGAGAGCAGGGACATGAAGCCGCACACCACCGTGGACGCCGTGAGGGTCCACGCCTTCAAGGTGCCCACCGACGGGCCAGGAGGGCGCGAGCAGGACGGCACCCTCGAATGGGACGCGACGACCATGGTGCTCGTCGAGGTCGACGGCGGGGGCACCACCGGCATCGGCTACACGTACGGCGACGTCACGGTGGCGTCGTTCATCGAATCGACGCTGGTACCGGTCCTGACCGGCTGCGACGCGCTCGCGCCGCCCGCCGCCTGGCACAGCATGTTCACGGCCATCCGCAACGCGGGCCGCCCCGGGGTCGGGGCCATGGCCGTCTCCGCGGCGGACACCGCCCTGTGGGACCTCAAGGCGAGACTGCTCGGCCTGCCTGTCTTCCAGACGCTACCCGCCTTCCACGACCGGGTGCCGGTCTACGGAAGCGGCGGCTTCACCAACTACCCGCTCGACCGGCTGGCCGAGCAGCTGTCCGGATGGGCGGGGCAGGGCATCGGCCGCGTCAAGCTCAAGACGTCACGCGACCCCGGACAGGACCCGGCACGGCTCGACGCGGTGCGCAAGGCCGTCGGCGACGACTGCGAGTTGTTCACCGACGCCAACGGCGCCCTGTCCGCCAAGGACGCCGTGTACTGGGCGCACCGGTTCGCCGAGCAGTGGGGCGTGACCTGGTTCGAGGAGCCGGTCAGCTCCGACGACCTCGAAGGGCTGCGGTCGGTGCGCGAGAAGGCGCCGGGGGGCATCGAGGTGGCGGCGGGCGAGTACGGCTTCGTCCTGCGCGATTTCGCGGGGCTGGTCACCCCGCGCGCCGTGGACTGCCTGCAGGCCGACGTCACGAGGTGCGGGGGCATCACCGGCCTGCTGCACGTCTCCGGCCTCGCGGCCGCCCACCACATCGACCTGTCCGCACACTGCGCGCCGGCGCTGTCAGCGCACGCGTTCTGCGCGGTCGACCGGCTGCGGCACCTCGAGTACTTCCACGACCATGTCCGCTTCGAGCGACTCCTGTTCGAGGGGACGCTCGACCCCGAAGGCGGCGCGCTGCGGCCCGATCCCGGCCGGCCGGGGTTCGGCCTCGACGTCAGGTGGGCCGACGCGGAGCGCTACCGCACGTACGGCACGAACACCCACTGAACCCTGCCCCACCCAGCAGACACCGCAGACACCGCTGACACAGCAGCACAGAGAGGCGCACCGTGGCCGGCATCCCCCAGCGCGCGACGCTCGACGTTCCGCCAAGACGGACCCGCGCCTGCCCGGTGCGCCTCGGGCCAGAGAGACCGTCGCGGTCGGCAGGCTCGCCGCGGCGCTCGCCAAGGCGGTCACCGGCGAGGTCCGTTTCGACCCGGGCAGCCGGGCGATGTACGCCAACGACGCCTCGAACTACCGGCAGACCCCGATCGGCGTCGTCGTTCCCCGCACACTGGACGACGTGGTCGCGACGCACCGGCTGTGCCACGCGTACGGCGCGCCGAGCTGAACCGGCACACCGGCCGCGACAACCTCGTCTTCGGCCCTGACCCCTCCTCGCACTCCCGCTGCGTGATCGGCGGCAACATCGGCAACAACTCCTGCGGCATCCACTCGGTGCAGTCGCAGCTGTACGGTCCTGGCCCGCGCACCTCGGACAACGTCGAAGCCCTGGGGATCGTCACGTACGAGGGCGAGCGGTTCTGGGTCGGCGTGAACGAGGAGGACGACCTCGACGACATCATCAAGGCCGGGGGCCGCAAGGGCGAGATCTACGCCGCGCTGCGCGATCTGCGGGACCGCTACGCCGACGCCATCCGCGCCGGCTACGCGTCGGTGGACGAGCTGCCCCGCCGGGTTTCCGGCTACAACCTGGACGAGCTGCTGCCCGAGAAGGGCTTCAACGTGGCCCGTGCCCTCGTCGGCACCGAGGGCACGTGCGCCACCGCTCTCCAGGCCGTGCTGAAGCTGACACCGGCGCTGCTCCAGCGCACGCTCGTCGTCGTCGAGTACGGGGACCTGGCCGACGCGGCCGAGCACTGCATGGAGATCATCGACCGTTTCCGTCCCATCGGCCTGGAGGCGCTGGACGACCGGCTGATCCACGACCAGCAGCTGCAGGACATCAACGTGGCCGACATCGGCGAGCTGCCGCGCAAGAACGGCGGCGCCTGGCTGCTCGTCCAGTTCGGCGCGGACGAGGCCGCCGAGTCGCAGGCCCAGGCCCACGCCTTCATCGACTGGCTCACCGGCGACAAGGGCTACGAGTCCGACCGCATCACCCTCATGAAGAGCAAGCAGGACGGCGGCAACAGCGAGGACCTGTGGGCCATCAGGGAGAGCGGCCTCGGCTCGACCGCGTTCCCGCCCGGCGGGAAGGACCACTGGCCGGGCTGGGAGGACTCGGCGGTGCCCAGGGGCCGCATCGGCGAGTACGTGCGCGCGCTGCGCAAGGTGATGGACAAGCACTCCGTCATCGGCGCCATGTACGGGCACTTCGGCGAGGGCTGCATCCACAGCAGGATCAGTTTCGATCTGCGCCATGCCGACGGTATCGCCACCTACCGTGCGTTCATGGAGGAGGCGGCCGACCTGGTGACCTCCATGGGCGGCTCCCTGTCGGGCGAGCACGGCGACGGGCAGCAGCGCGCCGAGCTGCTGGAGAAGCAGTACGGTTCGGAACTCGTGGGCGCCATGCGCGAGTTCAAGCGCATCTGGGACCCCGGGTTCAAGATGAACCCGGGCAAGGTCGTGGACGCGTACCGGCTGGACGAGAACCTCAAGCTCGGCACCGACTACAACCCGCCGCGTCCCGAGGTGAAGTTCGCGTACCCCGAGGACGGCGGCGACTTCGCCCACGCGGCCCTGCAATGTGTCGGCGTGGGCAAGTGCCGTGTTCCACAGGCCGATTCGACGATGTGCCCCAGCTACCAGGTCACCCGCGAGGAGAAGCACTCCACCCGCGGGCGCGCCCGCATGCTGTTCGAGATGCTGCGGGGCGAGGTCATCACCGACGGCTGGCAGTCCAAGGAGGTCGCCGACTCGCTCGACCTCTGCCTGTCCTGCAAGGGCTGCACCAGTGACTGCCCGGTCAACGTCGACATGCCCACCTACAAGTCGGAGTTCCTCCACCACCACTACCAGTCGTGGAAGCGGTGGCGGCCGCGGTACGCGTACGCCTTCGGCTTCATCGACCAGGCGGCCCGCGTCGCGTCCCGCATGCCCGAGGTCGTCAATCTCGTCACGCACACTCCCGGCCTCGCGCGGCTGGCGAAGCTGGCGGCGGGCATCGACCGCCGAAGGCCGCTGCCGCGGTTCGCGCCGCAGACGCTCCAGGAGTGGTTCGAGCGGCGCGGCGGCACCGCCAACCCGGGCGGCCGGCCCGTGGTGCTCTTCCCCGACACGTTCAACAACTACTTCCACACCGACGTGGGCGTCGCCTGTGTGGAGGCCATCGAGGCGGCCGGCTGGCGGGTCATCATGCCCGAGAACCATGTGTGCTGCGGCAGGCCCTTGTACGACTACGGCTTCCTCGACATCGCGGAGCGCTACCTGCACAACGTGCTCGACACGCTGCGGGAGCACGTACGGGCCGGAACGCCCGTGGTGGGGATGGAGCCGAGCTGCCTGGCGGTGTTCAAGGACGAGCTGCGCGGGATCCTGCCGCACGACGACGACGCGGACCGGCTGAGCCGCAACGCCTACCACTTCGGCGAGTTCTTCGAGACGTTCGACATCCACCCGCCGCGGTTCGGCGACGGGAAGGCGCTGCTGTGGGGCCACTGCCACCAGCGGGCCACCGGCGGCATGAAGGCCCCGGAGAAGCTGCTGCGCGGCATGGGGCTCGACGTCGACAACCTCCAGGGCGGCTGCTGCGGCCTCGCCGGATCGTGGGGGTTCGAGGACGGGAAGTACGACATTTCCATGGACTGCGGCGAGCAGGCGCTGCTGCCCGCGGTGCGCGCCCAGGACGAGGACGGTCTCCTCGTCGCCGACGGGTTCTCCTGCAAGACGCAGATCAAGGACGCGAGGACCGGGCGCAAGGCGCTGCACCTCGCCGAGGTGATGCGCATGGCCCGCGAGCGGCAGCGCGACGGGGCCGACGGCGGCGACGCGCCACGCGATCGCCGGCCGAAGCCCCCGATGCGCCGGCGTGCAGTCCGCACGGGCCTGGCCGCGACGGCCGGCGCGGGCCTGGTATGGGCGGCGGCGAGGACCGGCCGCCACCTCGCGGGCCGCTGACGGGCGTCGGCGACGGGCAGGCCGACCGCCGGAAGTGATCTCCGGCGGTCCGGCGGGTACGTGTCCGCGGTGAGTGCCGCCCGCCATCACGGCGGGCGGCTCCGTGAGCGCGAGAGGAAGCCCCATGCCGTCGACGAGTTCACAAGCGCCCCAGGAGTTGCCGCTGTCCGGGACCGTTTCCCTGGTCACCGGGGCTTCGAGCGGTATCGGTGCGGAGGTGGCGCTGGGGATCGCCCGGCGCGGCGGGGCAGTCGCCCTCGTCGCGCGGCGGGCGGACCGTCTCAAGGACCTCGCAGCACGGATCGAGGAGGACGGTGGCACGGCGTTGGCGGTGCCCGCCGAACTGAGCGGGGCGGAGTCCGCGCGGGCCGTCGTCGACGCCGTGACGACGCGTTTCGGGCGGCTCGACATCCTGGTGAACAACGCCGGGTACGGCGTGCGCGCCGATGTCGAGGACAGCGATCCGGAGGACTGGGACAGCATGGTGGACGTCAATGTCAGGGCCGTGCTGCACCTGTCCCGCTGTGCCCTGCCGCATCTGCTGAGTGCCGCGGCGGGCGGCCCGCGCGGCGTCGCCGACCTGGTGACGACCGGTTCGGTGGCCGGGCGCATCCCCCGTCCGCACAACAGTGTGTACTCGGCGACGAAGCACGCCGTGGGTTCGTTCACCGAGGCGCTGCGCGCGGAGGTGACGGGCCGGGGGGTGCGGGTCGGCATCGTGGAGCCAGGCATGGTGCGGACGGAGATGACGGCGGGCGGGCAGTCGTCGGCCGGCGGCGCCATGCCGCCGGAGAAGTGGCTGGCGCCGGCGGACGTGGCACGGTCGGTGCTGTTCATGGTGGAGCAGCCGCCGCACGCCGCCGTGAACGAGATCATGGTCCGCCCGACGGCCCAGGAGCACTGAGCGGGACGGGGCACGGCCCCTGGCCCGGGCGCGCCGGGCGCGGGGCCTGGTGGCAGAGACCCGTCAGCCCTCCGCGCCCGGCGCCCAGCCCGGCGGGCGGAAGAGGTAGCCGGCGCGGTCGCGCCAGCGCCGTGCGGTGCGTACGTCGTGCCAGGCGGACGCGTACTCGTGGAACGCCACCCGCAGCGGATTGTACGTGGCGATGTTCTTCGTCAGCCCGTACACGACGCGCTCGCCCTCGGGTTCGAAGGTACGGAAGAGCCGGTCCCAGACGATGAGGATGCCGCCGTAGTTGCGGTCCAGGTAGACGTTGTTCGAGCCGTGGTGCACGCGGTGGTGCGACGGCGTGTTGAACAGCAGCTCGACGGGCCGCCACAGCTTGTCGACGCGTTCGGTGTGCAGGAAGAACTGGTAGCCGAGGCTGATGGACTGCTGGAGCAGGATCATCCAGGGCGGCAGGCCCACCAGCGCCAGGGGCAGCCAGAACGGCAGTGTGGTCATGGGTGTCCAGCTCTGCCGCAGCGCCGTCGAGAGGTTGTAGTGGACGCTGGAGTGGTGGGCCACGTGGCTCGCCCACAGCACGCGCACCCGGTGGTGTGCGCGGTGGAAGACGTAGTACGCGAGGTCGTCGGCGAAGAACAGCAGCAGCCACGTCCAGCCGCTGGAGGCCGGCAGGTGCCACGGGGAGACGGCGTACAGGGCCGCGTACAGGACGACCGTCACGGCCTTCCACGGCACACCGATGACCTGGCTGCCGGCGCCCATGGACAGGCTGGTGGCGGTGTCGCGCACCTCGTAGCCGCGCTCGTCGTCGTCCGGCAGGAAGCGGAACGACAGCGCCTCCACCACCACGAGCAGCACGAACGCGGGTATGGCGTAGATCAGGGCCGGGATCATGTCACCGCACCTCCTCGGCGGTTGTCACGGGCACACTGCGGGTCAGGAGTTCACGCGCCAGGCTCTCGGCGGCCGTGGCCTCGCGCGCGGCGATGTGCCCGGCGAGGCGCACATGGGCTTCCACGTCGAGGAGTTCGGCGGTGCGCAGGTCCTCGGGGACGTCGGCGGCCGGGATGGCGCCGCCCACCAGGCTGTTGAACGCCAGCAGGTAGGCGAGGTTGCCCGAGCCTTCGACGATCAGCCGCCACCAGGCCACGTCGGCGGTGTGGAGGTCCGGCAGGTCGGGGCCCGTGTTCGCGTACCGGCCCGCGGTCTCGACGATCGCCGCGGCGACGGGTTCCGGGCATCTCGCCGCGCACAGCCGGGCCGCGTCCGCGCCGATGCACGCCCGCATCTCCATGGCGTCGCGGACGAGTTCGGCGGGGGTGGGGCCCGCGCCGACGGCGGCGATGCCCACCGCGAGGTCGAGCCCCGCGGTGCGGCGCCAGTCGAGGACGAGCGTCCGCCCGCCCTGGCTGACCTCGACGAGACGTGCCTGCTGGAGGCGTTTGACGGCCTCGCGGACGGCGTGCCGGTTCACCTGGAACTCGGCGGCCAGGTCGCGTTCGGCGGTGAGCGCGGAGCCCGGGGGCAGTTCGCCGCCGACGATCCTGTCGCGCAGGCGTGCGTAGACCTGGTCGGAGACGGCCTCGCGCCGTATGGGTGGCTGCGGCATGGCGGCCATGATGGCCCGGGCCACCCGACTGGTCAACTGGTTGGACCGGACGGGATGTTCCGGCGGACGACTCCGGGCCCCGCGCGGTGATGATGCGCGGGGCCCGGAGCGGAACTGCGGTGTGGCCTCAGCCTGGTGACGTCGGCCGGTCGCGCCGGCCTGGTGACGTCGGCCGATGGCCTCGGCCGGTGGCCTCAGCCGGCCGGGCAGCCGGCCACGGTCGGCTGCGACGCGTCGCGGATCAGCGCCTGCTGCGCCGCCCTCACCCGCTTCACGTCCGGCTTGACGACCTTCCTGTCGTACGTCATCAGGCCGTTGAGCTCGCCCTCGACGTCCGTGATCTGCGTGTACACGGCGCCGTTGCTGCCCTGGCAGGCCAGCTTGCGCACCTCGCCGAGCTTCTCCAGGTAGTCGTCCGTGTACGCCGCCGAGTCGACGTCGACGTACGACTGCTGGACGGCCCAGGAGTGCCCGGGCACGGCGAGGCCGAGGCCGCCGTACTCACCGCTGACCAGAGCGCGCTTGCCGTCGGGGTTCGGCGGCAGTGCCGGGCTCGGGTAGCCGTGCTCGTCGATGATGTCGCCGGTCCCGCCGTCCGTGCCCAGATTGATGCCGGACATGTTGTTGACCAGGCGGGTGGGATCCCACGACTTGGCCTCCTGCGCGATGCGGCCGACATCGTACTGGCCCCAGCCCTCGTTGAACGTGACCCACATGATCACCGAGGGGTGGCTGATGTGCTGGTCGATCATCTGCTTCATCTCGTGCTCGTACTCGGCGCGCTGCGCGTCCGTGTCGGGCGTCCTGCTCATGGCCGGCATGTCCTGCCAGACGAGCAGGCCGAGCTTGTCCGCCCAGTAGAACCAGCGGTCGGGCTCGACCTTGATGTGCTTGCGCACCGAGTTGAAGCCCATCTCCTTGTGCATCTTCAGGTCGTAGGCCAGGGCGTCGTCGGTCGGCGCCGTGTACAGGCCGTCGGGCCAGAAGCCCTGGTCGAGCGTGGCCATCATGAAGACGGGCTTGCCGTTGAGCATCGTGCGCGGCGTGCCGTTCACGTTCTTGACGGCGATCGAGCGCATACCGAAGTAGCTGCCGACGCGGTCGTGCCCGACGCGCACCTTGAGGTTGTAGAGGAACGGGTCGTCCGGCGACCACAGGTGCGCCTTGTTGATCTTCAGGGTCAGCGGCTCGCCCGTGCGCCCGCGGGCCGTCGCGACCGGGCGCTTGCCGTTGTACGCCGTCGCCGTGATCGGCACACCGTCGCGCACGCCCTCGGCCTCGACCGTGGCCCGGCCGTCCTTGACGTCCGGTGTGATCTTCAGCGATCCGACGTGGTCGGCCGCCACCGGCTCCATCCACACCGTCTGCCAGATGCCGGAGGACGGGGTGTACCAGATGCCGCTCGGGTCGGTGCGCTGCTTGCCCACCGGCTGGTCCGGGCCGCCTGCCGCGTCGGTCGGGTCGTAGACGCCGACGATCAGCTCCTGGGTACGTCCTGGCTTCAGCGCGTCGGTGATGTCGGCGCTGAACTTGTCGTAGCCGCCCTTGTGTTCGGCGACCTTGTGGCCGTTGACGTACACCTCGGCCTGCCAGTCCACGGCGCCGAAGTTCAGTTCGAGGCGCTTGCCGTGGGCCTTGCTGACGTGCCAGCTCCTCGGCACGGTGAAGGTACGGCGGTACCACATGCGGTCCTCGTGCTTCTCCACGCCGGAGAGCTGGGACTCGACCGGGTAGGGCACCAGGATCTTGTCGTCGAGGCGCTTGCCGACCGGCGGCCTCTCCCCCGCCTTGGCGGCGGAGAACTGCCACTCACCGTTGAGGTTCTGCCAGGCGCCGCGGGTGAGCTGGGGCCTGGGGTACTCGGGGTGGGCGTTGGACGGGCTGACGTCGGCGGCCCACTTGGTGGACAGCTCGTACTCGGACCCGTTCGGGCCGCTGCTCCAGAAGTGGCCGACCGCCGTGCCGTCGGCACCGGTCAGGCCGCCCTTGCCGTCGTAGGTGACGTCGGCCTGCCCGGAGGCGCCGCCGCCCTTCTTGCCGACGACGGGCTCCTTGAGTCCCACGAGGAGGGAGCGCGGGTCGGCCGGATCGGCCTTCACCGAGGCGAGCGGCCACTTGGCGCCGCCGATGACGGCCTGCAGGTGGTCGAGGATGCCGGCGGGCGGGGCCGCGAGCGCCTGGGCGAAGTCCAGCTTGAGGGTGCGGCCGTCCTTGAGCACGGACGTGGAGATCGCGCCGTCGTAGTGCCAGTCGGGGGGCAGGCGGAAGGCCGAGGAGGGTATCGCCTCCTTGGACTCGCCGGGCTCGGTCCACCGCAGGTGGAGGTTGGAGCCGCCGAAGTGCTCGAAGTACTCGACCTTGATGTCGTAGGCCTTGCCCGCCGTCAGGTTGACGGGCTGTGAGGTCTGCTCGTTGTCCCAGTCGTCGACCCAGTGGTCGATGGTGAGCTTGCCGTCGACCCACAGCCGGAAGCCGTTGTCGCCGGTGATGGAGAACGTCGTCGCGCCTGACTTCTCCGGGACCACCTCGCCCGTCCAGCGGATGCTGGCGTCGTCGGACTGGCCGGTGGCCGTCTGCAGCCTGGACTCCAGGCTGTCGAAGTCGATGTTCGGGTCGAACCCGGTGGCCTTGAGGTCGTGGAAGTCGAAGGCTCCGGGGGCGGACTGCGTGTAGTACTCGCCCTTGAGGCCGTGCGGGCCCGCGGGGGCGTCGTCGGCCGCGTTGGCGGACGACGGCACGGCGAACGCCGCGAGCCCCAGTCCTGCGGCCACAAGCATGGCCAATCGGCGTCTTGGTCGTTTGGTGCGCACGAATCCTCCGTGACGTGGATGGGAACGGCCGGTCAGTGCGGGAGTAACGGTGACCGTGCCGCGCGATCGCTCCCGACAACGTTGTCAGCAACGCTGTCGCCGCCGGTTCGCCGATTGGGGACCACCGAGCGCGTCACCTGCGCGGCCCGCACGTCGCGAGAACGACGAGGCGGCAGGCGACCGACGCGCCCGTTCGCCGATCTCGGCGAATCGCCTTCTTTCCCGCCATCTCCAACCAACTCCGGTAATCGAGCGGTCACGCTATGCCGTCTGGTGCGTCTCAAGACGTTATGGGCGCTCCCATCTGATCGTCAAGAGGTGGAAAAGCACCGGGAGTCGACTGTCCGGAAGCGGCACCACCGTCGACGTGCGGCGTTCGGCGCCCGTCGGCAGGCAGGTCTCACGAGGATGTGCGTTGACGCCGTCAACGCACAGATTGGAGACCAATTAACAGGCGAATGGTGTACGCTCCACACACAATCTACGCACCTTGACCTGACGGGTGAAGCGGGGAGGGCCAGTGGGCCTTGACACGGTCGGCGGACGGTTCCGGATCACGGGGCTCGTGGGGCGCGGCAACATGGGCGAGGTGCACCGGGCGGAGGACCTCCAGGCCGCTCCGGACTCCCCGCACCGTGAGGTCGCGGTCAAGACCGTGCTGCGGGGCCGGACGGGTGTCGCGGTCGACGCGTCGGACTCGGGCAAGGAGGTCGCGCGCTTCCGCCGCGAGGTGCGGATCATGCGCATGCTCTCGCAGGGCCACCCGAATCTCACGCTGCTGATCGACGGCGGCGTGGACGGGACCTCGGGCGGCAGCGGTCTGCCCTACCTCGCCATGGAGTTGCTCGACGGTCACCCGCTCGCGGACCTCATCGACGAGGAACCCCAGCTCCCGGTCTCCTGGGTGGCCGCGATCGGTGCCCAGATCGCCGCCGGACTGACGGCCGCGCACACCGCCGGGGTCGTCCACCGCGACCTGAAGCCGGCCAACGTGATGCTGACCCGGGACGGCACCGTCAAGGTCCTCGACTTCGGCATGGGGTCCGTCGTCGACGATCCCGACCAGACACGTTTGACCAGCACAGGGGTCAGTGTCGGCACGGCGCGCTACATGGCGCCCGAGCAGTTCCGCGCCGAACGGGTCTCCGCCTCGGCCGATCTCTACGCGCTCGGCTGCATCCTGTACGAGCTGCTGATCGGGCGGCCGCCCTTCTCCGCCAGGACGCCCTACGAGCTCTCGGAGCAGCACCAGCACGAGCGGCCGCCGCTGCTGACCCTCGTGCGCCCGGACCTGCCCGCCGAGTTGGTACGTCTCGTGGACCGCCTGCTCGAGAAGGACAGCGAACTGCGCCCGGAGAACGCTGCCATGGTCCGTGAGGCGCTGCTGCCGCTCGCGCTCGCGCCGGACGACAGCGTCGCCCTGCTCGCCCCGCACTGGCGGGCGATGGACCCGGTGGCACGGCTGCGCGCCCTGCTGCCCGAGCCCGTGCAGGCCGCCCCGGCGCCCGTGCCGCGCAAGCAGCCGCGCCTGCCCGAGTCGATGGACGTCTTCGGCATCCACGCCGACCTGATCAGCGAGTACGAGAGCTTCACCAAGAGCGCCACGGTGGTGCGCGACGCCCGGATCGCGGGCTTCGTCGAGGACGACCTGGCGGCCAAGTCGCAGTGGCCTGACCCGTGGCTGTCGCTGAATCCGTTCTTCGCCGACGGCGGCCAGGTCACCGACCTCGTGCGGGACGGTTTGCTGCACCCCAGGTGCGCGGAGATCTTCCAGGCCGGCAAGAGGGAGGCCTCGCCGCGCCCCGACGGCAGGCCGCTGACGTTCCACCTCCACCAGCGGCAGGCGATCGAGGCCGCGCGGGCCGGCGACTCGTACGTGCTGACCACGGGCACCGGTTCCGGCAAGTCGCTGGCGTACATCGTCCCCATCGTGGACCGCGTGCTGAAGGAGCGTGAGGCGGCCGGCGCGAGCGCCGGGGGCCGGGTGCGGGCGATCGTCGTCTATCCCATGAACGCGCTCGCCAACTCCCAGCTGGGCGAGCTGGAGAAGTACCTGCGTCACGGCTTCGGTGCGGGACGCGAGCCGGTGACCTTCGCCCGCTACACCGGCCAGGAGTCGGACGAGCGGCGCCGGGAGCTGCGCAAGAACCCGCCGGACATCCTGCTGACCAACTACGTGATGCTGGAGTTGATGCTGACGCGTCCTGACGACCGCTCCAGCCTGATCCGCATGGCCGAGGGCCTGCAGTTCCTCGTCTTCGACGAGTTGCACACCTACCGGGGCCGGCAGGGCGCGGACGTGGCGTTCCTGATCCGCCGTCTGCGCGAGGCGTGCCGGGCCTCGGCGACCCTCCAGTGCATCGGCACTTCGGCGACCATGTCGACCGAGGGTTCGTGGGAGGACCAGCAGCGCGAGGTGGCCAGGGTCGCCGGCCGGCTGTTCGGTACGACACTGCTGCCGAAGCGGGTCATCGGCGAGACCCTGGTGCGTGCGACGGAGGAGGCGCCGGCTGCCGTGCCCGCCGAGCGGCTGCGGGTGCCGGCGGCCCCCCGCTCGTACGACGCCCTCACGAAGGACCCGCTGGCCCGCTGGGTGGAGTCCCGCTTCGGCCTGGAGCGCGAGGACGGCACGGGGCGTTTCCGCCGCTGCCCGCCCGGTACGGTCGAGAAGGCGGCGGCGGCCCTGGCGGAGCAGTCAGGGGTGCCCGAGCCCGTCGTGGGCGAGGCGATCCGCGCGACTCTTGAGGCGGGCGCGCAGGCGAAGCACCCGGTCACCGAGCGGCCGTTGTTCGCGTTCCGGCTGCACCAGTTCCTGTCCAAGGGCGACACCGTCTACACGACGCTGGACGATCCGCTCACCCGGCCGCTGACGCGCACCTACCAGCTGGAGCAGCCGGACAGCGGCGGGAAGCCGCTCTATCCGCTCGCGTTCTGCCGTGAGTGCGGCCAGGAGTACCTGACCGTCTGGCGCACCGAGGAGGGCGGTGCCTTCCGCTACGAGCCGCGCCGGGACACCTCGGCCTCGGGTGGGCGCGACGGCGAGGGCTACCTGTACGTGGGCGTGCCGGGTGAGGACTACGAGTGGCCGGCCGATCCGCAGAACGCCGTCGACGACCGTCGGCTGCCTGAGTCGTGGCTGGAGGCGGACGCGCAGGGCGTGAGCGTCGTCAAGAAGTCCTACCGGCCACGGCTGCCGAAGCGTGTCGTGGTGGATCCGCACGGCGGCGAGTCGGGCGAGGGGCTGGTGGCGGCGTTCGTCCCGGCGCCGTTCCTGTTCTGCCTGCACTGCCAGGTCTCGTACGAGCAGACGCGCGGCCGGGACTTCGCCAAGCTGGCCACCCTGGACCAGGAGGGGCGTTCGTCGGCCACCTCGCTGATCTCCGCGTCGATCGTGAAGTCCCTGCGGGCGGTGCCCGCCGAGAGCCTGGGCAAGGAGGCGCGCAAGCTCCTGACGTTCGTCGACAACCGGCAGGACGCGTCGCTGCAGGCCGGCCACTTCAACGACTTCGCGCAGGTGACGCAGTTGCGCGGCGCCCTGTACCAGGCGGCGCTGCGGGCGGGCGACGAGGGGCTGCACCACGATGACCTCGCCGAGGCCGTCACCGATGTGATGGGGCTGTCGTCGCGCGACTTCGCAGCCGGGGCCGACCTCGCGCCGTCGATGGAGCGGCGGGCGGCGAAGGCGTTCCGTGACGTCGTCGGCTACCGCCTCTACCGCGACCTGGAGCGCGGCTGGCGGATCACGATGCCGAACCTGGAGCAGACGGGGCTGCTGCGGATCGACTACGAGGACCTGCGCTGGATCGCCGAGAAGGAAGACTGCTGGGGCGGCACCCACGCCGTGCTGCGCAGCGCCGATCCCGCCCTGCGCGAGGAGGTCGCCGGGGCGCTGCTCGACCACATGCGGCGGGCTCTCGCCATCGACGTGCAGTTCTTCCGTGACGACTTCGACACGCTGCAGCGGGCGAGCGAGGAGCGTCTGACCGGCCCGTGGGTGCTGGGCGAGGGCGACCGGCCGGCGGTCGGTACCGCCTACCCGTACGGCTCGCGGCCGGGCATGGAGCGCTCCGCGCTGTTCCTCTCGGCGCGCGGAAAGTTCGGCAAGTACCTGCGCCGCAACATCCCCGACCTGCGCCAACTGCCCCTGGATGACGTCCAGGCCGTCATCGAGGGCCTGCTGAGGGTGCTGACGGACAAGGGCCTGGTGCACGAGGTCGAGGTGGCGCCCGAGCGCTCGGGGCCCGCCTTCCGCCGCCGCGCGGCCGACAAGCGCACCGGCTACCGGGTGTCGGCGGCCGCGCTGATCTGGCGGGCCGGGGACGGCGAGCGTGGCGTGGTCGATCCGTTGGCGCGCACCTACAGCAGCGGCGAGGGGCCGCGCGTCAACCCGTTCTTCCGCGACCTCTACAAGGCGGCGGCGTCCGATCTGGCCGGCCTGTTCGCACGCGAGCACACCGCGCAAGTGACGCCTGAGGACCGGCTGGAGCGCGAGGCGCAGTTCCGTGACGCCCGGCTTCCCTTGCTGTACTGCTCTCCGACGATGGAGCTGGGCGTGGACATCTCCTCGCTCAACGCCGTGCTGATGCGCAACGTGCCGCCGACACCCGCGAATTACGCGCAGCGCTCGGGCCGTGCGGGCCGCTCGGGCCAGCCCGCGCTGGTGACCACGTACTGCGCGACGGGCAACAGCCACGACCAGTACTACTTCCGGCGCTCCCAGGACATGGTGTCGGGGCAGGTGGCGCCGCCACGCCTGGACCTCGCCAACGAGGACCTGGTCAGGTCGCACCTGCAGGGCATCTGGCTGGCCGAGACCGGCATGAAGCTGGGCTCCGCGATCCCGGACGTCGTGGATGTCGCGTACGATCCCGACGCCGGCGACCGCCCCGACCCGCACATGGCGCTGCCGCTGATGCCCCACATCCTCGATCTGTCCCACGACGAGGGCGCACGCAGGCGCGCGATCGCCGCCGCTCGCACCGTACTCGCGCCGCTGATCACGGACTTCGAGGCCACCACCTGGTGGTACGACGAGTGGATCGAGGACCGGATCGAGCGGGCACCGGGGAAGTTCGACGCCTCCTTCGAACGGTGGCGCGACCTGTTCCGCGCGGCCGTCATCGACCAGTACGAGCAGAACAAGCGCGTCGTCGACCACACCCTGTCCCCGGGAGAGCAGGGCCGGGCCCGCTCGCGCCGCCGCGAGGCGGAGACGCAGACGAACCTGCTGCTGAACCGCTCGACCGACAGCAAGTCGGTGATGAGCGACTTCAATCCGTACCGCTATCTGGCGTCCGAGGGGTTCCTGCCCGGCTACAGCTTCCCCCGGCTGCCGCTCGCCGCGTACATCCCGCGCGCCGGCAACCGCCGCAACGCCGACGGCGACTACCTACAGCGGCCCCGGTTCCTCGCGATCCGCGAGTTCGGCCCCGGCGCACTCATCTACCACGAGGGCGCCCGGTACCAAGTCACCCGCGTCCAGCTGCCGCCCGACGCCTCGGGCGACCTGGCGACGGCGGAGGCGCGGCGCTGCGACGGCTGCGGCTACCACCACGACGTGCGGGCCGGCACCGACATCTGCGCGATGTGCGGCAGGTCGCTGAGCGGGAAGCGCACCGGCCTGCTGCACCTGCACACCGTGTACACGACGCCGCGCGAGCGGATCTCCTCGGACGAGGAGGAGCGCCGCCGCGCGGGCTTCCGGCTGGAGACGTCGTACGCGTTCCAGGACCACGGCGCCCGCAAGGGGCGCCTCACCTCGCACGTCGCCGACAGCGGTGGCGCCGCCGTGCTCGACCTGGACTACGGGGACTCGGCGACGGTCCGCATTACCAATCTCGGCCGCGTCCGCGACAAGCAGGGCGAGCCCGACGGCTACTGGCTCGACCTGGGCGACGGCCGCTGGCTCAACGACCGGGCCGCCGCCGACGCCATCGAGGGCACCGGCATGCCGGTGGTCGACGAGGACGGCAACGAGCGGCGCCGCAAGAAGCGGGTGCTGCCGTACGTGGAGGACCGCCGCAACGTCCTCGTGGTCACGCTGGACGAGCCGCAGCCCGAGCCGGTCGCCTGGTCGTTCCTGTACGCCATGGAGCGGGGCATCGAGGCGGCGTTCGAGCTGGAGGACTCCGAGCTGACGGCGGAGCTGCTGCCCCCGGACGACGGCCCGCGCGACCGCATGCTCTTCACGGAGGCGGCCGAGGGCGGCGCGGGTGTGCTGCGCCGCATCCAGCACGACAAGGACGCGCTCGCGGCGGCCGCCCGGGCAGCGCTGGAGATCTGCCACTTCGACCCCGTGACGGGCGAGGACCAGCACGGCCCCGAAGGCGGCGAGAAGTGTGCACGCGGCTGCTACGCCTGCCTGCTCACGTACGCCAACCAGACGCACCACCGGCGGCTGAGCCGTCATGCCGCCAGGCCGCTCCTGATGCGGCTGGCCGGGGCCCGCACCGAACCGGAGGAGCGCGGCGAGTCTCGCAGCGAGCAGTTCCGCAGGCTGGCCGCCCCGGCCGCCGGCGGCGCGGCCTCCGGCGCGGAAGGCGTGAGCGCCGCGCCGGGCGGGTCGGAGGCCGCGCCCGGCGACGCGAAGCCCGCGCCCGACGACGCGCTGCCCTCGTCGCCCACCCCGCTGGAGGCCGACCTGGCGGCCCTCGTCGCGGGTGGCGACCTGCTCGGCTGGCTCAGGGCGAAGGGCTACCGGATGCCGGACGAGGTCCGCGCCCTGGTGCCGGGCGCGGCGGCGCGGCCCGACCTCGTCTTCCGCCTGGAGGGCGCGAATCTCGCCGTGTTCGTCGACGTGCCCGGCCATCCGGCCGACTCCACCCGCGACATCGACGCGGGCTACCGTCTGGAGGACGCAGGCTGGGACGTCCTGCGCTTTCCCGCGGACGCCGACTGGGACGCCATCGCCGACCTCAACGCCGCCTACTTCCACACTCGTTGACAGGAACCGAGAGATCCCATGAGCCTCACGTACACAGCCGGTTCACTGGTCGCCGCGCGCGGCCGCGAGTGGGTCGTGCTGCCCGAGAGCGCGGCCGACATGCTGGTGCTGCGCCCGCTGGGCGGGAGCGAGGACGACATCGCGGCCGTGTTCCCCGCGTTCGAGGACGTGCGCCCCGCCGAGTTCGCCGCGCCGAGCCCTGCCGACCTCGGCGACCAGGGCGCGGCGGGCCTGCTGCGCACCGCGCTGCGCGTCGGGTTCCGGTCGGGCGCGGGCCCGTTCCGCTCGCTCGCGTCGATCGCCGTGGAACCCCGCGCCTACCAGCTCGTCCCGCTGCTGATGGCGCTGCGGCAGCGCACCGTGCGGCTGCTGATCTCGGACGACGTCGGCATCGGCAAGACGGTCGAGGCGGGCCTCATCGCGAAGGAGCTGCTCGCGCAGGGCGAGGCGACCAGGCTGGCCGTGCTGTGCGCCCCGGCGCTGGCCGAGCAGTGGCAGGGCGAACTGCGGGAGAAGTTCGGCATCGACGCCGAACTCGTGCTGGCCTCCACGGTGTCCCGCCTCGAGCGCGCCCTTGAGCTGGGCCAGTCGCTGTTCGACAGGCATCCGTTCACCATCATCTCGACGGACTTCATCAAGTCGACCCGCCACCGCGAGGACTTCGTCAAGAACTGCCCCGATCTCGTGATCGTCGACGAGGCGCACACCTGCGTCGCCGCCGACGACGCGCGGGGCCAGGCGTCGTCCTCGACGCACCAGCTCCGCTACGAGCTGCTGCGCAAGGTCGCCGCCGACACCGACCGCCACCTGCTGCTGCTGACCGCGACCCCGCACTCCGGCAAGGAGTCCGCCTTCCGCAATTTGCTCGGCCTCATCCGGCCGGAGCTCGCGACGCTCGACCTGGAGGCCCCGGCGGGCCGCGCCAGGCTCGCCGAGCACTTCGTGGCCCGCAAGCGCGCCGATGTCCGCTCCTATCTGACCAGGGAGGACGGCCTCGCCGATGACTCCCTGGCCGAGCGCACGGCCTTCCCCTCCGACCGGTGGACGAAGGACGAGCCGTACAAGCTGACGCCCGCCTACCGCGCGCTGCTCGACGACGCCATCGCCTACGCCAGGGACCGTGTGCACGCGGCCGGGGAGCAGGGCGGGCGGGAGGCGCGTATCGCCTGGTGGTCGGTGATCGCACTGCTGCGTTCGATGGTCTCCTCTCCCGCTGCCGCCGCGCAGACGCTGAAGACCCGTTCCGAGTCGGCCGCCGCACGCACCGCGCACGAGGCGGACGTGCTGGGCGCCCCGGTGGCGGCCGACTCCGCGGACAACGACCGCCTTGAGGGCATGGACGTGGCTCCCGGCGCCGCCGAGAGCGAGGACGCGGGCGCCCGGCTGCTCGAACTCGCCGAGCGGGCCGGGCAGCTCACCGGTCCCGCGCAGGACGCCAAGCTGAAGGCGCTCACCCGGCACCTCAAGGGCCTGATCGCCGACGGCTACCATCCGATCGTCTTCTGCCGCTACATCCCGACCGCCGAGTACCTGCTTGCGCAGCTCGACGGCAAGCTCGGCAAGAAGACGAAGATCGCCGCCGTGACCGGCACGCTCTCCCCGCAGCAGCGCCTGGAGCGCGTCGAGCAGCTCGGCGCCGCGTCGGCCGAGGAGGCCGGGGACCAGGCCGTGCGCCGGGTGCTGATCGCCACCGACTGCCTCTCCGAGGGCGTCAACCTCCAGCACCACTTCGACGCCGTCGTCCACTATGACCTGGCCTGGAACCCGACCCGCCACGACCAGCGCGAGGGCCGCGTCGACCGCTACGGGCAAAAGCGCGACCAGGTACGCGTCATCACCATGTTCGGCGAGGACAACGGCATCGACGGCAAGGTCCTTGAGGTGCTGTTCGCCAAGCACCGGCAGATCCTCAAGGACCTCGGCATTTCCGTCTCCGTGCCCGACGAGACGGCGTCCGGCGTGACCGACGCCGTGGTGGAGTGGCTGCTGCTGCACGGACGGCAGGGCAGCCAGGAGTCCCTGTTCGAACTCGAAGGCCATCAGGAGTCGTTCGACCGGATCGAGCGCGAGTGGAGCTCGGCGGCCGAACGGGAGAAGACGTCGCGCTCCAAGTACGCCCAGCGCGCGATCCACCCGGAGGAGGTGGCCCGCGAGGTCGCCGCCGTACGCGAGGCTCTCGGCGGCGCCGGCGAGGTGCGCGGATTCGCCCTGGAGGCGCTGCGCGACCTGGACGCGCTGGTACGCGACCCGCGCGACGGCAGCGGCGACTTCACCGCCCAGGTCGGCGGCACCCCGGCCGGGCTGCGCGACGCGCTCGCCGCCACCCTCGGCGGCCGGCTCGTCGAGGAGGACCGCGAGATCCCGTTCCGAGCCAACCCGGCGATCGGCCGCGGCGAGGCCGCGCTGGTACGCACGGACCCGGCGGTCGGCGCGATCGCCTCCTACGTCCTCGACTCGGCGCTCGACGCCGACTCCCCCGGCCCCCGCCCGGCCCGCCGCTGCGGCGTGGTGACCACGGACGCGGTCGCCATCCGCACCACGCTCCTGCTGGTCCGCTACCGCTTCCACCTCACCCTGCCCTCCCGCACGGGCGAGCGGCAGCTCGTCGCGGAGGACGCACGACTGCTGGCCTACGAGGGCACCCCGTCGCGCGCCCGCTGGCTGGACGACGGCGCGGCAGCCGCCCTCCTCGCGGCCCGCGCCACCGCCAACACGCACGAGCAGCTCGCACGCAACCAGATCACCCGCGCCCTGGACGGCCTGCTCGACCTCGCCGAGCACCTCACCGCATACGGCACGGAACTGGCCGCCGAACTCGACGCGTCGCACCGCCGGGTACGCAAGGCGAACGAGGAGATCGTCCGCGGCCTGAAGGTCGTCCCCCAGGAGCCCGCCGACATCCTCGGCGTGTACGTCTACCTGCCGCAGCAACCCGCCGCCGCCACCACCTCAGCCCCCGTCTCTACCGCCTCCGGAGCCGAAGCCTGATGCCCGCCGCCACCCGCACCGCCCTGGCCTTCACCGCCGTCACCCCGGTGGGCGGGCTGCTCCCCGCCGACATGCTGCTGCGCATCGCCGAGGCGCGGAACCTGCCGGGCACCAAGCCCGCCGACTACGGCCTGCCCGCGTCGGTCCCGGTGCGTGACGAGGCCGAGCGCGCCTGGGAGTACCTCAAGCCGCTCTGGCGCGACCTGCGCGCCGCCCTGCCCGCCGACCCGGCGACGGGTGCGCCCGCCGCCGACCCCACGGGCCGGGCCGGCACCGACTGGCTCGCCCAGCTCTTCCGCAAGCTGGACTTCGGCGCGCTCACCGAGGTCGGCCCGGCGGGCATCCCCGCCGACTCCGACCCTGACAAAGCGTTCCCGGTCTCCCACCGGCACGGGGCGGCCCTGGTCCACCTGATCCCCTGGAACCAGGAGCTCGACAAGCGCCCGGCCGCGGGCCAGGTCCCCGCGCAGTCCATGCTCCAGGACTGCCTCAACCGCACGGAGGCCCACCTGTGGGCGGTCCTCACCAACGGCCGCCGCCTGCGCCTGCTGCGCGACTCGTCGTCGTTCGCGACGGCCGCCTACGTCGAGTTCGACCTGGAGGCCCTCTTCGACGGCGAGCTGTTCAGCGAGTTCGTGCTGCTGTACTGCGTGCTGCACGCGTCGCGCTTCCAGGTCCCGGAAGGGGCGGCGGCGTCGGGGTGCTGGCTGGAGAAGTGGCGCGCCGAGGCCGTCACGTCGGGCGCCCGCGCCCTGGACCAGCTCCGCCTGGGCGTGCAGAACGCGCTCACCGCACTCGGCACCGGCTTCCTGCGCCACCCGGACAACGGCGCACTGCGCGAGAACACCGACCCGAAGGCCCTCAAGGACGCGCTCCTCCGGCTCGTCTACCGCCTGCTGTTCGTCTTCGTCGCCGAGGACCGCGACGCCCTGCTCGACCCGGACGCCGACAAGCGGCAGCGCGAGGCGTACGAGCGCTACTTCTCCTCGGCGAGGCTGCGCGAACGCGCACGCCGCCGCCAGGGCACGGCCCACGGCGACCAGTACGCGGCGCTGCGCATCGTCCTCGATGCCCTGGGGACGGAGGGCGGCCGCCCGGAGCTCGCCCTGCCCGGCCTGGGCGGCCTGTTCTCCACGACCGGGGCCGACGCGCCGCTGGACGGCCTGAAGCTGTCCAACGAGGCGCTGCTGACCGCCGTGCGCCACCTGGCGCAGGTACGCGACGCGGGCGCGCGCCGCTGGCGCTCGGTCGACTACCGCCACCTGGACGCGGAGGAGCTGGGCTCGGTCTACGAGTCCCTGCTCGAACTGGAGCCGAAGCACTCCGCGACGGACCGCTCGTTCGAGCTGATCGAGGTGGCGGGCAACAGCCGGAAGACGACGGGCAGTTACTACACGCCGTCGTCGCTCATCGAGTGCTTGCTGGACACCACGCTCGACCCGGTGATCGACGACGCGGTCAAGCGCGGCGGCGAGCGCGCGGCGGAGGCGGGCCGCCCGGACCCCGCCGACGACATCGTCAACGAGCTGCTCTCCCTGACGGTCTGCGACCCGGCGTGCGGCTCGGGCCACTTCCTGGTCGCGTCGGCCCGCCGTATCGCCAAGCGGGTGGCGTCGGTGCGGGAGCGCAACCCGGAGCCGACGGTGGACGCGGTGCGGCACGCGCTGCACGAGGTGGTCGCGCGCTGCGTCTACGGCGTTGACCTCAACCCGATGGCGGTGGATCTGGCGAAGGTCTCGCTGTGGCTGGAGGCCCTTGAGCCGGGCAAGCCGCTGGGCTTCCTGGACGCGCACGTGAAGCACGGCAACGGGCTGATCGGCGCGACGCCAAAGCTGCTGGCGGGCGGCGTGCCGGACGACGCGTTCAAGCCGATCGAGGGCGACGACAGGAAGTACGCGGCCGGTCTGGTCAAGCGCAACAAGAAGCAGCGCAGCGGCCAGGACGAGCTGCTGTTCGACACCGAGCCGCTGCCGGGCAACGACGCTTACGCCGCCGCGCTGAGCCGCATCACCGCCGCCCGCGCGGACCGCCTGGAGGACGTCCACGCGCAGGAACGCGAGTACCGCGCGTACGTCGAGTCGAGCGCGTACGTCCAGGACCTGCACGCGGCGGACGCCTGGTGCGCGGCGTTCGTCTGGCCCAAGCAGCCGGGCGCCCCAGAGGCCCCGACGGACCAGGTCTTCCGCGCGCTGCGCGGCCGTGACCAGTCGGCTGCGCCGGATGCCACGCACGCCGAGATTCTGCGGCTGCGGGACCAGTACCGGTTCTTCCACTGGCACTTGGAGTACCCGGAGGTCTTCTCGGTCCCGGAATCGGGGGCGGGCGTGCAGCCGGGGACGGGTTGGGCCGGCGGGTTCGACGCGGTGGTTGGTAACCCGCCGTGGGAGCACCTTGAGCTCAAAGAACAGGAGTTCTTTGCCGCCCGGTCTCCGGAGATCGCTGAGGCGGCTGGAGCCCGCCGAAAGAAACTTGTCGCCCGACTCATCACTGACAACTCAGTTCTCTATCGCATGTACCAGGACGCCAAGCGCGAGATCGACGGAACTCGGCACTTCGCTAGCACTTCCGGGCTTTATCCCCTTTGCGGTCGAGGGCGAATCAAAACTGATGCTGTTTTCGCAGAACAGGATCGGCGCCTTGGAGCGCCGCGCGGGCGCATTGGCCTTATCCTGCCGACCGGAATCGCGACGGACGCGACGACACAATTCTTCTTCAAGGACTTGATTCGGCGAAAGAATCTCGCAGCGCTTTTCGACTTCGAGAACCGCAGCGCCATTTTCCCTGCCGTCGATTCCCGCATGAAGTTCTGCATACTCTCCCTGACCGGCCCTCAAGTCCCTGAACTAGCCGCCCGCTTCGGTTTCTTCCTGCATGACCCCGCCGAGTTGGTCGACCCAGATAAGACTTTCCCCCTCAAACCAGAAGAGATCATCCTTCTTAATCCTAATACTGGAACTTGTCCGATTTTTCGGTCTCGCCGAGACGCGGAGATCACCATCGGCATTTATCGGAGAATCGCAGTATTCGTCAACGAGAAGAAGGAAGAAGACGGAAATCCTTGGGGCGCAAGCTTCATGCAGGGTCTTTTTAATATGACCAGTGACTCGCATCTTTTTCGCCCTTCCGCCCAGAATGGCGAGACCCTCGATGATATGCTGAGGCATGGCTGGCACCTAGACGGAAATATTCTCGTACGCGGCAATGAGCGACTCCTGCCGCTTTATGAAGCGAAAATGCTCCACCACTACGATCATCGCTGGGCCACTTACACGGATGACGACTCCGTGCAGGACATCAGCCTGGGCGAGAAGCAGGAATCGCACACTTTCCCACTGCCGCGTTACTGGGTGCCAGAGAACGACACCCCCACAGGGAAGATCAACGCGGACGGCCGGGCGGTCATGGACCCGGGGGTCACATCTCGCCTCGGCAGTAAGGGCTGGACTCGCCAATGGCTACTTGGATTCCGTAAAATTTGCCGAGCCACAGACGAACGCACCGGGATCACCTTTGCATCTCCCATTGGGGGGTTCGGCGACTCTGCAAACCTCTTGATTCCGGGCAAAACAAACTTCCCGGAATTGCTATATTGCAACACCACCGCGCTAATCCTCGACTATGTACTACGCCAGAAGCTTGGAGGTACCAATCTGAACTTCTTCCAATTCGAGCAGCTACCCCTCCTGAGTCCGAGCCAGGTAATTCGTCACGCAGCGCTGATCACCCCCCGCGTGCTCGAGCTCTCCTATACTGCAGAAGATATGGCACCCTTTGCACGGGACCTGACCGACACCGGAACCCCCTTCCGTTGGGACGAAGCCCGACGAGCCGTTATCCGCGCCGAACTCGACGCCCTCTTCTTTCACCTTTACGGCGTCAGCCGCGACGAGACGTCCTACATTCTCGACACGTTCCCCATTGTGAAACGCAAAGACGAAGCAGAATACGGCACCTACCGCACCAAGGAACTAATCCTCGCCGAGTACGACCGCATGGCCGCCGCTGGCCTGACGTTGGAGACGCCTCTCACCGAGGGCGAGTCCGGCACCTATCGCTCAACCCTCACCCCGCCCCCTGGCCAGGGCCCCCGCCATAGCTAATCCGCTCACCCTGGATGACCGCAACAATGGCAGCCCAGGGGCCGAGCACAGTCAATCACCCCAGTAAGTCACCCATTTTCCTCCCGCACTCCCATCTCCCAAGCACGCAAATCACTTGAAGGAGCGGGTCATGGACGACGAAATTCAGTTCATCAGCGACGGTGCCGGATTGGCAGTCCTCGGGGACCCGACGACCGTCGAAAGCTTCCTCGCCTCCGAGGGCCTGCCATCGAAGGACCTGGGACTACGAAGACTCAAGTCTCTCTTCGGCACCGGGGCTGCACTCGAACAGGCGGGTTCCGAGATTGCCGCCAACTCCGGCCGTTGGGTGAAGCTGACTCCGAAATCGGCGAAGCTCGTCAAGAAGTACGGTCTGCGGGAGAGCTCGAAGACCGGCTTCAGCACAGGCGTGGCGAAGGGGAAGAAGGGCCAGATCAGAGGGTTTGTTGAGTTTGCGAAGTCTCCCCGCTCGCTACTGACCAATCCTGCGGCCCTTGCCGGTGCCGCAGGGATCATGGCGCAGCTTGCGATGCAACAGACCATGGACGAGATCACCGACTATCTCGCCGTGATAGACGCGAAGCTCGACGACGTACTGCGCGCCCAGAAGGACGCGGCGTTGGCCCGCATGATTGCGGTCGGTTTCGTCATCGATGAGGCCTTGACCGTCCGCAAGGAGACAGGCCGGGTCGACGAGGTGACGTGGTCGAAGGTGCAGGCCCTGCCGACCGCGATCGCCGAGACGCAGGCCTACGCGCTGCGCCAACTCGACGCAATCGCTGAAAAGTTGGAACACACGACCAAAGTCGGCGATCTCGTCACGACGGCCAGGGAAGCCGAGTCCGTGGTGCGGGAGTGGCTTGCCGTGCTGGCTCGCTGCTTCCAGTTGCAGGACGGCATCGCCGTACTCGAACTCGATCGGGTGCTGGACGCATCCCCCGAGGAGCTGAACGGGCACAGACTCGGACTGCGGGCGGCCCGCCAGGACCGGTTGGAACACATCTCGCGGAGCACCGAGCGTCTGCTCGCCAGAGTGGACGCAGCTACCGGTGCAGCCAACGCGAAGGTGCTGCTGCACCCGACCAAATCCCCGGCGGTCGTCAAGTCGAGCAACCTGGTCTCGACCGGCATCCACGACTTTCACGAGCGGCTCGGGATCGAATCCGGTCGCCAGTCGTCGGAAGCCCGGCGATGGGCGGACGCGGCCTCCGAAGCAAGGGTCAGGGCGCTTGAGACCGGAGCGAAGGGCGTTGGCGCCGCCAGGAGCCTCGGCAACGAGACCCTTGGCCGGGCCAGTTCGGTGAAGGACAAGCTGTCCAGCGGGATCGCCGAGCGGGCGCGTCGCGTGCGCGGCGACCAGGAAGACGCGCCGAAGAAGGCCGAGTAAGGGTCAGGGCTGGTCGCCCGCGAGGGCGATCGCGCGCGCCTCAGGAACTCCCAGCATCAGCAGGGTCGTGATCGTGGCCGCCCGGGCACCGAAGGTTCCGTTCGAGCGGGCGCTGTCCGCGATGGCGAACAGGACGCCGTAGGCAACCTGGCTCAGGATGCCCGCCAGCAGGTGCTGCGCGAACACGTCATTGTCCTGCCCCCGCTGCACGAGGTCGGCGAGGAGCTCGTCGACCGGCCCGAGCAGGCCGTGGATCGCCTCGCCGTACTCGCCACGGCGCAGCGCCAGCAGCACGCGGTACCGGTGCGCCACCGGCCAGACGCGGGCGACGAACTCGGCCCACGCCATGTCCGCTTCCGCGTCGGAGGCGTTGACTTCGGTGAGCACGGCGGTCATTTCGGCGACGGCCCGTTCCGTGAGCGTCCGAACCAGGTCGAGCCGCGAGGGGAAGTGGCCGTAGACCGTGCGTCGGACGACGCCGGCGGCGGAGGCGACATCACCCATTCCGGCGTCGGGGTTCTCTCCCAGCACGTCGAGGTGTGCAACGCAGTAGGTTGCACAGCAGTGTGCAACGAAGGGTTGCGCCGCGCCTCAAAGCTCAGAGGAGATGGCCATGACCGCAGCGACGACGCCGACCTCGGCCCTCATCCGCCCGTTCACCGTGTCCATCCCGGATGCGGAGATCGACGACCTGCGGAAGCGACTGGCCAGAACTCGTTGGCCGGATCCGGAGACGGTGGGCGACTGGTCACAAGGGGTGCGCGTGGAGAACGCCAGAGCCCTGGTCGAGTACTGGGAGCGCGGCTACGACTGGCGGCGCTTCGAGGCCGAGCTCAATCGCTTCCCACAGTTCCTGACCGAGATCGATGGTCTTGACATCCACTTCATCCACGTCAGGTCCGAGAATCCCGACGCGATGCCGCTGATCCTCACGCACGGATGGCCGGGCTCGATCGTGGACTTTCTGAAGCTGATCGATCCGCTGACCGATCCGGTCTCGTACGGCGGAGACGCCGCCGATTCGTTCGACGTCGTCATCCCGTCGCTCCCCGGGTTCGGGTTCTCCCAGAAGCCCACGGAGACCGGGTGGATCGTATCCCGGATCGCCGACGCGTGGGTGGAGCTGATGAGGCGCCTCGGCTACACGAAGTGGGCCGCGCAAGGAGGCGATTGGGGTGGCGTCGTCACCACCGCTCTGGGGGCCATGCAGCCCGAAGGGCTTCTCGGCATTCACCTGAACACCCAGTACGCCTTTCCCGCACAGATTCCCGACGCCGACGCCTTGTCGCCGGAAGAGCGCCACGCCATGGAGACCGTCGCCCTCTACACCGGCGATCTCGGTGGGTCGAGTCACCTCCAGGGAACGAAGCCGGAGACCGTCGGATTCGCCCTGGCGGACTCCCCCGCTGGCCAGGCAGCCTGGATCTACGAGAAGTTCCAGTCCAAGACAGAGAACCACGGGCTCGCCGAGGACGCGCTCAGCATGGACGACATGCTCGACGCCATCTCCCTCTACTGGTTCACCAACAGCGCGGCGTCGTCCGGCCGCATCTACTGGGAGAACAAATCGGCCACGCTCGCCGGCCCGAAGCTCGCACTTCCGGTCGCGGTGACCGTCTTCCCGAAGGACATCCCACTCCCGCCACGAAGCTGGATCGAGGACACTTACAGCAATCTGGTCCACTACGGCGAGGCCGACAAGGGCGGGCACTTCGCGGCCTTGGAGCAGCACGAGATCCTCGTCAGTGAGATCCGCACCGGCCTGCGCACCCTCCGTTCCTGACGGCAACGCGCGGACTCAGCAGCCGAATTCGGGGACGCCGCCTTCAAGGAAGGCGCGGACCAGGGCGCGGCCCCGGGTGGCAGCGGCGGCATGCTCGGACGGGGCTTCGGGTGGCGGGGTGTTCAGGTTGTCGCAGCGGCGGCAGGTGCCTTCGTGCGCCGTTGGGCGGCCGCACTCTGTGCACTCGTGCCAGCGCGGCGCGGTAGGCGTGACGGCGGGCGGTTCTGCGGCTGGTGGCAGTTTGCGCGTCAGGCGGTCGCGCAGGAAGCCCGACGCGCTGTGGATGCGGTCCGGCAGGCCGTTCAGGAGGGCGTGGGCGAGGGCGCGTGAGCCGTGGCCGCGTTCCAACCAGGGGGTCACCAGCGGGGCGAGTGCTACAGCCTCGGCCGCGCCGAGGCGCAGGCGTGGTTCCGGTGCCGTTACGCGATGGAGGAGGGCTGCGGCCTTGCCCATGGCCGTGTCGGGTGCGGGTGTGGGTGTGGGTGTTGGGGGGCTTGCCTCCCGCCCGGTCGCCCGTGCGCGCTGGCGGGGGAGGGTGGGTTGTTTCTCCGGGTCATTTACGGGGTGAACGCCCGCGTCGTCGGTGGCCAGTGGACCGGGACCCGGGTCTACGGCACCCGGCGCCGCCGCCCCCTCGGCCCGGGGCACGTCGAAGACATGGACCTGGCTGGTGAATGTGCCGTCCGCCTTGCGTACGCGTTCTACGAGGTAGTAGCCGAACGCGGTGAGTTCACGCAGCGCCTTCGCCACGGCGAGACGCCCCTGGGGGCTGGTGTCGGCCATCTTGCGGCCGTCCTCGCGCCAGCCGTCCGGCCTCGACAAGAGGTCGGCGAGCAGGCCACGGGCGGTGTACGACAACCGCCGGTCCTGCAGAACCGTATTGGGTAGGACAGTGAAGCCGCGCGTAGGGCGGCTACGATGAATGTGCATGGGGAGTGGTCGCTCCTTGTGCCCGGCCCCGTAGCGTTGGCGCGCTGCGGGGTCATCTATTGAGTTTGTCGCAACAGACGGTATCACGGTGTTCACATATCGTCACCCATACGTACGGGTCGGGCCCGAGAGCGGCCTTCCGCTCTCGGGCCCGACCCGGTTGGTTCAGACGGCGGACGCGAACCGCACGAACTGCTCCCAGGTCCCTCCGTCCACGGCGAAGGCCGGACGCGTCACGTCCTTGGAGTCGCGTACGTGGACGGCCTGTTCGCCGAGCGCGACCTCCACGCAGCTGTCACCCTGGCTTCCGCTGTAGCTGGACTTGAACCAGGCGAGCTCTCCCGTACCACTGCTCATGCCTCTCCTCGCATTCGCTCCAGCAAGGCCCGGGATTCCTTTGGGTTCAGGGCCTGCGAACGCAGTGTGTCATAGCGCTGACAGAGGACACTCACCTCTTTCGCATCGGAGATCAGCCGACCGTTCTCCTGGCCCTCGGAGTATCCGAGCCGCCGTCCCTCCGCCGTCTCCAGTACCTGCACCGGGCCGTCCAGGCAGGCGTGCAGCCCCGCCTCCAGCGGCACCACCTGCAACGTGACGTTGCGCGGCGCGCTGCGTTCCAGGACGTGGTCGAAGAGATCGCGCATCGCCTCCGCGTCTCCGAACCTGCGCCGGAACACGTGCTCTTCGACGATGAAGCTGAACGGCACCCTCGGCCGCTCACGCATCATCGCCTGACGTTCCATCCGCGCCGCGAGCTGCGTTTCCAGTTCCTCATCCGTCCGCAGCGGGATCGTGCCCTCGAACACCGCCCGCGCGTAGGCTTCCGACTGCAAGAGCCCCGGCACGAGCCGGCACTCGTACGTGCACAGGCCCACCGCCTCACGCTCCAGCCGCGCCCACCGCCGGAACCAGGCCGCGAAGCCGGCCTCGCCCCGGCTGAGGTGACGGGCGGCCTTGCGCAGCGCGCCCGTGTTGCCGAGGGCCTCCTCCGCACGCTCCACGAACGCCTCGTCCGGCATCCGGCGACCCAACTCCACGGACTCGACCGTGTGCTTGGAGTACTGGACCCGTGCGCCGAGATCGACGCGGCTCAGCCCCGCATGCTCGCGCAGGGCCTGGACGACCGCGCCGAACGTGCGCAGACTGTCCGACGGGTGCGGCTCCCGCTCACATTCCGATGCTGGAACCGCCGCCACCGCCGCCACCCCGCCGACGCTTCCCGCGCCCGCCTCGGTCCCCGCCTCGGCCCCTTCGCCGTTGCCCATCCCCGTCCGCCCCTCTCCCGGTTCGCGCCCAGCGACCGCGACCGGTCGTCGCCGTCCCCGCGCTCGGGACTCAGCGTGACGGAAACGACCCGTACCGTCCACCCTCCGTGCCCGTACGCTGACGCAGCGTACGGGGCGAACCGCTCGCCTCCCCCGCCTCCGGCGGCCACGCTGGCCGCATGAAACAGGTCGCGCCCCTCGCTCCCGTCCCTGCCCGTACGTTCTCCCAGCTGCTGTCGTCGACGCGGCGCGGTGCCCGGCTCGCCCGGCTGCTGACCGTGACCGAGCTGCACGCGTGGGGCGCCGCCCCGGACCTCACGGAGCATGCCGAACTCGTCGTCGGGGAACTCGCCGCGAACGCCGTGCTGCACGGCCGGGCGAACGGCCGCGACTTCCGGCTCGGGCTCGTCTTCGACCCGTCGCATGGACGCCTGCGCATCGACGTCACCGACGCGCGCGGCGACCGCAGTCCGCAACCGCCCGGCGCGAGCCCCGATCCCGACGCGCTGTGCCCCGGCGGGCGCGGCCTGCTGCTCGTCGCCGCGCTCGCCGACTCCTGGGACACCGTCCCCTACCCGCCCAGCGGCAAGACCGTCCGCGCCTTCCTCACCGGCCCGCCTCGCGCCTGAAGGGCGGGGAGGGAAGCGGCATGCACGTCGGCGGCACGTCGGCGGTCTCTCCCGTCAGCCGCGACCCGCCCACTCCTCGTGCAGGAGCCCGAGCACGGCCTCGTCGGTGTGCGTGCCGTAGCCCCAGGCGGAGCGGCGCAGGGTGCCCTCGTGGGTGAAACCCGCACGCAGGGCCGCCTTGATCATGGACTGGTTGTCGCCGGCCGTCTCGATCTGCAGCCGGTGCAGGCCGCGTACCGCGAAGCCGTACTCGCACAGCACGCGCACCACGTCGAGGCCGAGGCCGCGGCCGCGGAACCCGGGGCGAAGCGAAATGCCCAGGTGGGCACGGCGGTTGTAGGTGTCGATGCCCCACAGGAGGGCCTCGCCGGCGAGCTCGGCGGTGGCGAGCAGTTCGACGGAGAAGTAGGCGATGTCGCTGCTGTCGTCCTGCGTCGCGTACGGGGAGTTCTTCGAGCCGACGGGTATCGGTCGCCAGGGCGCGGAGTCGGCCACGGCCTGGGTCCTGACATCGTCGTAGAGTTCGGAGTGGAGGACGGCTACGTCCTCCTCGTGTCGGGCCCTGAGCCCGATCTGCTGGCCTCGGATCACGGCCCATTCGTATCCGACGACTTCGGCAACCGGCAAGCCGCCCGGCGGCAAGCCGGCGTACCGCCGTCATGCGCCCGGCGCCGCCCGGCGCATGACGCTCACCTCATCAGGCGGTCCCCGAGGGGGCTGCGCGAGTACAGCATGGTGTGCCCGTGGCGGGCCCGGTCCACCAGGCCCGCCCGGTGCAGGACACCCAGGTGCTGGCTGACGGCACCCTGGCTGAGGCCGAGTCTGCGGGCCAGTTCCGTGGTGTGCATCGGCTCGGCGACACACTCCAGGATTTGGGCGCGGCTGCGGCCCACCAGGTCGGCGAGGGCGGACCCGGCGGGCACGGAGGCGGTGCCCCAGGCGGTACCGCGGCCGCGCGCCGGGTACCACAGGCGCGGGGGCTGCGAGTAGTCGATGAGGGTGACCGCGCGGTTGCAGAACAGTGACGGGGTGAAGGTGAGGCCGCGGCCGCGCACGTCCTCGTCGGTGTCGACACCGGGCTCGTCCACGTTGAGCGCGCCGTTGCTCCAACTCAGCCCGCGGTCGATGTCGTTGAACAGCCCTTGCACGCCGGCGTCGGTCAGCCGTCTGGCCCGGTAGAGCACATCGGCCTCCAGGATGGCGCACAGGCGGGGCCAGTGCGGTTCGAGAACGAGCCGCCAGTACGCCTCCAGGGCATCGGTGATCTCCTCCAGCAGCCCGCGGGGGTCGTCGGCGACGGACGCCAGACGCGGGTGCAGGGCACGGCCGTTGGCGGCGTTGGCGAGGTCGCGGGCCACTGTTCCGGTGTCGGTGGCGCGCACGGCGGCCAACTCGTCGCGGATGTCGGGCCTCGGCTGCGCGGGGTGCGGGGTGAGGAAGTCGGGCAGGAAGCCGCCGGTGCCGACGAGAGCCTGGAGCAGTTGCCACTCCAGGCGGCTCAGATGCTGCCCCGAGGTGCGCACAAGCGGCTGGTGGATGGCGTACTTGGCCGGGTTCTGCCAGATCCACAGGCTCATCACGGTCTCCTGCAGCGGGGAGCAGGCGAACCGGACCGAGGCGAGGTCGTCAGCGTCGAATCGCAGCACCAACATTCAGCCCAGACTAAATCCTTCGCCGCCGGGGCACCCCGGGAACTTGGATATCGGCCATGCCCACCCGCCCAGTCGATCCTTCGACGGCGCGTGCCGGGAACCGGATCACCCCTTCCGGAGCCCCGAGCACAGCGCCCTTCGAGCCCGTCGAGCCCACTCCCGCTTCGACCCCCCGGACCTCGGCCTTACCGCATACGCCGCTGTCCTCCGCGCAGCGCGCCCTGTGGCTGCTGGACCGTATGCATCCCGGATCGTCGCAGTACAACGTGCCACTGGCGATGCGGCTGCGCGGGCCGCTCGACGCGGACGCCCTCGCCTCGGCGCTGACCAGGCTGGCCGAACGCCACGAGATCCTGCGCACCGTCTTCCCCTTGCACGGTGACGAGCCGTACCAGCGGGTGCGAGCGGAAGCACACGTTCCCGTGGAGTACGTCGACCTGACCGGTGTTCCGGTCGGTGAGCGCGACGCCGCCTGCGCCGCGGAGATCCGGCGCCGTGCCGAGGAACCGTTCGACCTGGCGGCCGGTCCGCTGCTGCGGGCCTCGCTGGTGCGCACCGGAGCAGAGGAGCAGGTGTTCGGCCTGTTCCTGCACCACATCGTGTGCGACGGGCCGTCGCTGCACCTCCTCTTCGACGAACTCGACGTGTTCTACCGGCAGGCCATCGGCACGGGCCGCGACGGCACCGGTGCCGGTGAGGGTGGCGACGCCGGCCTTCGAGTACCGCGGCTCGCGGCGCAGTTCGCCGACTACGCGGTGAAGCAGCGGGAGTGGGCGGCCGACGAGAGGGGCATTGCCTGGTGGCTTGAGCACCTCGCGGGCGCACCCAGCACCCTCGCTCTGCCCACCGACCACCCCAGGCCCGCCGTCCGCAGCGGCCGCGGCGCCACCCACTGCGCGCGGCTGACCGGCGCCCTCGTCGCGGAGTGCACCGCCCTCGCCCGGCGCGAACGCGCCACCCCGTTCCTGGTGATGACCGCCGCCTACGCGGCCCTCCTCAGCCGCCTCACCGGCGCCCGTGACCTGCTCGTCGGCACTCCCGTCGCGGGCCGCTCCGAGACCGAGTACGAGCCGCTCATCGGGCCGTTCGTGAACACGGTGCCGCTGCGCGTCGACCTCTCGGGCGACCCCGCCTTCACGCACCTGGTGCGCCGGGTGCGCACCGCGACCCTCCAGGCCGCGGGGCACGCCGGCATCCCTTTCGAGACCCTGGTGGACCGCCTGCGGGTGGCCCGCGACCCGGCGGTGCCGCCGCTGGTCCAGGCGATGCTCACCTTCGAATCGGAGCCGCTGGCCCGGCCACGGCTGGCCGGCGTGGACAGCGAACTGCTGCAACTGTTCACGGACACCGCCAAGTTCGATTTCGACCTGATGATCGTGAAGTCCGCCGACGGCAGCGGCGACTACGACTGCTGTCTCACCTACGACACCGACCTGTTCGAGGCCGCCACCGTCGCCGCCTTCTGTGAACGCTTCCAGGCACTGCTCACCGCCGTCACCCGCGACCCGGAACTGCCCCTGCACCGCCTTCCGCTGCTCACCGAGGCCGAGGCCCGCGCGGCGGCCACCGAGTGGAATCCGGAGCCGGCCCCGCGCACCGCACCGCTCCCGCCGGTGCACGAACAGGTCGCGGAGCAAGCCCGCATCCGCCCCACCGCTCCCGCCGTCAGCGTCACCCGTGCCCCCGGGCCCGGAGGAGAACGAGACGCGGCGGGCGTCGAGGTGACGTATGCGGAACTCGACCGGCGCGCCGATGACCTCGCCCGCCGCCTGCGTGCCGAAGGCGCGGGCCCCGGCACGGTCATCGGCATCCTGCTGCCGCGCGGCGCCCACCTGGTGACCGCACTGCTCGGCGTGCTCAAGTCAGGCGCCGCCTACACCCCGCTCGACGTCACCCACCCCGCGGGCCACCTCGCCCGGGTCACCGAACTCGCCGCGGTACGGCACGTACTGACCGACACCGAGAACGCCGCCCGCCTCCGCGACCTGCCGGTACGCCCCTTGCTCATGGACGAGCCCGACGCGCCGGACCAGGCGGACGGTGCAGACCGGGCGGACGGTACGGACCAGGTGATCGGTACGGACGGGCAGGCCCCCGGCGACCTGGCCTATGCCATCTTCACCTCCGGATCCACCGGCGTGCCCAAGGGCGTCGCCGTACCGCACAGCGCTCTCGCCAACCACGCCATCGCCGTACGCGACCGCTTCGCACTCACCGCCGATGACCGGGTACTGCAGTTCGCCGCCGCCGCCTTCGACGTGGCCGCCGAGGAAATCCTGCCGACCCTCGCCGCAGGCGGCTGTGTCCTGCCGAGCCCCGAACCCCCGCCGCCCGCCGCGGAGCTGACGGGCCTGCTCGACGCGGCCAGCGCCACCGTGGCCAATCTGCCCGCCAGCTACTGGCAGCGCTGGACCGCCGCCATCGCCGGCGGCACCGCCACCGCCCCGATCACCCTGCGCCTCCTCGTCGTCGGCAGTGAACCCGTCGACCCGGCCGCCCTCGCCACCTGGTCCCAGTACACCGGCATCCCCGTGATCAACGCCTACGGACTCACCGAGACCACGATCACCTCACTCACCCACACCACCGGCGACGTCCCCCTGGGGCGCCCGGTGCCCGTGGGCACCCCTATCGACGGGGTGCGCGCCTATGTCCTCGACGGCGACCTCCAGCAACTGCCGCCCGGCGCCACCGGCGAACTGTTCATCGGCGGTGCGGGACTGGCCCGCGGCTACCTCGGCGCACCCGCCACCACCGCCGACCGCTTCCTGCCCGACCCCTTCGCCCCCGGCCCCGGCGCCCGCATGCACCGCACCGGCGACCTGGCCAGGCGGCACCCGGACGGCACCCTGGAGGTCGTCGGCCGGATCGACGAACAGCTCAAGGTGCGCGGCTACCGCATTGAACCCGGCGGTGTCGAGGCCGCCCTGTGCACCCATCCCGACGTGGTACAGGCCGCCGTCACGGCCAGGCCCGGCAGCGACGGCACACCCCGCCTCGCCGGCTATGTCGTCACCCGCTCCGGTGCCGTGCCCGAGGACCTGCGCGCCCATCTCGCCGGCCGGCTGCCGGTGCACCTGGTGCCCGGTGTACTCACCCATCTGCCGTCCCTGCCGCTGTCCACCAGCGGCAAGGTCGACCGCAAAGCCCTACCGGACCCCGCTCCCGCCGCGCCGGCCACGACCGCCGGTCCTGCCGCGGTGCCCGGTACCGACCTGGAGCGGTTCCTCGCGGGCACCTGGCAGGACGTACTGGATCTGGAACGCGTCGGCATCCACGACAACTTCTTCGACCTCGGCGGCACCTCCTTCACCCTGGCCACCGTCCACGGCCGCCTCAGCGACCGGCTCGGCCGACGGCTTCCCCTGGTCAGCCTGTACGAGCACCCCACCATCTCGGCCCTCGCCGGCCACCTCGGCACCGCCGGGCAGGACACCGCCCCCTCCGCCGACCGGTCGGCGGCCGCCGACCGGCTCGCCGCCGGCCGCAGCCGCCTCGGACAGCGCCGCCGCGGCCGCACCTGACCCGCCGCGTACGGGGCTGCCGTGTCCGGCCCGCACCCGCAACCCCGCGCGGGCCCGCCCGCTCGGGCCCGAGTGCCCCGCACGGGGCACGCCCACGCCCCCACCTACCCGACTCGCCGCCCGAGTCGCCGGCAGAAAGGTCTCCACGTGTCCCGGGACTCCGCGGAGCGACAGTACGTCGTGGTCCGCAACGACGAAGAGCAGTACTCGATCTGGCCCGCCGACCGCACCCTCCCATCGGGCTGGCACGCCCAGGACGTCACCGGCGGCAAGGACGAGTGCCTCGCCCACATCACCCGCGTGTGGACCGATCTGCGTCCCCGCACGCTTCGTGAAGCGGCAGGTCACTGAGATGGCGAAGACCCTGTGGCGGGTCGCCGACTTCCGCAACCTGTGGCTGTCCCACTCGGTGAGCCTCATCGGCACCCAGGTCAGTGTGCTGGCGTTCCCCCTGATGGCGCTCCTGCTGCTGGACGCCTCCCCGTCCGAGGTCAGCATGCTGTCCGCGGTCGAGTTCCTGCCCGCGCTGCTGCTCGGCCTGCCCGCCGGCGCCTGGGTGGAACGCCTCCCGCGCAAACCCGTACTGATCGTGTCCGACGTGGTGCGCGCCCTCGCCATGGCCACCATCCCGCTGGCCCACTGGCTCGACATGCTGAGCATGCCGCTGCTGTTCGTGGTGGCGTTCCTCATCGGCCTCGGCACCATCTTCTTCGAGGTCGCCCAGCTTTCGTACCTGCCGGCCCTCGTCAAGCAGGAGGACCTCGCCGACGGCAACGCCAAGCTGGAGGGCTCCCGCTCGGTGGCGCAGCTCGCCGGGCCGAGCGCCGGCGGCTTCCTCGTGCAGATATTCACCGCGCCAGTCGCCATCGCCGTCGACGTCGTCACCTACATCCTGTCCGTCGTCTTCCTGCTGCGGGTGCGCGGCCACGACGCGCCACCGGAGCCCATCGAGAGGATGACCCTGCGCGGCGAGATCGCCGAAGGCGTCCGCTTCGTCTTCTCCCACCCCCTGGTACGGCCGCTGGCGCTGTGCGCGTTCGCAGCCGACCTGGCGTTCGCCGCGGTGCTCGCCCTCCAGGTTCCGTTCGCCTCCCGCACCCTCCACATGGAGTCCGGCGCCATCGGCATCGCGCTCGCGGTGGGCAGCGCGGGCGGTCTCGTAGGGGCCGCGCTCAGCGGGATCGCCGCCAAACGCTTCGGCTCCGGGCCCACCGTCGTGGCGAGCATCGTGGTGTTCAGCATCGGCGCCGCCATGGTGCCCCTGGCCTCAGGTACCATCGGCTTCGCCGGCGGCCTGTTCGTGGTCTACCTCGGGGTCGTCGTCTTCAACGTCCTCCAGATCACGATCTGCCAGGTCATGACACCGGAACGGCTGCTGGGCCGCATGAACGCCACCCTGCGCTTCATCTCCTGGGGCTCCGTACCGCTCGGCGCCGCCGTCGGCGGCGCCCTGGTAGCACCGTTCGGAATGCGCCCGGTGCTGTGGGCGGCGGCCGGGGTGTGCGCCCTGTCCGTGCTGCCACCGCTCCTGTCGAAGATCCGCACCCTCACCGAAGACCTGGGGGACGAGGACGAGGCGGTACCCGCTCAGGCGGGTGCCGCGGAAACGGGGAACGTCGTATGAGCACACACCACACGTCCGACAGCGGCGACCCGCACATACGCGACGCCCCGGGTACGGCCGAAACGGACGAGGACATCAGCACCTTCGTCGCCGTCGTCGGCATGGCCGGCCGCTTCCCCGGAGCCGGGGACGTGGACGCCTTCTGGGACGGCCTGGTCCGCGGCGAGGACACCATCACCCGCACCGCGGCCGCCCCCGGCATCGGGGGCCGTGCCGCCTCCGCCTACGGCGCCGTCGACGGCGGGGACCTCTTCGACGCGGCCTTCTTCGGCTACGCGCCCCGCGAGGCACTCCTCCTCGACCCGCAGCACCGGGTGTTCATGGAGTGCGCCTGGGAGGCGCTGGAGCACGCGGGCTGCGACCCGGCCCGGTTCCCCGGCCCCGTCGGCGTGTTCGGCGGCAGCGGCGACACCGGCCACTTCGCCACTCTCCTCGCCAACAGAGCCTCCTTCCCCGGCGTCAACGAATGGCAGCTCCGTCTCGCAAGCGGCGCCGACTTCCTCACCAGCCGCGTCGCCTACAAACTCGGCCTCACAGGACCCGCCGTCACCGTGCAGACCGCCTGCTCCACCTCCCTGGTCGCCGTGCACACCGCACTCCAGTCGCTCCTCGCCGGCGAGTGCGACCTCGCGCTGGCCGGCGGCGTCACCCTGCGCGTACCGCACCCGGTGGCAGAAGACCTCGGCGACGGGCTGCTCGCCGACGACGGGTACTGCCGTGCCTTCGACGCCGCCGCCACCGGCACCGTCTCCAGCGACGGCGCCGGGGTCG
The DNA here is from genome assembly GCF_017813245.1 of Streptomyces montanisoli. GTDB lineage: Bacteria > Actinomycetota > Actinomycetes > Streptomycetales > Streptomycetaceae > Streptomyces > Streptomyces montanisoli. The sequence goes on from NZ_JAGIQL010000011.1 coordinate 55,198, forward strand.
TCGTCCTCAAACGCCTCGAGGACGCCCTGCGCGGCGGGGACCATGTGCACGCCGTGCTCCGCGGCTCGGCCGTCACCAACGACGGTGCCGCGAAGGCCGGCTTCACCGCACCCAGCGTCGACGGGCAGAGCACCGCCGTCACCGCCGCCCATCTCGTCGCCGGCACCACCCCCGCCGACATCGGCTACCTCGAAGCCCACGGCACCGGCACTCCCGTCGGCGACCCCATCGAGGTCCGCGCCCTGACCAAGGCCTACGGCGACCGGCCCGGCGCCCCGGGCAGCTGCGTACTGGGGTCCGTGAAGAGCAATATCGGCCACACCGACGCCGCGTCGGGCGTCATCGGACTCATCAAGGCCGCCCTCGCCCTGCGTGAGCAACTCATCCCCGGTACAGCCCACTTCACCACACCCAACCCCGACCTGGACTTGCCGGCGACCCCATTCCGCATCAGCTCCGCCAACGAGCCCTGGCCGCGGGGTGCGGCGCCGCGCCTGGCCGCCGTCAACTCCCTGGGCATCGGCGGCACCAACGCCCACGTCGTGCTGGCCGAGGCCCCGCCCGCCCCGCCGCACCGGCCCGGACGCCCCTACCAGATCCTGCCGCTGTCCGCCCGCACCCCCAGCGCCCTGAAGGCGGCCGCCGGGCGCCTCGCCGACGCACTCCGGGACCCGGGCGCGGCTCCCCTGGACGATGCGGCCTGGACCCTGCAGACCGGCAGGGCCGCCCTCGCCCACCGCGGGTTCACCGTCGCCCTGGACCGAGCCGGCGCCGCCCGGGACCTCACCTCGGGCGACCAGGAGGGTTTCCGCACCGGCACCGGACCCGACCAGCCCCGCCCCGTCGCGTTCCTCTTCCCGGGGCAGGGCGGCCAGCACCTCGGCATGGCCCGCGAACTCCACGAGCACGAGCCGGTCTTCCGCGAAACCCTGGACGAATGCGCCGAACTCGCCGCGCCCCTCCTCGGCACCGACCTGCGCCGGGTGCTGTACGCCCCGGACACCGCACGCGAGGCGGCCGCCGCACAGCTCGCCACGATGCGCGTCAGCCAGGTCGCGGTGTTCGCCGTACAGGCCGCCCTGACTGAACTGTGGGGCTCCTGGGGCGTCCACCCGGACATCGTGCTCGGCCACAGCCTCGGCGCCTATGCGGCCGCCACCGCCGCCGGCGTCCTCGACCTTCCCGACGCCCTCCGGCTCGTCCTCACCCGCAGCCGCATCCTCGACGAACTCCCCGACGGCAGCATGCTCGCCGTACCGCTACCCGCGGACACCCTCGCACCGATGCTGCCGCCCCCCGTGTCCATCGCCGCGATCAACGGGCCCCAGCAGTGCGTCGTCACCGGAACCGCCGCCGACATCGCCGCCCTCCACGCCCGTCTCACCGGCGAAGGCGTCGAGTCCAGGCCCTTGCACATCAACGCCGCGGCCCACTCCGTACTCGTCGAACCGGCCATGGCGGACTTCGAGAGGAGCGTCGCCGGGGTCACCCTGCGCCCGCCCACCACCCGGTGGATCTCCGACCGCACCGGCAGCCTCGTCACCAGGGAGCAGGCCTGCGACCCCTCCTACTGGTCGGGGCACCTTCGGCACACCGTCCGCTTCGACGAGGCGCTGCGCACCCTCTTCGCTTCCGGCGACCACCTGCTGCTCGAGGTCGGCCCCGGGCGCACCCTCACCACGCTGGCCCGCCGCCACCCCGCGTGCGGGCCCACACGACCCACCGCGTGGAGCTTGCCGCACGCCATCGACGCCACCGGCAGCGGCACTTCCATGATGCACGCCCTCGGGCGAGTCTGGCTCGAGGGCGCCGACATCGACTGGGAGCAGGTCCACTCCGGAGAGCAGCGGCGCCGTACCCCGCTGCCGACCTACCCCTTCGAACGACAGCGGTTCCGGCTGGCCGCGCCCGCCCCGGCCTCTCTGGCCCCCGCGGACGAGGGCACCACAGCACCGCGGCAACCTGCCACGGCAGTCGAGTTCGCCCGACCCGACCTCGGCGAGAAGTACGAGCCGGCCATCGGCCGCGTGGAGGAGGCTCTCGCCGCCGCCTTCGGCCAGGTACTCGGCGTCGACCAGGTCGGCCGGCACGACAACTTCTTCGACTACGGCGGGGACTCGCTGGTCGCGGCCCAGTACTGCAAGCTGGCCGGCGTCGAACTCGGTGCCGAACTCTCCGTGCGCATGGTGTTCCGTGCCCCCACCGTGGCCCGCCTCGCCGAAGTGCTCGCCGACGCGACGGCCGGCACTCCCCCGCAAACCACGCAGCCCCACGCCCAGACACCGCCGAGCACACCGAAGAGGTGACCCCGTGACATCCGTACGCCCCCGCTGGGCCCTGACCAGACCCCGCCATGCTCCCGCCGCCCTGCGCATGTACTGCTTCCCGCACAGCGGCGGCTCGCCCGGCGAGTACATGCGCTGGGCCTCCTGCCTCCCCGACACCGAGATCTGGGGCATCCAGGCACCCGGCCGCGGCAGCCGCATCTCCGAAGCCCCTCACACGGACATGGCGGAACTCGTCGACGCGCTCCTCACCCACGTCGACTTCGGCGAACCCTGCGTCTTCTTCGGCCACAGCCTCGGCGCCCTCGTCGCCTACGAGGCGGCCCAGGCGCTGCGGGAACGCGGCCGGCCGGGCCCGCAGGCCCTCGTTCTGTCCGCCACCGCCGCCCCGCACGCCCTGCGGCGCAACGCGTCACTCCACGGCCTGGACGGCGCGGAACTCGTCGAGGCCATCGAACGCACCCACGGCCCCGTCAGCGCCGACATCCACGAGGATCCCGAACTGCGCGAAATGCTCCTCGTCGCGCTCCGCGGCGACCTCGACATCGTCAGCGGCTACCGGCACCGCCCCCGTCCCCCGCTGACCTGCCCCATCACCGTCTTCGGCGGCAGCGACGACGACGAGCGCACCAGCGACCTGAGGGCCTGGCGGGACTACACCACGGGCCCCTTCGACTTCCGCCTCTTCCCCGGCGACCACTTCTACTTCCGGGAGCGCCCCGATGAGTTCTTCGCAGCCCTCCGCCGCGCCCTTCCCAAGCCCACTGCACGAGCTGTACCAGGGGTGCGTCCCATGGCGGCGGCTCCGGTCCTTCCCTGAACCCACTGCCGCGGAACACGCCCGCGGCGACGAGACCATCGCGGAACTCGAGGCACTGCTGCGCGAACACACCGACCCCGAGGAGATCGAACGCACCGGCCGGCTGCCCGACACCCTCACCGAGGCCCTCCGCAAGGGCGGCTTCCTCGGCCTGATGGCCGGAGCCGACCTCGGCGGCCTCGGCCTCAGTCCGCACAATGCGTTCCGCGTCATCCAGGCCGCGGCCGGCTGGTCCATACCCATCGCCTTCAGCCTCGCCATCACCAACGGCTTCGGCTCCGGTACCTATCTGCCGCTGCTGTCCGAAGGGCCCCTCAAGGACATGATCACCGAGCGGACCCGCGGCGGCATCGTCTCAGCCGGCGCCGACGCGGAACCCATCGGCACCGCCAACGAACACCGCGCCACCACCGCGGTCCCCACCGAGGACGGCACCGGCTACGAGATCACCGGCGAGAAGGTCTTCATCGGCAACGGCACCCAGGCCGAACTCATGGACGTCTCCGCCACACTCCGGCACCCCGACGGCAGCGAAGAGGTCCGCCTCTTCTTCGTCGACAGCTCCATGGACGGCTTCGAGGTCGCAGGGCAGCACGAGTTCATGGGCCTGCACGGCGCCACGATCGGCAACCTGCGCCTCGACCGGGTGCGCGTCCCCGCCCACCACCTCATGCCTCAGGGCGAGGACGGCTGGCGGATGCGTCCCGGGGAACGCGACACCGCCCACGCCCGCCCGGCACCCGACGCCGAAGCCGAAGAGGACCTGTTCCGCCCCACCGACCTCGGTCAACTCGCCGCCCTCGGCCGCATCCTGGTCATCGCACCGCCCGCCCTGGCCACCGCAAGGCTCTGCCTGCGCTGGTCCCGCGACTTCACCAGCCGCCGCATCATCGACGGCCGCGGCCTCGGCACCTACGAGGAGATCCAGCGGCAGGTCGCCGAGACCGCCGCGGACGTCTTCACCATTGACACCGTCATGACCTGGGCCCTCAAGGCCCACCGCACCGGCGACAGCCGGCCCGAACTCACCGCGGCCAAGAACCTCACGTCCACCGCCTGCTGGCGCGCCATCGACCGCACCGTGTCCCTGCTCGGTGCGGAGGGCTACGAGACCGCCGCCAGCAAGGCCCGCCGCGGCGCCCGCCCGCTGCCCGTGGAACGCTACTTCCGCGACGCGCGGGCCCTGCGCGTCGCAGGCGGCGTCGACTTCATGGTCGACCGCTGGTCCGCCGAGACCGCGCTGCACACCTGCTGGTACGAGAACCCCACTCCCGCCCCCGCCGGGCACACCGAGGCCGACGCCCGGCAGTCCGCGACCGAAGCCCCCGAGCTGAGCACCGCATGCCAAGAGCATCTGAGTGCTGTCCAAGATCAGGCCCGCCGACTCGCCGCAACCTGCCATGAGTTGACTGGCCGGCACACCATGAGTGACCTCTTCGCCCAGCAGCGCCTCACCGCCACCCTCGGCCGGATCGGCAACGAACTCCTCGCCATGTCACTCGTCCTCGCCCGCGCCGCCGCCATGGCCGCCGACGGTGACCCCCAGGGCCTCCCCCTCGCCGACCTTGCCTGCACCTCTGCCCGCCACCGCCTCGCCGCCCTGTGGCCCGAACTCGCCCATGCCACCGCCAACGGCCCCGGCACTCCGCACGCCGGCACCGTCACCGACACCGCCGCCACCTGCCTCCACGGCCCCGGCCCCGGCCCCGACCTCCTGCTCGCCGACCTGTTCTCAGAACCCACCCGCCCGGCACCCCACGGAGAGCACAACCACTGACATGCGCATCGACCTTCACACCGCCCAGGGCGGGCGCAGCCACCGCCCCACCGACCCGCCCGCCGACCGCCCCGCGGATCAGGCGCTCTGCGTCGACCTCTCCGTGCACGAGATGTTCACCGCACACGCGCTCGCCACTCCCGACAGAACCGCGCTGACCAGCGACGGAACCCACCTCAGCTATGGCCGCCTGAACGCCGGCGCGGACCGTCTCGCCGCCCGGCTGCGCACCGCGGGCGTGCACCGCGGCAGCCCAGTCGGCGTTTTCCTGGAACGCTCCGCCGACTTCGTCACCGCTCTCATCGCCGTACTCAAGGCGGGCGGCTGCTACGTGCCACTCGACCCCGAGTACCCGCCGGCCCGGCTGCACACCATGGTGGAGACCGCCGGCATCCACACCCTCGTCACCCGTACCGCCCTCACCGGCCGGCTCCCCGACGACGGCACCACCCGCATCCGGATCGACGAACCGCCGGACCCGGAACACGGCACCGCACCGCCGGCGGCGGACGCCGCCACCCACCCGGACGACCTCGCCTACATCATGTTCACCTCCGGGTCCACCGGCACCCCCAAGGGCGTCGCCGTCCGCCACTGCGGCATCGTCCGCCTCGTCGACAACCCCGGCTACGTCAACCTGGACTCCACCCAGGTCCTGTCCCATCTGTCGTCCCCGTCCTTCGACGCCGCCACCTTCGAGATCTGGGGCGCCCTGGCCAACGGGGCACGCCTGGTCATCGGCCCGCCCGGCCCCCTCTCCGTCGGTGACACGGCCGCCCTGCTGCGTCGCGAAGAAGTCACCGTGAGCTGGCTCACGGCGGGACTGTTCAACGTGATGGTCGACGAACACCTCGACGACCTCACCGGCATACGGCAACTGCTCAGCGGCGGCGACACCATGTCACCCACCCAGGCCCGCCGCTTTCTCGAGGCCGCACCCGGGAGCCGGCTCGTCAACGGCTACGGCCCCACCGAGGCCACCACCTTCACCGCCTGCCACACCGTCACCCTCGAGGACACCCGGCACACTCGCATCCCCGTCGGCCGCCCCGTGCCCGGCACCTGGGTGGAGATCCTGGACGACGACCTGAGGCCCGTGCCCCACGACACCCCGGGGCACCTGTACGCAGGCGGTCTTGGCCTGGCCCGCGGCTACCTCGGCGACAGCGCACTCACCGCGGAACGCTTCGTACCCGACCCCTGGGCGCGCGGCGGCCGCCTCTACGCCACCGGCGACCTGGCGCTGCGCCGGCCCGACGGCACCATCGACTTCCTCGGCCGCGCCGACGGGCAGCTGAAGAAGCGCGGCTACCGAATCGACCCGGCCGAGATCGAGGAGACCCTGCGCCGCGACCCGCACGTCAGGGACGCCGCCGTCACCCTGGACGGCAAACGCAGCGACACCGCCCAACTCGTCGCCCACATCGTCCCCGAGACCGCCACCGCACCCGGGGCCGCCACCGGGTACGCCGGGTTCCTTGCCGCCCTGCGCGCCCGCACCCGCGAACAACTGCCCGCGCACCTCGTCCCGGACCGCTTCGCCGCCCTCGACGCGCTGCCGCTGACCGCGAACGGCAAACTCGACCGCGCCGCGCTCACCGCCACCGACGGCCGGCCGGGGCAGAACACGCAGGCCGCCGTGTTCGAGGACGGCACCGAGGCCGCGCTGGCGGAGATCTGGCGCGAGGTGCTCGACCGGGACGACCTCACCCGCGCCGCCGACTTCTTCGACCTCGGCGGCCAGTCCCTGCAGGCCGCCCGCATCGCCACCCGCATCCGCGACCACCTCGGCATCGAGGTGCCCCTCGCCACCATCTTCGACCACCCCACCATCGCCGAACTCGCCCAGGCGATCACCGCCGACAGCACAGCGCCTGGCCATTGACGCGTGTCGATTGACAGCGTCAACACGTAGACTGCACGGTGTCCGTGAAGCCTTGTCCCGTGCCCGGAGGTCGTCCATGCCGCCCCTCGACCGGCTGCCAGGCGCGCCCGAGTTCCGCATCGTGCTCCCGAAGGACGGCGGCGAGGCGCGCGGGCATCTGCTCGCCGAGTTCGGGGGCAACGGCACGCACAAGTTCGTGCTGGTGGAAGGCTCGTTCGTGGCCGCGGAGGCCTGGCCGGGACTCGGCAACCACGGGCGCCGCGTGCGCGAGGAGTTGCGGGCGAGCGGGGGGCTCGTCGACGCGCCCGGCGCCTGCGGTGAGCCCCTCGCCGCACCGCGCTGGGTGACCGCCCGCGACGTCGTGTGCAACTCCTCCTCGGCCGCCGCCGCGCTCGTGTACGGGTACGACGCCTCCGGGCCCGAGTCCTGGCGCACCGCGGAGGGCCATCCGCTCGCCGACTACCTGTCCACCGGGTGGCGTCCGCCGCGCAAGGCGTGGCTGGTGCGCGGGTCCAACGTCTCGGGGCACAACCTGGTGCGGCAGTTGTGGCTCGAGGACGGGTGCGTCTCGCTGTCCGCCGCGCACCTGCCGCTGCTTGAGGAGAACGACCCGACGAAGAGCGCGCTGCGCCGCTTCGTCGAGGACGGGTACGAGGGGTCGGCCTCGTACAGCCAGAAGCGTGGCCTCGTCGATGAGTTGCACGCCTTCCTGACGCAGATGCGCGTCGGGGACGCGGTGGCGACCATAGGGGACGGCCGGCTGTACGTGGGGCGCATCACCGGTGACGCGGCGCAGACCGCATCGCCCGGCGGGCTGTCCAACCTGCGCAGGAGTGTGGCCTGGTCGCCCAACAGCCACGCGTACGAGGAACTGCCGGGCGAAGTGCAGCAGAAGCTCTCCGTCCAGCACGACGTCGTCGACCTGACCAGCGTCCTGGAGGCGCTTGACGGCATCAGCGGGCAGGCGGACGAGACACCGCCCGTGGTGGACGGCCCGGCCGGCGAGGGGGGCGCCGAGCCGAGACCGGCGCAGCGCGACCTGTCGCTGCCCGGTATCAGCGAGGAGTTCGCGACCGAACTCCTCGTCCACGACCGGGGATGGCTGGACGAGGTGCGGGAGATCCTGCTCGACGATAAGCAGGTGATCTTCTACGGGCCGCCGGGCACCGGCAAGACGTACATGGCGGTGCGGCTCGCCGAGTACTTCGGCGGCGGTCCCGAACAGGTCAAGATCGTACAGTTCCACCCGTCGTACGCCTACGAGGACTTCTTCGAGGGATTCAGGCCGGTCGAGGATCCCGAGACGCGCGAGGTGGCGTTCCGGCTGACCGCGGGCCCGCTGCGGGAGCTGGCCGATCTCGCCTCGCGCGAGGGCAACCGGCACCTGCCGCACTTCCTGATCATCGACGAGATCAACCGCGCCAACCTGGCCAAGGTCTTCGGCGAGCTGTACTTCCTGCTGGAGTACCGCGAGCGGACGGTACGCCTCACCTACTCGGGAGACGACTTCGCGCTGCCGCCCAACCTGTTCGTCATCGGCACGATGAACACCGCCGACCGGTCGATCGCCCTGGTCGACGCGGCGATGCGGCGCCGCTTCGCCTTCCTGGAGCTGTCGCCGCGCGCCGAGCCGACCGCGGGCCTGCTGGGGCGCTGGCTGGAGCGCGAGGGGCGGGAAGCGGAGCCGGCGCGGCTCCTCGACGCACTCAACGCGCGCGTGGAGGACGCCGACTTCGCCGTCGGTCCCTCGTACCTGATGAAGCCCGGCGTGTACCGCGACGGGGGTCTTGAACGGGCCTGGCGCACGAAGATCCTGCCGCTGCTCGAGGAGCACCACTACGGCGAGGGGCTCGACATCGCCGGACGCTACGGCCTCGACGCGCTGCGGCAGTCGGACCTTTGACCGGGCCGGGGATGATGGCTGCGGCGGAGACCGCCGCGCCCGAGGTGGCCCTGCGCGAGTACGGGCCCGCCGTGTCCATGCCGCTGAGTGCGGAGGCCGGGCTGGCGCTGGCCGCCTCCGGCATCCTGCAGAGCGCGGCCCCCGACCCGGGCACGGCCGGGCACTGGCTACTGCGGGCGGGGAGCCGCGTCGGCGCCGTACGGGTGCCAGGCGGCCCGGTCGTGCGGATCGCGCCCAAGACCCCGGTGCGGAGGCTGTTCTTCCTCCTCGGCTTCAGCCTCGACCCGGCGCGCGCCTGGCGCGAGCGCGGGGAGGGCACCGTCGACACCGGTGCGTACGACGACGTCGTGCCGGCGCTCGCGCACGCCGTGGAACGGCAGATCGACGCGGCGCTGCGTCAGGGCGTCCTGCAGGGCTACCGCGAGATGGAGGAGTCCGCGCTGGTTCTACGCGGCCGGCTGCGCGAGGCCGAGCAGATACGGCGGCACTTCGGCCGCACGCCCCCCGTGGAGATCACGTACGACGCGTACACCGCCGACATCGCCGAGAACCGCCTGCTGCGCGCGGCGGCGGAGCGGCTGCTGCGGCTACCGGGCGTTCCCGGGCCAGTGCGGCGGCGCCTCGGCCACCAGCGTGTGCGGCTCGCCGACGCGCTGCCGCTCGTGCGGGGGCAGGAGCTGCCGCGCTGGCAGCCGTCGCGCCTCAACGCCCGCTACCAGCCCGCGCTCCGCCTCGCCGAGGCGGTGCTGCGCGGCTCGTCGCCCGAACACCGCCCGCCCGATTCCGAGCCGCTCGCCGTGGACGGTTTCCTGCTGGACATGAACCAGCTGTTCGAGGACTTCGTGACGGTCGCCCTGCGCGAGGCGCTGCGGGAGCGGGGGCTGACGGCGCGTCTCCAGGACCCGCACCACCTCGACACGGCCGGCGTCGTCGGGATCCGCCCGGATCTCGTCGTCCGCACCGGGGACGGCCGCACGCCGCTCGCCGTCGTCGACGCCAAGTACAAGGTCGAGAGGGCCGACGGGCTGCCCAACGCCGACCTGTACCAGGCCCTCGCGTACGCCACCGTGCTCGGGCTGCGTGAGGCCCATCTGGTGTACGCGGCGGGGCGGCTGCCCCGGCGCGTACACGAGGTGCGGGGGACACCGGCGGGGCCTGACGGACGGCGGACGCGGCTGTACCAGCACAGCCTCGACCTCGCCGGCGAACCCCGGCAACTGCTGGCCACGCTCGGGGAGCTGGCCGAGCAGCTCGCCGGGGGCGCCCCGTTACCCGACTGACCCGTACCACCGAGAACCGCCGGGCGGACGCCGGACACCGGCCCCGCCCCAGCCCGCCCCGCAGAGAGGAAGCGCCCATGCCCCGGCTCGCCTTCGCCCAGAGCTTCTGGGACGGCTACGACGCCCTGGAGAAACCGGTCAGGGCCGGAGTGCGCAAGGCCATGGCGAAGTTCCAGGCGATGAGCGCCGCCGAACTGAACGCCGACAAGGGCCTGCACCTCGAATCCGTCGACAAGGCACGCGACCCGCGGATGCGCACCATCCGCATCACCGACTTCTGGCGTGGTGTCGTGCTCGCCCCCGACGACGGCAGCGGCGTGTTCCTGCTGGTCCACGTCCTGCCGCACGACGACGCCTACACCTGGGCGGCGAAACGCCTGTACAGCGCGAACTCGGCGACCCGGGCCCTGGAGGTCCGCAACGCCGTCGCCCTCGACGAGCTGACGCCGTTGTACGAGAGCGCCGCGCGCACGGCCGACCGCCTGCTGTTCGCGGACGTCTCCGACGGCACACTGCGCGAGCTCGGCATCGACGACCAGGTGCTGCGCGCCGCGCGCTCGCTGGCCGACAAGGCACAGCTCGAGGCGTTCTCCACACTCCTGCCCGAGGACCAGCTCGAGGTGCTGCAGTACCTCGCCGAGGGCTTCGGCCCGGAAGAGGTGTACCGGGACGTCGTCGCCGTGCGTCGGCCCGCCGACGCGCCCGCCGAGCCGGTCGAGGACCTGGCCACGGTCATCGCCAACACCCCGGCCCGGATCCGGCTGATCACCGGTGGCCACGAGCTGGAGGAGGTGCTGGAGAAGCCGTTCGACGCCTGGCGGGTCTTCCTCCACCCCTCCCAGCGGCGCGTGGCCTACCGCACCTCGTACAGCGGCCCGGTCCAGGTGACCGGCGGCCCCGGCACGGGCAAGACGGTGGCCGCGCTGCACCGGGTCAAGCACCTGCTGGGTGGTTCGGGCAGCGGGCGCATCCTGCTCACCACGTACACGAACGCGCTCGCCGCGGGCCTGCGGGACATGCTCGGCCTGCTCCTCGACGATGAGGAGGAGCTGCTGGCACGGGTCGACGTGACGACGGTCGACGCCTACGCGAACGGCGTCGTACGCGCCTCATCGGCCGGGGTGCCCAAGCCGATCGGCGACCGGGACCAGCGGCAGTTGTGGGCGAAGGTCGTCAAGCAGCTCGATCTGCCGTTCACGGACCGGTTCATGGCCCAGGAGTACCGGCATGTCGTCCTGGGCCAGGACATCCACGATCTCGACGCCTACCTCGGGGCGCAGCGCCGCGGCCGCGGCACCGGGCTCGGGCCCGCGCGCCGCAGGCAGGTGTGGGAGGGCGTCGAACGGTTCGAGAAGCTGCTGCGCGACCGCGGTGAGACCACGTACCTGCGCGTCTGCGCCCGCGCGGCGCGGCTACTTGACGGCGAGCCGGCCCCGTACGCGCATGTCGTGGTGGACGAGGCGCAGGACCTGCACCCCGCGCAGTGGCGTGTGCTGCGTGCGGCCGCGCAGCCGGGGCCCGACGACCTGTTCGTCACCGGTGACCCCCACCAGCGGATCTACGACTCCCGGGTCTCGCTCGGCTCGCTGGGCATCGCCACGGCGGGCCGCAGCTTCCGGCTGCGCGTCAACTACCGGTCCACCGAGGAGGTCCTGGCCTGGTCGGCGCGGCTCCTCGCGCCCGTCACCGTCGAGGCGCTGGAGGGCGAGGGATCGGACTCGCTGGCCGGTTACCGCTCCCTGCTGCACGGCCGGCGCCCTCGGGCGCAGGGCTACCCGACCCGGCAGGGAGAGACCGAGGCGCTGGTGGCCGACGTCCAAGCGCTGCTGGCAGAGGGCCTCGCGCCGCGTGAGATCGGCGTGTGCGCGCGCTTCAACCTCTCGCTGGACGCGGCGGAGGAGAAGCTGAAGGCCGCGGGCGTACCGGTGCTGCGGGTCAAGGGCCAGGTCACGCACGGCGCCGAGGGTGTGCGGCTGGCGACCATGCACGCGATGAAGGGGCTGGAGTTCCGGGCGGTGTCCGTCCTCGACGTGGGCGAGGGAACGCTTCCGTTCGCCCGGGAGATCACTCCGCGCGAGGCGGACCCACTGCAGCACGACGCCGACCTGCTGCGGGAGCGCTGCCTGCTCTTCGTCGCCTGCACACGCGCTCGTGAGGCGTTGAGCGTGACGTGGCACGGGGTGCCCAGCCCGTTCCTGCCTCCGGCCGTGTAATCTCCTCCGGGTGATGACCATCCGGCGGGCTCGCGACCGTCCTCACATGCGCGGGGCCAGGGCGCCCGTGGCGAGGCCGTCACGGGCGATGCCGGCGAGCCGCCGGCTCAGCTCCTGCACGGCGCGCGTCTCCTTCTCGAACTCCGACAGGGCGCGGAAGGAGGAGCCGTACCGCCGCTGCTCGTCGATGCCCATGCGAGGGACGCGCGCGCCCCTCGCGTCCAGGCGGAAGGTCCCGCTGCTCGTCGTCGAACGGCGGACGTTGGCGCTGCTGCGCAGGAACCCCTGCAGGTAGTCCGTGTCGAGCTGGTCGCTGACCGACACCGGTTCCTGGTCGTCGAACGCGACGAGGCCGGCGCGCGCGAGGTCCGCGACGCTGGTGCTGGCACCGTCCAGCGGGCCCGGCGCGCCGCCCGGTGCGAGCTCGGGCAGCAGCGCGGCGAGCCGGCGCACGCGGTCCTCCAGCTCCGCGCTCAGGGCCGCGTACTCGCCGGGGAAGTCGCGATGCCGGGACCGCATGTGGCTTCCGGGGGTCAGATCGACGGACTCGCCCAGGAGCTCGATCAGAGGTACGTCGGCGACCTGCTCGGGGCGCGGCTCGAGGCCGCTGTCGGGACTGTTGCCGGTCAGGTCGATCATGCGCACGGTGTGATCGGTGTCCGTGCCGACCGCCGTGTCCGGGCGCCGCAGGCACCAGAGGTGGATGGGCAGGGAGTGCGAGGCGGCCGTTCCAGGCGGCAACGCGACGACCTGGCGCACGATGCCCCGGCGCACCAGCTCCGCCCGGATGCGCCGCCCCGCCTTTCGGTAGGCGACGGAGGCAGGCATGACCATGAGGACCTGACCGCCCGGCCTGGTGTGCGCGTAGGCGTGCTGCAGCCAGGCCAGCTCCCCTTCGGCCTTGGACGGGGTGCCCAGTTCCCAGCGGGCGTCGAGCAGCAATGCGTCCCGTCCCCAGTCGGTCGCGCCGGTCGGCGGGTCGCAGACGACCAGGTCGGCCCGTACATCCGGCCAGGCGTCCGCGCGCAGCGAGTCTCCCGCCTCGACGGACACCTGGGACCTGCCCGCGAGACCGGCACGAAGCTGGGTGAGACGAGCACTGTCGGCGTCGATCTCCTGCCCGCGGCAGCGGGCCCCGGCGGCCGCGGAGACGGACAGGAGCAGCGTCCCGATACCGCACGCGGGGTCGAAGACTGTGGCCGCGGACGTCAGTTCAGGGGCGAAGTGGCGGACGGCACGCACCACGCGTGCGGAGGTCACCTGGTCGGACCCGGCTCGCCGGGCCGAGTCCATGAACCGTTCCACCAAGCCGTCCAAGAGGTCGACGGGCGCTTCGGTCCTGGCCGGCTTGCGCAGCCGGTTGGCAACCTCGCGCGGCAGGCCGGATCCACGCTTGCCCGCCAGCACCCCGGCCGCCTGAGCCAGACCGGTGACCATCTGCTCCCCGTACGCGGCGCGCATGGCCTGCCACAGCTCGACCTCGGGCGACACCTCCTGCCCCTTGCGCTGCTTGTCCAGCCACGCCTGGACATCGGCGAGGGCGTACAGGGGGCTGTTCACAGCGCCACCCGATGGCGCGGGAAAGTCGTCATAGCGACGGCGCCAGTTGGAGACAGCGGCCCTGGTGACTCCGGCCATCCGAGCGATCTCGGAGCCGGTGACCATGGGGCCGACCGGGGCAGCCGCGTTTTCCGTCATGGTCCCAGCGTATACGGATGGCGTCTCACGCCACGGATTTCCACGTGTGGACAACGTACACACATGGTGCAGACGCGTGAGCCCACGGCTTCGGCGGCCGGCCGCCGGGCATGAACTCCATCTCGAGCCGCCTCTCACCCGGCGGCTCGGGCAGCCCTCTGCCGGCCGCCTCACGGCGCGTTGGAGAGATCCTGTGAGGCTGTTGTGTCCGGCGCGGGTGGGCGGGGTGCGACCCCGCGAGCGACGGGGTCCGGTTAGCCGCCGCCCTACCCTTTCCGGTGCGCGGGAGCGCCGGTCAGACGCCTGCGACCAGGCGTTTCACGGCACCTCTTGGCGTTCCGGTCCACCTCCGGGCGCCTCTGATCAACTTGATACGTTGACGACGTTGTCACGACCGCGGTGGTGCCGCATCGAGCCGGGCACCGCCTGACAACGCACCAAGAAGCGCTTTATCGAGGGAAATTCCGGTCGTGTCCCTTGGAGTGGTGTAGCCGATCATTCGGTGGTCGTGTTGGGGGTGTTGGGGAGTGCGGGGGCGCTTTCGGGGGGCGCGTCGGGGTAGATCTTCTCCATGCTGCCTTCGGGGAGGTAGCGGCGGGGGAAGGCGATCCATTCGTCGTGCATCTCGAAGAGCACGGCGGTGACCAGCCGCAAGAGGGCGCCGTCGTTGGGAAAAACCTGGACGACGTCGACACGGCGTTTGATCTCGCGGTTGACTCGCTCCAGTGGGTTCGTGGACTGGATCTTCTTCCAGTGCCGTTCCGGGAAGGCGGCGAAAGCGGTGAGGTCGTCTTTGGCGTCCAGGAGCATCTGCTTGACCTGGGGGAATTGCTGTCCGAGCATGTCGGCGACGGTGTCGAGTTGCTGGCGGACTGCGTCGTGATCGGGCTGGGCGAAGATGGTCCGGATCGTGGCGGCTACCATCTCGCCCGCGTCTTTGGGGATCACGCTGAAGACGTTGCGCAGGAAATGGACCCGGCAGCGCTGGTAGGCCGCGCCGATCATGACTTTGCGGATCGCGTTGACCAGGCCCGCATGGTGGTCGCCGAGCACGAGCCGGACGCCTCCCAGACCGCGTTCGCGCAAGGAGCGCAGGAACTGGGTCCAGAACACCTCGGTCTCGCTATCACCGACCATCACGCCCAGGACTTCCCGACCGCCGTCCTCGGTGATACCAGTGGCGATCACCACGGCCCGCGAGACGATCTGGTGCGCGACCCTGGCCTTGCAGTAGGTGGCGTCGAGATAAATGTAGGGGAAGCGGACATGGTCCAGGGGCCGGGTGCGGAACGCGGTCAGCTGGGTGTCCAGGTCGCAGCAGATCCGTGAGACCTCGCTCTTGGAGACCCCGTTGTCGGCTCCGAGTGCCTTGACCAGGTCGTCGACCGACCGGGTGGACACGCCGTGGACGTAGGCCTCCATGATGACGGCGAACAGGGCCTGGTCGATACGGCGACGCCGCTCCAGCAGGCTGGGGAAGAAGCTGCCCGAGCGCAGCTTGGGTATCGCCAGGTCCAGGTCGCCGGCCTGGGTGGTCAGCGTCTTGTCGCGATGCCCATTGCGTAGTGCTGTGCGGGTCTCGGTGTGCTCGTTCCACTCCGCACCGATCCTCGACGTTGCCTCGACCTCGATCAGTTCCTGCAGCATCCGCTCGGCCACCGACCGGACGAGTTCAAGCCCGTCCGCCGAACGCAGTGACTCCAGCAGTCGAAGTACGTCATGCTGAGACAGGGCCACCATGCACCTCCTGGTTGAATTGGCCTTCTACCAGGGAGAGTTGCATGGTGACCCGTCTGCCGGGCAGGGAGCGAAGCACAGCCCGCCGCGCGCCCCGGGCGCACACCCCTATCGTGATCGGCTACACCACTCCAAGGGACACGACCGAAATTCCTTGCGAAAGTCTGCACACAAGAAGAAGCCTCGCAAATTGCTGGTCGGGACAGTGGCAGGTGCCGCGGTGGCCGCGGGGTGTCTGGTGGCACTGCCGTCTGCCCAGGCGGCCCTGACGGGCGGCTCCGGTACGCAGGAGAGACAGGCGGACTTCGCGGACGCGGCGAAGGAGTTCCACGTGCCGCTCGATGTCCTCCTCGGCGTCTCCTACCAGGAGTCGCTGTGGGACGCGCACGGCGGCCAGTACAACACGTCGGGCGGCTACGGCCCGATGAACCTGACGGACGTCACCGCCAAGATGATGGCGGGCGGCGCCGCGGGCGCTGCGGGGCGCGGTGACATCGCGTCGCTGACGTCGAGCCCCGCCCTGCACACGCTGACCGCGGCGGCGAAGCTCACGGGCGTGTCCGAGAACGACCTGCGCACCGACGACCGCGCCAACATCCGCGGTGGCGCGGCGCTGCTGGCGTCGTACGAGAAGAAGCTGACCGGCGGCACCCCGTCCGACCCTGCGGCCTGGTACGGGGCGGTGGCACGCTACAGCCAGTCGCCCGACCAGAAGGCCGCCGGGCTGTTCGCCGACCGGGTCTTCAAGTCCGTCACGTCGGGTGTCAGCCGCAAGACGCAGGACGGGCAGAGCCTGAAGCTCGCGGCCAAGCCTTCGGTGCGCCCCTCGACGGGGCAGTTGTCCGAGCTGAAGCTGAAGGCGGCCAAGTCCACCGTCACCCCCGAGTGCCCCACCACCGTGGACTGCACGTTCCTGCCCGCGGCCGCCTCCGCCGGCCAGGTCGCGAACCGGCCGGGCGACGGTGTCGACATCAAGTACATCGTCATCCACGACACGGAGTCGTCGTACCAGGCCGCGATCGACACGTTCCAGAAGAACGGCGGCGCCGACTCGGCGCACTACGTGATGCGCGCGTCGGACGGCGCCGTCACGCAGATGACGCCCGACAAGGACATCTCTTACCACGCGGGCAACTACTGGTTCAACATGCACTCGATCGGCATCGAGCACGAGGGCTTCGCGGCCCAGGGCGCGAGCTGGTACCCGCAGACGCAGTACAAGGCGACGGCCGAGCTGGTGAAGTACCTGGCGGCGAAGTACGACATCCCGCTGGACCGCGAGCACGTCATCGGCCACGACAACGTACCGGGGCCGCTGGACAGTTACGTGGCGGGCATGCACTGGGACCCGGGCCCGTACTGGGACTGGTCGCGCTTCATGGGCATGGTCGGCGCCGGCTACGGCACGCGGACGGGGCGCACCCCCGAGGTGGGTTCCGCGGTGACGATCACACCGCCGTTCGACGGCAACCCGCAGACGGTGCACGTCTGCCCGGCCGAGGACCCCAGCGGCAAGACCACCGCCTGCACCGACCGCACGGAGCCGGCCAACTTCGTGCCTGTGCGCACCGCCCCGGACGCCAAGGCACCGCTCTTCGCGGACCCTGCCGTGCACCCGGGCGCCGACGGCAAGGGCACGGACGAGATCAACGACTGGGGAAGCACCGTCGAGGACGGGCAGCAGTTCGTCGTGGCCGGTGTCAGCGGCGACTGGACCGCGATCTGGTTCAGCGGGTCGAAGGTGTGGTTCTACAACCCGGGCGGCCGCAACACGATGCCGGCGCACGGCGCGACCATCGTCAAGCCCACGGGTGACAGCGCCGCGCTCTACGGTTCCGGCTACCCGAAGGCCTCGGAGTACCCCTCCGGCCTCTCCCCGTCGACCGAGAAGCCGCTGACCGTGTACTCCTTCCCCGCGGGCCAGGCGTACGTGGCGACGCAGCCGCCGGTCAGCTCGGACGACTTCTTCGTGACGGGCGACAAGCACGTCACCGGTTCGCAGAAGTTCTATACGATCCAGTACAACCACCGCGTGGCCCTGGTGGACAGCGCGGACGTCGCGTAGGCGCCGTCGCCGTACCGCCGCAACCACTCATGGGCCCGCCCCCGGTCCGGCATCCGCCGGCCGGGGGCGGGCCTTCGCCCAGCCCTTGAGCCCGCCGCCCAGGCCGAAGCCCTTGCCGAGCTTGCGGGAGAGCCGAGGACGACCTGGCCGAGTACGCCGCGCGTCGGGCGTCAGCCCGCCTTCGGCGGCTTCTGCGTGTCGAAGGCGAACAGTGTGTTGTCGGCCGCGGCCACGACGACGGCACGTCCCGCGACGGTGACGCGCGGGCTGGCGCCCTGCTCGCCCGTCAGGCCGTCCGTCTTCGGGATCGTCGCCCACAACTGCTTGCCGCTGCGCGGCGACAGGGCGACGACCCGGCCGGTGGCCGAGCTGAAGTACAGCGCGCCGGCCCCCGCGGTGGGGCCCGAGGCACCCTCCACGCCCGTCTGCCGCGACCACTTCTTCCGGCCGGTCGCGGGGTCGAACGCCGTGACGAGACCGGCATGCCCGCTCACGTAGACGGTGCCGTCCGCCATGCCGGGCGTTCCCGCGTACGTCCTGGCCAGGCGGGAGTACATGACCTTCCGGGAGGTCGGGTCGACCCGTGCCATCCCGTCGTACCCGGCGAGCGCCGTCCCCTCGTAGTGCTCCCGCAGGAACACGAGTTGACCTCCCGCGGCGCCCATCGGCACGAGGGGGCCGTTGACCGCGATCGGCCTGCCCAGCTTCCCCGAGGAACGGTCGACCGTGTACACGGTGGCGTGGCGCACGTTCACGGAGTTCACTTCCTCGTTCGTCGCGCACATCGCGAAGAACCGCGATCCGGCAAGGACGGGGGCGCACTGCTGCCCCGCGGGGAACGGCGTCGTCCAGGCGACCTCACCGCTGTGCGCGTCCCGATCCTCGAGGCGCGAGTCGGACGCGTCGACCGTCACGACATCGGAGCCGACCACGACGGCGTCCTGACTCCGGCCGGTGACGGCCTGCGACTGGGCGCTGAACGGCACGGACCACAACTTCTCGCCGCTGCGCGCGTCCAGCGCCACCACCTCTTGGGGAGGGCCCTGCGGGGCGTGCTCGGCGGCGAAGCGGTAACCGAGCACGGTGTCGTCGGTGGCACCCACCATGTGCATGCCCTCGACCGGGACGCCCGGGCTCTTCACCGTCCACGCGCGCGAGCCGTCCCGTGCGCTGATGCGGGTCGCCACGACACTGCCGCCCCCGCAGAACAGCGCGTCGCGGCGGGCGACGCAACGCAACTCGTCGGGGATGTCCGGGCGGCCGCCCTTCACGGTCTCCTGCCACGGCGCGAAACCGGCCGGGAGCGGGGCACTTGGCGCCGCGACGCCGCTGCCGTTGCCGCCACCGCCACCGCCACCGCCGTTGCCGCCGAAACCGCCCGTCTTCAGCGCGGCGACTCCCCCGCCGATCGCCGCCACCGCCACCACAACCGCGAGCGCGGGCCGCCAGCGGCGGCGCAGACGGGCGCCGGGGGCGCCGCCGCTCGTCGTGTCGGGGCCCGCCGGAGGGCTTGCCGGGACACCGGCCGTGCCGCCCGCCGGGGCCGCGGTGTCGGGCATCGCGATGTGGTGCTGCGTGACCATGTCGCGGGTGCGGCCCGCGCCGGGCCCGTTCGCGCCGGCCCCGCTCGTCTCGTCCGCGCCCAGGTCGGCCGGGAGGTCCCGCAGCAGCACGAGGAGTTCGTCGGCCGAGGGTCGCCGCCCGGGCTCCTTGTCCAGGCACGCTTCGACGACGGAGCGCAGGGCGGCCGGCACGGAGCCGAGCGACGGCTCCTCGTGCACCACCTGGTACGCCGTCATGTAGGGGCTGTCGGCGTCGAAGGGCCCGCGGCCCGTCGCCGAGTACACCAGCAGCGTCCCCAGCGAGAAGACGTCGGACGCGGGGCCGACACCGCGCGGCGCCTGCAACTGCTCGGGGGACATGAAGGGCGGTGTGCCGATGACCCGCCCCGTCATCGTCAGGGTCTGCTGGTCGGCGGCGCGCGAGATGCCGAAGTCGATGACGCGCGGGCCCTCGGGCGAGAGCACGACGTTCGAGGGCTTCAGGTCGCGGTGGACGACCCCCACCCGGTGGATGTCGCGCAGCGCCTCGGCCAGCCCTATGCCGAGCCTCCGCAGCTCCGCCCCGTCCAGCGGGCCCCGCGCGGTGATGCGCTGGGCGAGCGTGTCCCCCTCGATGTACGTCGTCGCCATCCAGGGCTGCTCGGCCTCGGGGGCGGCGTCGACCACGGCGGCGGTGAACGCGCCGCTCACCCGCCTCGCCGCCGCCACCTCCTGCCGGAAGCGGATGCGGAACTCGTCGTCCTCCGCGAACTGCTGGTGGATCAGCTTGATCGCGACGGGCCGCCCCGACGTCATACGGGCCAGAAAGACCGTGCCCATGCCGCCCGAGCCGAGCCGCGCCTCAAGCGGATAGCCTCCGATCTCGGCTGGATCGCCTCCGCGCAGCGACACCCTTCCCGCCCTCCCGTCCCCGTCCCCCGCGCACCTCTGCCGCCACGGGCCTGCGTACCTGTCCTGTGCTGTCCTGCACACAAACTAGCCGGAGTGCATCACGACAGAGCAAAGCGGGTGACGAACGGGGGCGCGGGCCGGAGCCGGCGGGGTGTCTGGCGGCACCGGCCGGTGGGCGGCCGGCTAGCCCAGGAAGCTCAGCCGCACCTGGCGATCCGGGTTGTCGACATTCGTGTCGACCAGGCAGACCGACTGCCACGTGCCCAGTTCGAGACGGCCCCCGGTCACCGGCAGGGTGGCGTGCGGGGGTACCAGAGCCGGGAGCACGTGGTCGCGGCCGTGGCCCGGGGTGCCGTGGCGGTGGCGCCAGCGGTCGTCCGGCGGGAGCAGGTCGCGCAGGGCCGTCAGCAGGTCGGTGTCGCTGCCCGCGCCCGTCTCGATCAGCGCGATGCCCGCCGTGGCGTGCGGGACGAAGACGTTCAGCAGGCCGTCGCGTCCGTCCGCGGCCTCGCGCAGGAACGACTCGCAGTCGGAGGTGATGTCGAGCACCGCCTCCTCGCCGCCACTCGTGAGGTGCAGGGTCCTGGTGGTGAAGGTTTCTGGCATGTCCCCATCCTCGCGCGCGGTACGGCTTCGCGCCGGGAAGATCCCCGTCGTACGCGGTGTTGCCGGAGCGTGGACGAATTCGGTGGGCGTGTCGTGGACGTCGTGGTGATCGGGGCCGGGCAGGCCGGTCTTTCGAGCGCGTACCACCTGCGGCGCACGGGGTTCGTGCCGGAGCGCGACTTCGTCGTGCTCGACCATGCGCCCGGCCCTGGCGGCGCCTGGCAGTTCCGGTGGCCGTCGCTCACGTTCGGGAAGGTCCACGGGCTGCACGCGCTGCCCGGGATGGAGCCGGCTGTCGGGGACGGCGACGCCGCGCTGCCCGCCTCGCGGGTCGTGTCCGGGTACTTCGCCGACTACGAGCGCCGCTTCGGCGTGCCCGTGCACCGGCCCGTCGACGTGTCGGCGGTGCGCGAGGGGGCGGGAGGGCTGCTCACCGTCGAGACCTCGGCCGGCGACCTCGCCACCCGCGCCCTCATCAACGCCACCGGCACCTGGGACCGCCCGTTCGTGCCCCACTACCCCGGCCAGGAGACCTTCCGCGGACGCCAGTTGCACACCGCGGGCTACGCCGGTCCCGGGGAGTTCGCCGGGCTGCGCGTCGTGGTGGTCGGCGGCGGGGCGTCCGGCACGCAGCACCTGATGGAGATCGCGCCGCTCGCCGCGGAGACGACCTGGGTGACGCGCAGGCCGCCCGTCTTCCGCGAGGGCCCCTTCGGGCCCGACGAGGGCCGGGCGGCGGTCGCGCTGGTGGAGCAGCGGGTACGGCGTGGCCTGCCACCGGGGAGCGTCGTGTCGGTGACGGGCCTGCCGGTCAACGACGACGTGCGGCGCGCGCTCGACTCGGGCGTGCTCGACCGCGAGCCGATGTTCGACCGCGTCACGCCCACCGGCGTGGCCTGGGACGACGGACGCTCCCTGGACGCGGACGTCATCCTGTGGGCGACGGGTTTCCGCCCCGCGGTCGGCCATCTCGCGCCGCTCGGGCTGCGCGAGCCGGGCGGCGGCATCCGCGTGGAGCGGACCAGGGCGGTGCGGGACGAGCGGGTGCACCTCGTCGGCTACGGGCCCTCTGCCTCGACCATCGGCGCCAACCGCGCGGGGCGGGAGGCCGTGCGCGATGTCAGGGCGCTGCTGGCCGAGCGTGCGGCCGAGCTCGTGGCGTGACGCGAGTGGGGTGGGGAGCGCCCTGATTCACGTCAGCGTCGTCTGTTGGCGTTGAACTCCTTTACGTTCTGCTGCTGTTGCGCGTAGGTGGTGGCGAACCGCGTGTCGCCGTCCTTGACCGTCACGAAGTACAGCCACGTGCCCCGCGGCGGGTCGCTGACCGCCTTCAGCGCCGCCTCCCCCGGGTTGCCGATCGGTGTGGGCGGCAGCCCCTTGTGCGCGTACGTGTTGTAGGGGCTGCTCGACTTCGTGTCACTGTCGGTGGTGTCGAGTGTGGAGCGGTGCAACGCGTAGTTCAGTGTGGAGTCCATCTGCAGCGGCATGCGCTTGTCGAGCCTGTTGAGCACGACGCGCGCCACCTTGCCCATGTCCGCGGGCGTGGCCGCCTCCGCCTGCACGATGCTCGCCACCGTGACCGCCTGGTAGAGCGTCAGCCCGTCGCGCTGGGCGCTCGCCCTGAGGTGGTCATCGCCCAGCTTCTTGTTGGCCGTGCTGACCATGAAGGTCAGCAGGCTCTTGGCCGTGGTGTGCTCGTCGACGGGGTACGTGGCGGGGAAGAGGTAGCCCTCCGGGTTGCCGTGCGCGGGCCCGGCCAGTTCGAGGTGGGTGGTGGCCGCCGTCCTGCGTGCGGTGCCGGCGGGCAGCGCCAGCACCTTGTCGATGGACGCGTAGACCTGCTCGGCCCGCCGGCCCTCGGGCACGACCAGGAACGTGTGCCGCCCGCCGCCACCGCCGCCTCCCCCGCCCCCACCGGTCAGCAGCGACAGCGGCACGAGCACGGCCGCGCCGAGCGTCAGGACCGCCGCCACCGCCAGCACCAGGCGCCCGCGCGGAGCGGGAGAGCGCTCGTCTGAAGTCCGGTCTGCGATGTTTCCCGCAAGGCCTCCTTCGCCTGGGAAAGAGGGGGGGGGGGGGGGGGGGGGGGGGGGGGGGGGGGGGGGGGGGGGGGGGGGGGGGGGGGGGGGGGGGGGGGGGGGGGGGGGGGGGGGGGGGGGGG
>NZ_JAGIQL010000110.1 GCF_017813245.1 Streptomyces montanisoli
CCGCGTAGGCGCCGAGGAGCGCGGCGACCGTCGGCATCGCCGCGTCGAGCGTCGACTACCCGTCAGCGGTGTGGTCGCCGGCCAGCACCAGCAACTACACCGCCTCGAACCGGCCGTCGAGCTACGCCGTCGACATGGTGGTCATCCACGTCACACAGGAGACCTACGCCAACACCATCCGCCTCTTCCAGGACCCCGCGCACGCCGCGGCCGCCCACTACGTCGTCAGATCCGCGGACGGCTACATCGGCCAGTGCGTACGCGAGCACGACATCGCATGGCACGCCGGCAACTGGAGCTACAACACGCGCAGCATCGGCATCGAGCACGAGGGCTGGGTCGACCAGCCCTCGTACTTCACGACCGCCATGTACCACTCCTCGGCGGCGCTGACGGCCGAGATCTGCGACAAGTACGGCATCCCCAAGGACCGCGACCACATCATCGGCCACGTCGAGGTGCCGGGCACCGACCACACCGACCCGGGACCCAACTGGGACTGGACGCGGTACATGCGACTGGTCAACGGCGTCTGAGCACGCGCCGCGGCCCGGGCCGGCACCTCCCCGCTGAGGGTGCCGGCCCGGGCCTGCTCGCCTGGCCCGTGATCAGTGGGCGAAGGCCTGGAGGCGGTCGAGGGCCCCGTTGAAGTAGTCCTGGTCACCGGGGTAGGTGCCGGAGTCCGCGTACTGCCAGATGGTCTGGTAGCCCCACGACGCCGGCATCGCACCGGGGCTCGACGCGTACCGGGCGATGAAGAGCGGGTTGGCCCCGAAGTTGGGGTTGTTGCCGGTGCATGTGGTCCACCAGTCGGTGGTCGTGTAGATCGTCGGGTAGCGACCGGTCCTCGCGTGCACCTCGTTGCTGAAGTCGGCGATCCACTGGGACATCGCCGACTGGCTCAGCCCGTAGCACGTGGCGCCGTACGGGTTGTACTCGATGTCCAGCATCGGAGGCAGTGTCTTGCCGTCGTTGGACCAGCCGCCGCCGTGGTTGACGAAGTAGTCCGCCTGGGTCCTGCCGCTGGACGTGTTGGGCGTCGCGAAGTGGTAGGCGCCGCGGATCATGCCGACATTGTACGAGCCGTTGTACTGCTGCGCGAAGTACGGGTTGGTGTACGTCGTGGACTCGGTGGCCTTGACGTACGCGAACTTGCCGCCGTTGTTCCAGGCGGCCTGCCAGTTCACGTTCCCCTGGTAGCCGCTCACGTCCATGCCCGGCGTCTGCGCGACCAGGGAGGGCGCCGGCGTGTTGCCCGCCTTCCCGCCCTCGTGGGCGCGCACCGTCGAGCCCAGCCAGTCGAGCCGGGGATGGGTGACGCCGCCCTTGCCCGCCGCGGTGGTGGGGGCCGCCGCCGTGACGTCGTGCCGCGTGGGGGTGTGCGGGGCCGCGGTGGCCGAGCCCGGCAGTGCCAGGACGGCGGTCGACAGGGCGGCCAGCAGGCTGAGCAGGCCGGCGGTCGTGCGGCGTGAGCCGGTTCTGCGCCGGTGGGAGGTGCGGAAAGCGGACATGCGTGCCTCCGGGTGTGGGGGTTGCTCGGTGTGAACGACCGTGTGGAGCGCGTCGAACGTAAGGGCCCGGGGCGCCGGGCGGGAAGAGGGCCAAGGCGGTGCCGTTGGTCCAGTCCTCCGCAACTTCGGGCGAGCTGCGGCTATCACCATCCTTGGCAGTAACTTTCGTCATATGAAAGGCAGTTGAGGCGTAAGTGCCGGTGGAAGGTGATCGCGGGCAAACGATTGCCCGGACGGCGGCCGGGGCGTACCGTCGCGCATTGGCCGTCATGAGGCGGCCACCGCGGGGACCACACGCCGGGCGGGCCCCGCACCGCCCGGCCGAGCGAAGGAGCCGCGCACATGAGACGCACCCCCGGGCGATCCCACGTCCGCCGCAGCCTGCTTCCCCTCCTTGCCTCACTCCTGCTTCTCCTGCTGCCCGCCCCGGCGGCCCTCGCCGCCCCTGGACACGCGAGTCCCGCGGCCTCCGGCGCGGCGGCGCCCGCCGCTTCCGGCACGGCCCTGCGCGCCGGCACCGGGCTCTACCCCCGGGTCGTACGCCTCGGCCACTCCGGCGGCGCCAACGGCCAACTGGTCGCCTCAGTCGTCGACTTCGACGCGCAGGGCGGCGTCGGGGTGATCTACCGCAGCACGGACGACGGTGCCACTTTCACGGAGGTCGGCCACATACACGACCCGGCCGCGGCGAACGGCCTGTGCTGCTCCACGCTGTACGAGCTGCCGCGCCAGGTCGGCTCCCTGCCCGCCGGGACGCTGCTGTGGGCCGCGTCGGTGGGCCAGGACCCGGCGGACCGCCGCATGGCCATCGACGTGTGGGCGAGCCACGACCACGGCTCGACGTGGTCCTCGCTGTCCGCCTGTGCCGCTGCCCCGAACACGGGCGGCCTGTGGGAACCGGAGCTCTCCGTCGACGCGGAGGGCGACCTGGTGTGCCACTACTCGGACGAGACGGACCCCGGGCGCCACAGCCAGTCCCTCCAGGAGCGGTTCTCCTCGGACGGCGTCCACTGGGGCGCGCCGTACCCCACGGTGGCACCGGACAACGCGAACCTGCGTCCCGGAATGGCGACCGTCGTCCAACTTAGCAGCGGCCGCTACTACATGACCTACGAGGTCTGCGGGACCGGGGACCGCTACGACTGCGCCGCCCACTACCGGACCTCGGCCGACGGCGCCGACTGGGGGCCACCGGCCGACACCGGCCCGGTGATCAAGACCGCCACCGGCCAGTACTTCACCCACACGCCCGTCGTCGCCTGGCTCGGCAACGGCACGGCGTCCGGGCGGCTGGTGCTCGTCGGCCAGCAGTTCCGCGAGGCCAACGGCGACCTCGCCACCACCAGCGGCCGGACGGTGCTCGTCAACACGGAGAGCGGCGGAGGCAACTGGTTCCCCATCGACGCCCCGGTCGCCGTGCCGTCGCCCGACGGCACCTACTGCCCGAACTACAGCTCGGCACTGCTGCCCTCCACTGACGGCACCCGCCTGCTGGAGATCGCCACCGACTACGACGGCACGGTGTGCAAGCCCTACTACGCGACGGCCTCGGCGCAGGGGACAGGCGACGCGAACGGAGCCGGCCTGTACTCCGGCAGCACCTACCGGCTCGTCAACACGATCAGCGGCGACTGCCTCGACGTGTCGGCGGACTCGCGCGTGCCCGGCGGCAACATCCAGCAGTGGACCTGCAACGGCCTCGGCCCGCAGGACTTCACGCTCACCCGGCGGTCCGCCGGACAGTACACACTGACGGGTCGCGACAGCGGGCTGTGCGTGGCGGTGGACGGCGCCGCCACGCAGCCGGGCGCCAACGTCGACCAGCAGACGTGCGACGGCTCCTCCGCCCAGAACTGGCTGCCGCTCAACGAGGGCGACGGCTACTGGACGTTCCGCAACGCCCACAGCGGACTGTGCCTGGACGTCTCGGGCGGCTCGTCCTCGCCCGGTGCCAACGTCCAGCAGTGGACGTGCAACAAGCTCTCCCCGCAGATCTGGAAGCTCGAACCGCGCTGAGCGCGGGGCCGGTCCCCGGGAACAGGAAGGGGGCCGGCCACGCGCAGCCGCGGTGCGGCGCCCCTACACGCGGTCGGCCACGATCAGCAGATACTGGAAGCTGCCGTTGCGGTACGCCGTCACGAAGGTCTCCTCGATGCCCGTGACGAGGTGGGCGGCCTCCTGGCGCAGCTCCCAGTACGGCAGCGCCGCCTCGGTCAGGTCCTCGACGTGGACGGGCACGAGCCGGTTGCGCGACATGGCCCTGAAGTACTCGGAGCGCGGGTGGATGTCGCAGATGTAGTGGGCGTTGATGAGGGACACCTCACGGGAGGCCTGCCCGTAGGTGTCGTTGTAGCAGCCGGTGATCACCGCATAGCGCCCGCCCCTGCGCAGCAGCCGTGCGTGCTCGGCGAAGAGCAGGTCGAGCTCGACGTACATCGTCGACTCGTTGTTCCACGACGCCGCGTACGCGCCCGACGTGAAGCCCGTGTCGAGCATGTTGCGGTGGTGGTAGCGCACCTTGTCGTCGATGCCGCGCCCGCGCGCCTGCGAGTTGGCGAAGTCGGCCTGCTTGGCGGAGATCGTCACCCCGTCGGCGTGGCAGCCGTACCGCGCGTTCGCGACGACGCTGCCGCCACCGCGCCCGCAGCCGGCGTCGAACACCCGGTCGGTGGGTTTGAGGTCCCCGAGGTGGGAGGCGAGGAGTTCGGCCTGGGCCTGTTCCAGCCGGTGCAGCTCGGCGGTGATCCGCTCATCGCGCCGGTCCGGGTTCTTCTCGTCCAGCACCGAGCGGTCCGCCGCGCCCACGCCGTAGTGGTGGTGGTACATGTCGTCGATCCGGCCCAGTTCGAGGTTGACCGGGTTCTCCTCGGCGTTCCAGTAGTCCGCGACGCGGTTCTGGTACGTGGACTGGGTGGGGATGGACGCGGTGGCGGTGGCGGTGCCGGTGCGAGTGGTGGTCAAGGGTGACTCCTTGCTGTGGTACGTGGTGTGGTGCGTGCTGTGGTGTGTGCGGGAGCGTCGGCTCACCAGTAGTCGGGCAGGTGGTAGCGGTGGGTGTTGGTCGCGTGCCACTCGTGGTTGCCGGAGACCCAGTCGGCCAGCGAGCGCGCGTACCGCTCGAGAAGTGGCGAGACGGCCGAGACCTCCGCGGACTCCGTCTCGAAGGCCTCCATGATGTCGTTGTGGATCTCGACGCTCCTGAGGTACCCCGCCTTCAGGCCGCGCCGGTCGTTCGCGGCGACGACCCTGGGCAGGTTCAGGTGGTCGGGGTCGCTCGCGAGTTCCTTGGTGAACGAGTACAGGTCGTTGACGATGGTCGTGGCGTTGCAGGCCAGCGCGGTGATCCGCTGGACCTCCGGGTTCGCGTACAGCGGTTCGGGCAGTTCGTAGCCGTCCACCGCGTCGACGATGGACAGGCAGGGGCGGAAGTTGTTGAACTGCCGCATCACCAGGTACTCCCAGACCCGCGGCATGTGGCGCGTCTCCGCCCAGGAGGCCTCGGCGAGGTAGCCGAGGTGCAGCCGGGCGATGTCGTGCACGAACCGGTCGGTCTGGCTCGGCGTGGCGAGGGCCGCGTAGTCCTTGAGGGCCCAGAAGTAGGAGCGCAGCGGCCCGTCGGCCTGGACGCCGTGGCGCCAGTCCTCCTCCTGCTCGGGGCTGCTGTGGAACGGGTCGAGGGCCGACTGGGCCATCACGAGGCGGCCTCCGAGGCCACGGCGCGCCCCGCCCCTGCCCTCGTCCTCCTCGCAGTAGCAGCTGTCGACGATGTTCTCCGCGAGCAGCAGTTTGCCCGCGACGGTCAGGCGCTCCAGATCGGCGGCCGCCGGGTGCTGGAGCGCGACCGCCCTGCCGAACTGGAACTCGGCGAAGTCGCCGGACCAGGAGGCGGGAAACAGGTCGAGGCCGCGCGCCCACGCCTCCAGTCTGCGGTCGATCTCCGCTGCCTTCTCCGGGTCGGCGGGGGCGACGGGCCGGTAACGCAGGCCGGGCACGGGCCCGCCGCGCCGGGCCTTCCGGCGGCCGGGCACCGGGTGCGATGGGCCCGGCAGCGTGAAGGCCGCCGCGGGGTTCGGGGACGTGGACATGTGCGTGTGCTCCCCCTGGTCAGTCAGCAGTCCGGCCGATCTGGACGTTCTCCAGGACTCCGGCCGCGTCGGGCACGAGGATCGCCAGCGAGTAGTAGGCGGTCACGAGGTAGTTGATGATGGCCGCCTTGTTGATGCCCATGAACCTCACGTTGAGGCCGGGCTGGAACTCGTCGGGGATGCCCGTCTGGTACAGGCCGACGACGCCCTGGTCCCCCTCGCCCGTGCGCAGCGCGATGATGCTGCTCGTATGGGCGTCGGAGACGGGGATCTTGCCGCACGGAAAGATCGGCACGCCGCGCCAGGCCGGCACCTGGTGCCCGTCGACGTCGGCGGTGCCGGGCACCAGGCCCCGCTTGTTGCACTGCCGGAAGAACGCGGCGATGGCCTTGGGGTGCGCCAGCAGCATGCGCGTCTTGCGCCGCATGGACAGCAGCTCGTCCATGTCGTCGGGGGTGGGCGGGCCGGCGAACGTACTGATGCGCTGGCCGTAGTCGGCGTTGTGCAGCAGGCCGAACTCCCGGTTGTTGACCAGCTCCCACTCCTGGCGTTCCCTGATCTCCTCCACTGTCAGCCGGAGCTGCTGCTGCGTCTGGTCCATCGGATCGCTGAACAGGTCGGCGACCCGGCTGTGCACGCGCAACACCGTCTGCGTCAGGGACAGCTCGTACTCGCGCGGCGCGAGATCGTAGTCGACGAAGGCGCCGGGCAGCCGCGGCTCGCCGGTGTGACCGGCCTGCACCGGCACGTCCGCCTCACCCCTGCGGTTCGCCGGGCGCTCCCGCTGCCGCGCGTACGCGGCCAGGTGCGCGGCGAGTGACGGCACGCGCTCGGTGAACTCCCGCACCGCGCGCCACTCCAGCACGAGCAGCACACCGGCCGTCTCGGCGCGCGCCGAGCTCTGCCACACGGGATCCGGCCTGCCGATGGCCTCGTCGCCCAGCTGGTCGCCGTCCGTGACGACCCCGATGACCTCCTCCTCGCCGTACTTGCCGCGCACGTAACGGGTGAGCCGGCCGTGGACCACGAGGTAGGCCTCGTTCACCGGCCGGCCCTCTTCGAAGAGGACCTGGCCCGCGCGCACCTCGCGCATGCGGAAGGCCCCGGCGATCTCCCGCAGCGCCTCCGTGTCGCCGTAGCCGCGCAGTGGCGGCAGCTCGGTGAGCGTCTGCGGGATCACCCGGACGTCGTCCGCGCCGTTGTGCTCGAACTGCACGCGCCCGCGGCCCACGCGGAGCTGCAGGCGCCGGTTGACCCGGTAGGTGCCGCCCCGCACGTCCACCCACGGCAGCACCTTCAGCAGCCACCGTGACGAGATGCCCTGCATCTGCGGCTCGGTCTTGGTGGTCGTCGCGAGCTGCCGCGCGGCCTTGGTGCCGAGGCTGCTGAGGGGCGTGTCCGCGGATGGTTCTTCGGGCTCCTCGGCTGTGGGACCGGTGACGCTGTCCAGTACGGACACATTGCCTCCCAGAAGGCGAACGGGCTGAGCGCCCGGCCGGTGTCAGGAGACGTCCGGGCGCGGAAACCAGCCAAGCAGTCCGCGGGACACACCGGGAGCGCGTGAACGGGGCGCGTTCCCTGCCGCGAAGGCACAAACCCCCGGACGAGGCACCCGGCGCGAGCCGCGCGCCTCTCGCGCCGCCTCGGCCGGCCGCGCGCCGGGCGCGCGATGCGGATCACCGGCGCGCGGACGCCCGCCGGGTTCGGGCCCCCGGCGAGCGCGTCGGTCCGTGTCTCCCACGCGCACGGGGCGCAGCATGGGGTGATGACCACGATCAGCCCCCGCGCCTTCGCCCACGTCCGCCTCACCGTGACCGACATCGACCGTTCCCGCGCCTTCTACGACGACCTGTTCGGCCTGCCGGTGGCGTTCGAGCTGCCGGCCGACGCGGACGAGGCCACCCGTGAGCGGCTCTCCTTCCTCTTCGACGGGGTGATCTACCAGCTCGGTGACTCCCTGTTCGGCCTCCGCCCGGTGGCCTCGGACCGCTTCGACGAGGACCGCGTCGGCCTCGACCACCTCAGTTTCGCCCTGGGCAGCAGGGAGGAACTCGTCGCGGCCGCGACCGTCCTCGACGCCAAGGGCGTCCCTCATGAGGAGATCAAGGACATCGGCGCGGGGTACATCCTCGAATTCCGCGATCCCGACAACGTGGCCCTCGAACTGTTCGCGCCCGCGAGCTGACGGCCGGCGCGCCCAGGCGGTCAGGAATCGCGCGCTCCCTGGGCGGCCATGGCCCATCGGATCGCCCGGACCACGACGTCGGCGCCCGCCGCCGCGACGGGTGCCTCCAAGCCCGGCAGGGCGGGCAGCCCCAGCGGCCCGCGGGTCCACCGCGGCAGTGTGGCGACGGCGCCACGGGCGAGCGCCGCGTACGGCACGCGCGCGGCCGCCGGCAGCGGCGGCTCGCTCAGCAGAAAACGCGCGGCCTCCCGGGACTCGCCGGTGGAGCGCAGCTCCGCGCGGTGGGCGGCAAGGCCCTCCGCGAGCTGCCGCCGGTCCAGCGGCGGGTCGGGGACGCCGAGCGCCCGCGCGGTCCTCGCGGTGTCCGCGATGTAGCCGTCGTACTCCCGTGCGGTGAGGCGCCGGGCGCCGAAGCGCGCGTGGGCACGGAGGAAGCTGTCCACCTCGGCGAGATGGACCCACGTCAGCAGGTGGGGATCGGACGCCCGGTACGGCGTGCCGTCGGCGGCGCGGCCGCTGACGGATTCGTGCACGTCGCGCACGTGCGCCACCGCCTCCTCCGCGTCCGCGGCCGTGCCGAACGTCGTCACCGCGAGGAAGGTGCTGGTGCGCTGCAGCCGGCCCCAGGGATCGCCCTTGTACCCCGAGTGGGCGGCGACGGCCGCCATGGCCAGCGGATGCAGCGACTGCAGGAAGAGCGCCCTGAGCCCTCCCACGAACATGGAGGCATCCGCGTGCACCGTGCGGATGGGCCGGTCGGGCGCGAACCACCGGGGGCCGGGTGTGTCATGGATGCGTGAGTGGTTCTCCGGCCCGCGCGGACCGGCGACGCGTGCGAACAGCTCGCGCCCCACGCGCCGGCGCAGGGCTCCGCCGATGTCGGTGTCCATGCCTCCATCATCGCTCCATCGCCCTGGCGCGGTCGCCCCGTCTCCCGCGTGACGAGCCATTGACGTGAACACGCCCTGACGTTAGCTTGGAGAGCGCTCTCTGATCCGCTTCGCCGTGGCTTGTCCCATGCCGCACCTCCCTGACTTGACAACGATGTCATCCGTGCACCGTCCGGGAAGAGGAGTTCGCCGTGTCAGTCACCAGACGCCAGGCCATCACGGGCGGTGCCGCCGTCGCGGGCGCGATCGTGCTCGGTGGGTCGGCCACCGGGCCTGCCGCTGCCGCCGGCGGCCCGCGGTACCCGGCCAACCGGGCGCCTCTGCAACCGGCGGCGTTCCTGCGGCTGCCGCCGGGTGCCGTACGCGCGGACGGCTGGCTCGCCACCCAGCTCGCCCATCAGGTCGACGGCCTGTGCGGGCACTACCCGGAGGTGTCGCACTTCCTCGACTACGACGCCACGGGATGGATCCATCCGGACCTCGGCGGCTGGGAGGAAGTGCCGTACTGGCTGCGCGGGTTCGTCGACCTGGCGTACACCACCGGTGACACCGCCGCCCTCGGGACCGCCGCGAAGTGGGTGAACGGCGTGCTGGCCACCCAGGCGTCAGACGGCTACTTCGGTCCCAGCGCCCTGCGCACCTCGCTGTCCGGCCATGTCGACCTGTGGCCGCACATGCCGATGCTGCACGCCCTGCGCTCCTTCGCTGAGTACTCGGGGGACGGGCGAGTGGTCCCGTTCCTGACCCGCTTCTTCGCCTACGTCAACGCCCAGCCGGCCGCGGTGTTCTCGGACGGCTGGGGGACCTGGCGGTGGGGCGACACCGTCGACGTCGTCTACTGGCTGTACAACAGGACCGGTGACGCCTTCCTGCTCGATCTGGTGCGCAGGATCCACGCCAACTCCGCGCGGTGGGTGGACGGCGTCGCCAGCCCGCACAACGTCAACTTCGCACAGGGCTTCCGCGAACCGGCCCAGTACTGGGTGCTGTCCGGCAGCGCGAGCGACCGCGCCGCCACCTACACCGACTATGCGGCGGTGCAAGGCGGCTACGGGCAGTTCCCCGGCGGCGGTTTCGCCGGGGACGAGAACATGCGCGCCGGATTCGGCGACCCGCGCCAGGGGTTCGAGACGTGCGGCATCGTCGAGTACATGCTCAGCCACGAGATCCTGACGAGGATCACCGGCGACCCGGTGTGGGGCGACCGCACGGAGGAACTCGCCTTCAACATGCTCCCCGCGAGCCTCGACCCCGAGGGCCGGGGCACCCACTACATCACCTCGGCCAACAGTGTCGATCTCGACAACACGGCCAAGACACAAGGGCAGTTCGCCAACAACTGGGCCATGCAGTCCTACCGTGCCGGAGTGGACCAGTACCGCTGCTGCCCGCACAACTACGGCATGGGCTGGCCCTACTACACCGAGGAGATGTGGCTGGCCACCGGCGACGGCGGGTTGTGCGCCGCGCTGCACGGCCCCTGCACGGTCACCGCCGCCGTCGGGGACGGCACGCGCGTCACCATCGCCGAGGCCACCGGTTACCCGTTCTCGGACACGCTCACCTTCACGCTGTCGCTGCCGCAACCGGTCGCGTTCCCCCTGGTCCTCCGCATCCCCGGCTGGTGCGACTCACCCGAACTGCGCGTCAACGGCGCCGCGACCCCATCCGGCGCAGGACCACGCCACACCAGGGTCGAACGCACCTGGCGCGACGGTGACACCGTCACCCTGCGGTTGCCCGCTCAGCCACGCGTACTGACCTGGCCGGCCCAGCACAACGCCGTGTCCGTGGGCTACGGCGCACTCGGCTTCTCCCTGGCCATCACCGAGAACTGGGTCAGGACCGGAGGCAGCGCGCAGTTCCCCGAGTACGACGTGCACGCGGGCTCGGCGTGGAACTACGGCCTGACGCCCGCCCAGGACCTGTCCGTGTCCACCGGCGGTGACATCGGCGATCCCTTCACCGCGGCCGGGGCGCCGCTGCGGATCACCGCGCGTGCACAGCGGATCGACGCCTGGCAGGCCGACAGCCAGCACGTCGTCACACCGCTTCAGGACGGGCCCGTGGCCTCGTCCGCACCGGTCGAGCAGGTCACCCTCATCCCGATGGGGGCGGCCCGGCTGCGGGTCACGTCCTTCCCGGAGACCGGTGGCACCCGGCAGTGGCAGGCGGACGGCGGAGCGCCTTTCCGGATCCAGAACCGCAACTCGGGCAAGGTCCTCGGTGTGGACGGGATGTCGATGTCGGACTCGGCGAATGTCGTCCAGTTCGCCGACACCGGGACGGCCGACCACCTCTGGCGTCTGCTCGACGCGGGCGGCGGCCTGTACAAGGTGCTCAACGTCAACTCCGGCAAGCTCCTCGCCGTGGACCGGATGTCCACCGCGGACTCCGCCCGGGTCGTCCAGTTCGAGGACAGCGGCACCGACGACCATCTGTGGCAGTTGGTGGACTCCGGGACCGGATACCTGCGGCTGCGCAACAAGAACTCCGGCAAGGTGCTGGCGGTGGACGGGATGTCGAAGGCCGACTCGGCGCAGGTGGTGCAGTTCGCCGACACCGGCACCGCCGACCACGACTGGCGCCTGCTCCCGGACGGCCGGGTCAGGGTCGAGAACGCCAACTCCGGCAAGGTGCTGGCGGTGGACGGCATGTCGACGGCGGACTCGGCGCGGGTCGTCCAGTACACCGACAACGGCACCGCCGACCACCTGTGGACGTTCCTGCCCGACGCCGACGGCTGGCTGCGCGTCCGCAACGAGAACTCCGGCAAGGTGCTCGGTGTGGACGGGATGTCGACGGCGGACTCGGCGCAGGTGGTGCAGTTCGCCGACAACGGCACCGCCGATCACCAGTGGCGCCTCGTCTGCGGGCCCGGCGGGGTGCTGCGGATCCAGAACCGCAACTCCGGCAAGGTCCTGGCGGTGCACGACGCCTCCACCGCCGACTCCGCGAACGTCGAGCAGTTCCAGGACAACGGCACGCCCGACCACCTCTGGCGGCTGCGATGAGCCGCCCGCCCGCCCGCCGGCCGAACCGCGACGCTCACCACTCACCCGAGGACGGACGATGAGAAGACTCAGCCGTACGCTCGCCGCCCCGCTCACCGCACTGCTGGCCGCCTCGGCCGGAATGCTCCTGACCGCCGCGCCGGCGAACGCGGCCGGCACCGCGCAGCCGCGGGCCGCCGCCGCGGCCCCGGCCGCCCTGCGGGTGATGCCACTGGGTGACTCGATCACCTGGGGCATCGGCAGCAGCACGGGCAACAGCTACCGGGCGGCGCTCGGGGACGAGCTGACTGCCGCGGGGCACACCCTGGACTTCGTGGGCTCCGTCCGCAACGGGACCATGGCCGATCCCGACAACGAGGGCCACTCCGGGTGGCGCATCGACCAGATCGACGCCATCGCCGACTCGGTGCTCGGACGCTACCGGCCCAACGTCGTCACGCTGGAGATCGGCACCAACGACCTGAACCAGAACTACCAGGTGGACACGGCGACCGATCGGCTGCACGCCCTGATCGACCGGATCACCGCCGACGCCCCGGACGCCACGGTGCTGGTCGGTTCGCTGATCGTGTCCACCAACCCGGTGGAAGAACCGAACAGGCCCGCGTTCAACCGGGCGGTCCCCGGCATCGTCCAGGCGGAGCAGGACGCCGGCAAGCACGTCCGCTACGTGGACATGGGCGCCCTGACCACCGCCGACCTGTCCGACCAGCTGCACCCCAACGACGGCGGGTACCGGAAGATGGCGGACGCGTTCTACGCCGGGGTGCAGGCCGCCGACGCGGCCGGCTGGATCAACACGCCGTTGCCGACCGGCGGATCGGTGCGGTCCGGCATCCCGGGCAAGTGCCTCGACGTCAACGCCGACAGCAGCGCCGACGGGACGCACGTGCAGCTCTGGTCCTGCAACGGCTCCGACGCCCAGTGGTGGACGTACCGTAAGGACGGCACACTGCGTGCGGTGGGCAAGTGCCTGGACGCCGCCGGGGGAGGGACGGCCGACGGCACCCGCGTGCAGATCTGGGACTGCAACGGCACGGGCGCGCAGCAGTGGCAGCCCTACAACGGCGGCTACCGCAACCCCGCCTCCGGCCGGTGCCTCGACGACCCGAACTCCTCCACCGCGGACGGCACGCAGCTCCAGCTCTTCGACTGCAACGGCACTGCCGCCCAGAAGTGGACGACACTGCCGGCACTGTAGACGCGGCGCCGGCGACCACCCGCCGGCGTACGTCTCCGGGGCCGGCAGGCGTGCGGCCGCCGGCTGGGGCATCATGTGTCCCGGCGGCCGTCACGCGGTATGCGGCATGTGGATGACGTGTACGCGTCACGCGCTACTCTGGGAGTTCAGCTCCGTCCCCCCACCACCGGAGGCACACCGTGTCCGGTTCCCCCGCCCGACGGTTCCTGTCCAGGCCCGCACGCGGCACCGCGGCCTCACTCACCTGCCTTGCCGCCGCCACCGGCCTGTGGGCATCACCCGGCGCCGCACCGAGCGCACGCGCGGCGACCACCGTGCCCACGCCCGACCACGTGGTCGTCGTGGTCATGGAGAACCACGCCGACGGCCAGATCATCGGCAGTTCCAGCGCGCCCTACATCAACTCCCTGAAGTCGGGCGGCGCCTACCTCTCCTCGTCGTACGCCGTCACACATCCCAGCCAGCCCAACTACTTCGCCCTGTTCTCCGGCTCCACGCAGGGCATCACCGACGACAGCTGCTACTCGCCCGGGTTCACCTCCGCGGCGAACCTCGGTTCCGAACTCGCCGCCGCGGGCCAGTCGTTCGCCAGCTACAACGAGTCGCTGCCGAGCCAGGGCTCCACCGTGTGCAGCAGCGGCGAGTACGCGCGAAAACACAATCCCTGGTTCGGCTTCACGAACGTACCGACCTCCACGGCGCACACCTTCAAGCAGTTTCCCACCGACTACACCCGGTTGCCGAAGGTGTCATTCGTGATCCCGAACCTCTGCGACGACATGCACGACTGCTCCGTGTCCAAGGGCGACACCTGGCTCAAGGACAACCTGGGCCCCTACGCGGCGTGGGCCAGGACGCACAACAGCCTGCTCGTCCTCACCTTCGACGAGGACGACTCGCACTCAGGCAACAGGATCCCCACGCTGTTCTACGGGCAGCCGGTCACCGTGGGCTCGTCGTCCTCGACCCGGTACACCCACTACAGCGTGCTGCGCACGCTGGAGGACATGTACGGGACCGGGCATGCGGGCCGGTCGGCGGACGCGGCCGACATCACCGGAATCTGGGCGGCCCCGTGACCGGCGGCGCGCGGATCCGGTGGCTCAGGCGGCGGCCCGGGCGATGAGTTCCTGCAGGCGCAGACCGCGCGCCGCGTCCAGGGGCGTCGGCCTGCCGGTGCGTACGGCGGCGGCGAACTCGCGCCGCAGGACGGGCCAGCACTCCTCGTGGTCGAGTTCCGCGGTGTCGTAGACGACCTCCCCGTCCTCGCCGTACAGCTCCACGCGGGTCCGCGCCCGCGCGAGCCGCACGGACCCGGACAGCGAGGCCTGGCTCACCGCGCCGTTCTCGTGCTCGCAGGTCAGCTCGATCCACCGGCGCGAGTCGCCGGCCGCGCGCACCGAGGCGATCGGTCCTACCGAGGCGTCCAGCAGGTCGAGCAGGTGCGGCCCGAGGTCGTAGAGCGCGCCCTGCTCCAGGCGCCACGACGTGGCGAACTCGCCTCCGAGGAAGGCACCGTGCAGATAGCACGAGCGCGCCCCCGTGACCCGGACCGACGCCGCCCTGCGCAGGAAGTCCCGGGTCACCGGGTGGTAGCGCTTGGTGAGGACGAGCTGGGACACGACGCCGCTCTCGGCGACGGTGTCCGCGAGCGCGCGCGCCTCGTCGAGGCCCGCCGCGAGCGGCTTCTCCAGCAGCAGGGCCTTCCCCGCCCGGGCGGCGCGCACCGCGAGCTCCGCCTGGACGGCGGGCGGTACGGCGAAGGCGATCGC
Organism: Streptomyces montanisoli; assembly: GCF_017813245.1. GTDB lineage: Bacteria > Actinomycetota > Actinomycetes > Streptomycetales > Streptomycetaceae > Streptomyces > Streptomyces montanisoli. The sequence goes on from NZ_JAGIQL010000110.1 coordinate 14,659, forward strand.
CTCGCTGCGCTCCAGCAGTTCGTCGAACGAGGCGGCGACGGCCGCACCGTACGGCGCCGCGGTCTCGGCGGCCGCCTCGGGGCGCCGCGCCCAGACCGCGGTGAGCCGCGTCTCGGGGCCGGCGGCGAGCATCCTGGCGTGCATGGCGCGCGCCCAGGGACCCGCGCCGGCGAGACCGACGCGCACGGGGCCGTCCGCGTAGAGGGCGTCCGCGAGCAGACCGTCCGCGTGCGGGCCGTCCGCGGGGCCGGATTCGTGCGGTGAGGGCGGGATCACGGGCGCTCCAAGGCGGCTGTCGTGCGGGCGGGCCGCGCGGCACTCTGCTCCGCGAGCCTGAGGTCGGCGCGGTCGGGCGCGTAGAGGTGCTCGACCACCATGGCGCCGGCACCGCTCAGCGCGGCAAGGTCGCCGAGGCGTGAGGTGACGACGTCGAGGTGGGCCGTGGTGCGCGGCATGGCGCGCTGGTACAGCAGTTCGCGCACGCCGGTGAGGAAGGGGGTGCCCGCCAGGTCCCCGGCGAGCACGAGGACCCCGGGGTTGAGCACCGTCACGACGGTGACGAGCACCTCGCCGACGAGCTGACCGGCCTCCCGCGCGAGGCGCACCGCGTCCGGCTGCCCGGCCGCCAGGTGGCGCCGTACGTCGGAGGCCGACGTGGTGGGTACGCCGGCGGCGGTGAGCCGGCCCGCGAGGGCCCCGCCGCTCGCGACCGCGGCGAGGCAGCCGTACGAGCCGCACATGCACAGCGCGTCGGAGGCGTCGTGCAGGCGGATGTGCCCGATGTCGCCGGCTCCGCCGTCGATGCCGCGGTACGGCTCGCCGTCCACGACGACCCCGGCGCCGATCCCGGTGGACGCCTTGACCAGCACGAACGCCGAGCATTCTGGGTGGTGCGTGCGCTGCTCCGCGTACGCCATGAGGTTGGCGTCGTTGTCGAGCAGGACGGGCACGTCGCCGCCCTCCGGGTCGACATGGCGGGCGTAGGCCTCCCGCATGCGCGCGGCCACCGGGAACCGGTCCCAGCCGGGCATGATCGGGGGCTGCACGATCTGCCCTGTGGTCCAGTCGACGGGACCTGGCACCGAGAGGCCGATGCCGCGGACCCGGGACGGATCGGTGCCCGCCTGCTCGAGGAGCGGCCGGAACCAGCGCGCGAGGGTGTCGAGCACGGCGTCGGGACCGTCCGCGATGAGCAGCGGCGCCGAACGCTGCGTGATCACCTCGCAGTCGAGCGACAGCACCGCCACGGTGGCGTGCCGGGTCTCCAGGTCCACGGCGAGCACGACGCCGTGCGAGGCGTCGAACTCCAGCCGTGCGGAGGGGCGTCCGCCGGTCGACGACGCGGTGGAGGTCTCCCGCAGCCAGCCCGCGCCGAACAGCTGATCGAGCCGGTGCCCGATGGTGGACCGCGACAGGCCGGTGGCGTGCTGGAGTTCGCCGCGCGTGGTGGCCTGCCCGGTGCGGATCAACCGCAGCAGGTGGCCCGCGCTCGCCTGATTGGCCGTCATGTCGTACCCGTTCCCGTTCCTCGCCGCCGCCATCGCCGTCGCCGTCTCCGTGCCGTCGTCTCAGCCCTTGTCGGCGCCACTGGTCAGACCTTCCGTCAGGAGCCGCTCCGCCGCGTAGAACAGCAGTACCACGGGGATGGTGAGGACCACGGACCCGGCCATGAGCACGGTCTTGGGCACCTCGATGCCGTTCGACAGCTGCTGCAGGCCGAGGGAGACCGTCCACTTGCCGGGGCTCGCGGCGAGGAACAGCAGGGCGAAGAGGAACTCGTTCCACGCGATCATGAAGATGTACAGGCCGGTGGCCATGAGGGACGGCAGGGCCAGTGGCAGCACCACCTTGCGCACAGTCTGCAGGCGCGAGGCGCCGTCCAGGGCCGCGGCCTCCTCGACGCTGGCGGGGATGGTGACGAAGTAGTTCTTGAGCATGTAGATGGACACCGGCACGGTCTGCGCGATGTACACGACGGCCAGGCCCACCAGGCTCCCGGACAGGCCCGCCCTCGCGAACATCACGAACAGCGGGACGGCCAGCAGCGTGGCGGGGAACAGGTACACCGCGAGGAAGAGCGCGCTGACCTGCCGCCCGCCGAAGAAGCGCAGCCTGCTGATGGCGTAGGCGCCGGGTACGGCCGCGGCGAGCGTCAGCACGACGGTGCCGAGCGAGACGAGCGCGGAGTTGCGCAGCAGCCTCAGGAATCCCTGGCCGCCGTCAGAGGTCGGCCGCAGCACGTTCTCGTAGGTGGCGAGTGTGAAGTCCTTCGCCGACACCCACATCGAACCGGGGTCGAGCAGCAGCGCGTCGATGGGCTTCACCGACAGCAGCAGCATGTAGTAGAAGGGCACCAGGGTGATGAGGGCGAGCAGGACGATGACGACCCAGCGGGCCACCCCGAAGAAGCGCTCCTCGAACTGTGCGCGGGTCATCACGCCTCCTCCTGCACCTTCTTGGCGAAGAACTTGAAGTAGATGCCGAGAAGCACCATCAGGACGAACGCGAGGACCAGCGCCTGCGCGGCCGCCGCGCCGACGTCGAAGTTCGCGGTGAGGAAGTCGTACACGCGCACCGCGACCACGTCGGTGCCCGAGCCGCCGCCGGTCAGCAGGTACACGTCGTCGAACTTGTTGAACGTCATGATGAAGCGCAGCACGCACAGCAGCGCGATCACCGGCATGAGCTGCGGCAGCAGCACGTAGCGGAAGCGCTGGGTGGGGGTCGCCCCGTCCACGCGCGCCGCCTCCTCCAGGCCGCCCGGCACCGCCTGGAGCCGTGCGAGCAGGAAGAGGAAAGCGAACGGGAAGTACCGCCAGGTCTCGAAGGCGATGACGGTCAGCAGGGCGAGGGGCACGCCCACGTGCCAGCCGAACACGTCGACCTGGTAGGACCGCGTGGACAGGAACGCGATGGGATTGTCCCAGCCGAGCAGCTTCCCGCCCCACTGGTTGACGATGCCGTACTGCGGGCTCAGTGCCGTCTCCCAGACGAAGGCGACGGCGACGACCGGCGCGACATACGGCAGGAGCATGGTGCTGCGCAGCAGGCCGCGGCCCCGGAACGGCTTGCGCAGGGCGAGCGCCGCTATCAGGCCGAGCAGGACGGACCCCGCGGTGCCTCCGACGGTGTACGCGAGCGTGGTGAAGAGGCTGGACCAGAAGCCGGGCGAGGTGAAGACCTCGGTGAAGTTGGCGAACGTCCAGTTGCCGAAGATGCCCATGCCCTGGATGTCGACCAGCTTGGCGTGCTGGAACGCCAGCAGGACCGTCCACAGGATCGGGACGATGACGACGACGAGCACCACCAGGAAGGTGGGGCTGACGAAGGCCAGGCCGGCCCGGTTCTCGCGCTGGGCGGCGGTGAGTCGGCGTCGCTTCCGCGCGACGCCCGGTGCAGTGCTCATGTTGCGTCTTCCTCGTGGGGCGGCCGGCGGCCTACTGGAGTGACTTCTGGAGTGCGGAGACCTCGTCCTGTGCCTGGCGTGCCGCCTGAGCGGGTGAGGTCTGGCCGCCGGTCATGGCGCTGATGGCCTTCGGCACGGGCAGCTGGCCGTTGGTGGCTCCGACGAGCGCGCCCTGGCCCTGCTTGAAGCCCCAGCGCTGCATGTGTCCGACGGCCGCGACCAACTGGTCGAGCAGCGCCTTCGGGTAGGCCTGGTCGAGCCGCTCGCGGGTGTCGACGCCGATCGTGCTGGCGCGCCAGGCCTTGAGGTACTTGTCGGGGGCCGCGGCGGTGCCGTGGCGGACCGGGATCTGCCCTTCGGGCGACATGCCGAACCAGCTCGTGTAGCCCTGGTCGAGCATGTACCGGACGAACTTCTCCGAGGCGCCCGTCTCCGCGGTCTTGGTCACGGCCCAGGAGGCGATCTCGCCGAACTGGGCGGACTTGTGACCCGGTCCCGCGGACAGGGCGGTGGTGACGCCGCTGTTGCGGGCGAGGAACCCCTTGTCGTGCTTGCACTGGGGGCAGCTCGGCAGCGCGTCGTTTCGCAGCCCGGCCAGCTCGTCGAGGAGGAAGGTGGACCACAGGACCATTCCGGACTTGCCGGCGAAGTAGGTGGCCCGGGTGGAGTCGACGGTCTGCGTGCCCGGTTCGCCGTAGGTGCGGCCGAGCCGGTCGTAGAGGGCGAAGGAGTTCCGGCAGGCGGGCGAGTCGAGGGTGACCTGGCCCGCGCCGTTCACCAGCTGGCAGCCGCCGGCGAGGGCGATGTCCTCGAAGCTCTGCTGGGTGAAGGGGTCGCCGGGGTCGGTGGCCACCGAGATGCCGTCACGCCCCCGCGTCTTCAGCGCCTTGGCGTCGTGGTCGAGCTGCCCGTACGTGTGCGGCACGGGCAGTCCCGCCTTGGCCAGCAGGTCCTTGCGGTAGACGAGCAGTTGCAGCCAGGCGTCGGACGGGACGGCGAGGTCGCGGGACTTGTCGCTGGTGAGGCCGAGCGCGTTCGCGTCGAACGTCGAGCGGCCGAGGCCGTCGACGATCCTGCCCGCCGCCTTCGTGTTGAGCAGGCCGTTGGTGTACATCTGCCACACCTGGCCGAGGGGCACGCCCCCGATGACGTCCGGCAGGGTGCCGGCCGCGGCGGCGGACATGATCAGCTGCGGGAGCTGTTTCTCGTCGACGCCCACCACCTTGACGTGGATGCCGGTCCGCTTCTCGAATCGGTCGACGATCTTGCGCGTGGCGGCCATCTGCGGTGGCAGGTTCTCCTGCGACCACACGGTGATCCTGTTGTCCGGCCTGGCCGGCCCGGTACGGCCCGCGCATCCCGCGAGCAGGCCCGTACCCAGCGCCGCCGCGAGGCCGGCCGCCAGGGTCGAGCGCGCACGGCGCCCGAGGGGGCGGATCCACTTGTGCATGGCTTGTCCTCACCCAACTTCTGCTGACTACTGAGGCATCTCAGCATCACTTTTGCGTCTTGACAAGACATAACTCTGAGATATCTTCGACGTAAATCGTGGAGCGGTCCCTGCGGCCGCACCTCGAAGCCCTGTGCACCGAAGTCCTTGTGCACCGCAGTCCCTACGCACCCGATAGTCCCTACGCACCCGATCCCGGAGTACTCACGTGGAACGCGTCGTCCAATTCACCGGCCCCCGGCAGGTCGAGGTGGCGGAGCACGCCAGTGCCCCGCTGCCCGCGGGCCATCTCCGCGTCCGCACGCGGTACTCGGGGGTGTCGGCGGGCACGGAGCTCACCGCCTACCGCGGCACCAACCCGTACCTGACCCGCACCTGGGACGCCGAGGCCCGGATGTTCCGCGAGGGCGCCGCCGGCATGGAGTACCCCGTCGCCGGATGGGGCTACTCCGAGGTCGGCGAGGTCACCGAGGTTTCCCCGGAACTGGCCGGCACGCCAGGGCTGCCCGCCGTGGGCGACCTGGCGTGGGGGATCTGGGGCCACCGCAGCGAAGGCATCGTGCCTGCCGAGCGCATGATCGGCCACACGCTGCCCGCGGGGCTCGCCCCGCTCGCGGGCACCTTCGCCCGCGTCGGCGCCATCGCCCACAACGCGGTCCTCGCGTCCGACATCCATGTCGGCGAGGACGTGGCGATTTTCGGCCAGGGCGTGATCGGCCTGCTGGCCACGCGGCTCGCGCAGCTCAACGGGGCGCGCGTCACCGCCGTCGACGCACTCGACGGACGGCTCGCCACCGCACGCGCCTACGGTGCGAGCACCACGCTCAACGCCCGCACCGACGCCGTCGCGGAGGCGATCAGGGCGGCGACGGACGGACGCGGTGCTGACGTGGCCATCGAGATCAGCGGCGTCTACCCCGCCCTGCACGAGGCCCTGCGCTGCGTCACCGTCGGCGGCAGGGTCGTGGCCTCGGGCTTCTACCAGGGTGACGGCGCCGGGCTGCGGCTCGGCGACGAGTTCCACCACAACCGCGTCCAGCTGGTCTGCTCCCAGATCGGCGGCGTGCCGCCGCAGCTGTCGGGACGCTGGAGCGTCGAGCGGCTGCAGCGCACCTTCCTCGCCCTCGCCGCCCAGGGCCTCGTCGACGTCGAGTCACTCGTCACCCACGTCGTCCCGGTGGCGCAGGCCGCCGACGCCTACACACTGCTGGACGAGCGCCCCGCCGACGCGCTCCAGCTCGTCCTCGAATTCTGAAGGGCCACACCACCGTGCTCAAGACCGCATGCCAGGAGCAGCTGCTCCCCGGCGAGACCCTCCAGGAGAAGTGGGAGTTCGCGCAGGCCGCCGGGTACGACGGCATCGAACTGCGCGGCAAGGGCGACCTCGCCTTCGAGGAGCGGCTGCCCGAGCTGCGTGCCGCGCTCGCCGACGGCGTCGTCATGCCGACCGTCTGCGTCGACATGCTGCACTTCTTCGCCGCGTTCGACGCCGACCAGCGCGCGGACGCCGTCCGCCAGATGAAGTCGCAGCTGTCCGTGATCGCCGAACTCGGCGGACTCGGCGCGCAGACCCCCGCCTCGTACGGCATGTTCTCGCGCCGCCTGCCCCCGTTCGAGCCGTCCAGGAGCGAGGACGAGGACCGGGCCGTGCTGCTCGACGGCCTCGCAGGGCTCGGCGAGCACGCCGCAGCCGAGGGTGTGGCGCTCTTCCTCGAACCGCTGAACCGCTACGAGGACCACATGGTCAACCGGCTCGGCCAGGCCGCGGACCTCATCCGCGAACTCGGCCTCGACTCGGTCAGGATCGGCATCGACAGCTACCACATGAACATCGAGGAGACCGACCCGGCCGCCGCGATCCTGGACGCCGCGCCGTACATCGGGCACGCGCAGGTCAGCGACTCCAACCGGTTCCAGCCTGGCGCCGGGCACCTGGACTGGCCCGCGTGGCTCGGCGCCCTGCACGCCGCCGGATACGACGGCTACCTCGCCGTGGAGTGCCGGCTCACCGGCGACCCGCTGGACGCCGTCCGCTCCATCCCCGGCCACCTGCGCAGGAACGGCGCATGACGGCGACGGCACCGGCGCGGCAGAAGGCGCACTCCCTCTCCCCGCCCGAGCGGCGCGCACTGCGAAGCGGGGCCGCGCGGGTCCTGTTCACCAACTGGACCGGGGCGTCGACGGTCCCCTCCCACACGCTCTACCCCCACCAGTGGAGCTGGGACTCGGCGTTCGTCGCGATCGGGCTGCGGCACCTCTCGCCCCGGCGCGCCCAGCGGGAACTGGAGTCCCTGTTCGGCGCGCAGTGGGGTGACGGGCGCGTCCCGCACATCGTGTTCAACCCCGCGGTGCCGCAGGCCGCGTACTTCCCGGGCCCGGACTTCTGGCGCTCGTCGCGGGCGGGCAGCGCGGCAGGCGCACCGCGGGCCGTCGAGACCTCCGGCATCGTGCAGCCGCCCGTGCACGCGCTGGCCGCGCTGCTGGTGCACGAGAGCGATCCCGCGACCTCACGCGTCCGCGGGTTCCTGCGGCGGCTCTACCCGCGCCTCGCCGCCTGGCACTCCTACCTCGCCACCCGCCGCGACCTCGGGGGCGGCGGCCTGGTGTCGATCCTCCACCCGTGGGAGGCCGGCATGGACAACAGCCCCAGCTGGGACGGGCCGCTCTCCAGTGTCGAGCCGGTACCGGCCTCCGCCTTCCGCCGCGCGGACCTCGTCGCGGGCTCGGCCACCGACCGGCCGACCGACACCGACTACGGGCGCTACGTCCGGCTGGCCACCGCCTACCGCGACCACGGCTACCGCGACGATCGCACCTACGCCTTCGCCGTCGAGGACCCCGGTTTCAACGCCCTGCTGGCGGCCTCGGAGCGCGCGCTCGCCACCATCGCCGAGGAGATCGGACGGGACCCCGAACCGCACCTCGCCCGGTCCTCGGCGCTGACCGGCGCCCTCGTCGAGCGGTTGTGGCAGCACGGCTCCGGCCTGTTCCTCTGCCGTGACGTCGTCGCCGGCGAGAGAGTCGGCGAGCGCGGCGTCGCCGGGCTGCTGCCACTGATCGCGCCCGGCCTGCCCGCCACCGTGGCCGAGGCCCTGGTGCGCACCGTCGCCGGGCCCCACTTCGGGCTCGGCACCGAGACCGTCCTCGTCCCCAGCCACGACCTGCGCTCCCCGACGTTCGACCCGGCGCGCTACTGGCGAGGCCCCGCGTGGTTCAACACCAACTGGGTGATCGAGCGCGGGCTGCGCGCGCACGGCGCGGACGCCATGGCGGACGGGCTGGCCGGCGCGATGCTCGGCGCGGCCGCCGCGTCGGACTTCGCGGAATACGTCGACCCGAGAACGGCACACGCGCACGGCGCCACCCGCTTCGGCTGGACCGCCGCCGTCACGCTCGATCTGCTGGCCCGGACGGGGGAGCGCTGATGCCGCAGGCCCCGCAGTCGCTCCTCGTGCACGCCGGCACGTTCGCCGCCGTCGGCCCCGGCGGCGACATCGCCGGCACGAGCGGCCGCTCGCCCGACGGGCTGTTCGCGCGCGACGCACGCCACCTCAGCCGGTGGCGGCTCACCGTCGACGGCACGCCGCCCGTGGTCCTGACGCCCGCCCAGGACGGCGGCGGCACGGCGGTGCTCGCGCCCGAGGCCACCCGCGACGAGCCTCCGGCGTGCGTGGTGCTGCGCCGCCAGGCCCTGTACGACGGGCGGCTCACGGAACGCCTCACGTTCAGCAGCAACGTCGGCCACGACACGGCTCTGACGGTCGTCGTCGAGGCCGACGCGGACTTCGCAGACCAGTTCGAACTCCGTTCCGATCTGCGCACCTACGACAAGCCGGGGGCGGTGCGCGCCGTCGAGACCACCGCCGAAGGCGTCGATTTCGCCTACCGGCGCGGGGACTGGCACTCCACGACATCCGTCACCGCCACCCCCGCGCCCACCGAGGTCATCGCACTCGCCGGAACGGCGCGCGCCCTGGTGTGGCGGCTCGACCTGCCCGCACACGGCCGCGCCGACCTCGCCCTGACGGTCACCGCGCGCCCGAGCGGCGCTCCCGCGCCGGCGGCCGGGCCCGCCGGATCCGGGCCGG
>NZ_JAGIQL010000111.1 GCF_017813245.1 Streptomyces montanisoli
GCCGACCGGCAGCCCGCCGCGGGTGCGGCCGGCGCCCCCGCCGCCCCGGTACGGCAACTGCGCGTGGCGCGCGGACCACTGGAGGCCCGCGGCCCCCGGCTGCTCCAGAGGCTGCCGGGCCTCGGCCCCAGAACGCTGGCCGAGGTGCCGGCGGGCGCCCGCCAGATCGTCGTGGTGACGGGAAAGGGCATCGACTCCGCGCGCTCCGACCTGGCCGTCTACCGGCACACGGCGGCGGGCTGGGCCGCCGACGCCGACTGGACGGCGCGCAACGCGCTCAACGGCTGGACGCGCCGCCACTACGACGACGACCTGCGCTCGCCGATCGGCGTCTTCGGGCTCACCGACGCGGGCGGCAGGATGCCCGACCCCGGCACGAAGCTGCCCTACGACCAGTCGCCCGACTTCGCCACGCAGGGCATCGGCTTCGAGGGCGAGTCGCTCGCGCACTCGTTCGACTACGTCGTGGCGATCAACTACAACCGCGAGGCGGGCGTCTCGCCGCTGGACCTCACCCGCCCGCTGGGTGAGGCGAGGGGCGGCGGCATCTGGTTCCACGTCGACCACGGTGGCCCCACGCACGGCTGCGTCTCCCTGTCCGAGGACCACATGAAGGCGCTGCTGCGGATGCTCGACCCGCGGCTCCACCCGGTGGTCGTCATGGGCGACGCGGCCTCGCTGTCGCACTGACGCACTGACGCACTGACGCGCCGACGCGCCGAGGTGCCGCCGCGCCGACGCGGGCCGGCACGCGCCGCGAGGCCGCTCGCTCGCGCGGTCGCTCTCGCGGTCACAGCCAGCCGCGGTCCCCGGCCATGCGGGCGGCGGTGTGGCGGTTCTCCGCGCCGAGCTTGGCCGCGGCCGAGGAGAGGTAGTTGCGTACGGTGCCGGGCGCGAGCGACGCGCGCGCGGCGATCTCGGCGATGGGCGCGCCGTCGGCGGCGAGCGCGAGGAGCTCCGCCTCGCGTGCGGTGAGGGGCGAGTCGCCCGCGCTGATCGCGTCCGCGGCCAGCTCGGGATCGACGTAGCGGGTCCCGGCGTGGACGAGGCGGATGAGCTCCGCCAGCCGCTGCGCGGAGACCGTCTTCGGCAGGAAGCCGCGCACGCCCGCGGCGAGCGCCTGCTTGAGGGCAGCGGGGCGGCCGTGGCTGGTGACGATCATGACCGCGCATCCGGGCAGCAGCGTCCGCAGCTCCGCGGCGACGGAGATCCCGTCGCGCACCGGCATGTTCAGGTCCACGACGGCTACGTCCGGCCGGTGCGCCCTGGCCATCGCGAGGGCCTCGTCCCCTTCGGCGGCTTCCGCGACGACCTCCAGGTCGTCCTCCAGGGCGAGCAGCGCGGCCAGCGCGCCGCGGATGAGGTGCTCGTCGTCGGCGAGCAGCACGCGCAGGGTCATCGTTCCTCCTGGCGGGGCACGGACGCGGTGAGGACGAACGTGCCGTCCTGCGCCCGGGTGGTGAGGGTGCCGCCGAGCGCGGTGAGCCGCTCCCGTAGCCCGGCGAGGCCGCTGCCTCCGGGTGCGGGCGAGGGGCCGATGCCGTCCCCAGGGCCGCGGACCCCGTTGTTGGCGACGGTGAGCACGGCCTCCTGCGCCGCCACCCGCAGGCGGATCTCGCAGCCTGCGGCGTCCGCGTGGCGCAGCACGTTGGTGGTGGCCTCGCGGACCACCCAGCCGAGCGCCGTCTGCACGGACGGTGCGAGGGAGGCGGCGGAGCCGTCGCCGTCCGCCCCCGCCGCCTCCGCCGTGTCGATGGCGCAGTCGATGCCGGCGGACTCCAGCATGGAGCGGGCGCCGGCGAGTTCGGCGGCGAGGTCCGCCTCGCGGTAGCCGCGTACGACGGCGCGGATCTCGCTCTGCGCGTCGCGGGCGATGCGCTGCACCGCCTCCATCTGCCCGGCCGCCTCGTCCGTGGCGCCGCGCCGGGTCAGCCGGGCCGCCAGCTCGCTCTGCAGCGCCATGACGGACAGGTTGCGGCCCATCACGTCGTGCAGGTCGCGGGCGAAGCGCAGCCGCTCCTCGGCCACCGCGAGCCGCGCGCGGGTGTCGCGTGCGTCGAGCAGCTCCCACATGATCTGCGTCATCCAGCCGGAGATCCGGCCGAAGAGCACCATCGCCCAGCCGATCCACACCGCGCTCACGGCGTTGACGATCACCACGACCGCCGGAAGACCGGCGGCCAGGCTCGCGGCCGTCACCACCAGGGTGGCCACCGCGACGAGACCGGCGATCCTGAGCAGTGGAAGCGCTCGTACGGTGAGTACCGCCACGGGGGTGACGACGCTGCCGACGGCGACGACGAACCCGGCCGCCCGGCTCTCGACCGGGACGACGGACTCCCCGTGGAGCACCAGCGCGAGGACGGCGGCGGCCGTCACGACCGTCGCGGCCACGAGGACCGTGGGACGGGCGCGCCGGCCCATCGCCCAGTGCAGCGCCCGCGACGAGGACAGGCCGCCGAGCACGCCGTGTGCGACGAGCAGCAGCACCACCGCGGCGACGGCCGCCGGCGCACCGATACCGCTCGTCGCGGTGGGGACGGCCCCACCGGCGAACCCGAGGCTGAAGACGTAGAAGCCGCAGTGGGTGAGGAGTTCGAACCGGTCGATCCCCGGCCGCTCGGCCCACCAGTGCAACCCGAGCCCCGAGCCCGCCGCGCGGCCGGCCGGCCCGGCGCCCGGCGTACGGTCCGGCATGGTGTCTCCCGTTCAGCGTCGCATACCTGGCGTACCTGACGTACCTGGCGTCAGCCGCGCGGTTCCCACCGGAACCAGCGCCGCACGGCGAACACCGACAGTACCGTCCAGGCCAGCGCCGTCCCCAGCGCGCGCAGCGCCTCGCCCGCGCCCATCCCGCCGACCCAGCCGCCGCGCACCAGATCGGCCACCGGCGTGAGCGGCAGCGCGCGCAGCACCTGGGCGACGCCGTCGGGAAACACCTCGAGCGGCACGGCGACGCCCGAACCCACGAGCGCCACCAGGATCAGCGGCAGCGCCGTCACCTGCGCGCTCTCCACCGTCCGCGTGACGGCCGCGGTCGCGGCGGCCAGCGCCGCCGTCATGACCGTACCGAGCACCACCCCGGCCAGCATCAGGCCGGGACGCTGCGGCAGGCGACCGCCCCACAGGGCCGCTCCGAGCGCCACCAGCAGCGCGATCTGCACCACGGCGATCGCCGCCGCGGGCACGGCGGTGGCTCCCAGGATCTCGGCGTCCCGCACCTCGCCGGTGCGCAGCCGCTTCAGGACGAGCTCCTCGCGCCGGCTCACGTACGCGGCGACGAGCGTCGTGTACACCACCAGCGTCAGCACCATCACGACCCCGCCCGTCAGCAGCAGCTCGCCCTGGCTGAGACCGGTCTTCGCGGTCGCGCCCGACCGGTCGAGCGAGGTCTTCGCCACGCCGATCATCGCCGGGGGCAGGGCGAGCGCGGTGAACAGCGCCGTGCGGTTGCGCACCAGCAGCGTCACCTCGGCGCGCGCGAGGGCGGCCGTACGGCTCACGGCCGTCGTGCTCCTCGTGACTGTCGTGCTCATCGGGCCGCCACCTCCGCCGTGTCGTGTGCCGCCGTGTCGTGCGTCGCTGTGTCGTGTGCCGCCGTGTCGCGCGCCGTCGCGGTGCCGTGGTGCGGGCCGCCGCCGGCGATCTCGAGGAAGGCCTCTTCGAGCGAGGCCGTACGGGCGTCGAGGCCGCCGAGACGCACGTCGTGCTCGCGCGCCCACAGCAACAGGCCGGTGAGGGTGCCCTGCAGGTCGTGCGTGGCGACCCGTACGTCGTGCCCATCGCCGCGCGCGCCCAGCTCGGCCGGGAGCTGCCAGCGCGCGGTCCCTTCCGGAAGGCGGAAACGGATCCGCGAGGGACGCTGCGCCGTCACCTCCCGCGGCGTGCCGGCGACGGCGATCCGCCCCTCGTGCATGATGGCCAGCCGGTCGGCCAGTGCCTCGGCCTCCTCCAGGTAGTGCGTGGTCAGCAGGACGGTCGTGCCCTGTGCCAGCAGGCCGCGGACGACCTCCCAGGTCGCCCGTCGTGCCTCGGCGTCCATGCCGGTGGTGGGCTCGTCGAGGAACAGCACCTGAGGACGGCCGAGCACCGCGAGCGCCAGGTCGAGCCGCCGCCGCTCCCCGCCGGACAGTTGCTTCACCCGCACCCCGGCGCGCCCCGCAAGGCCCACGGTCTCCAGCGCCTCCCCGACCGGACGGGCGGCGCTGGTGCAGCCCGCCCACATCCGCGCGGTCTCCTCCGCGGTCAGGTCGGAGGGGAACCCGCCCTCCTGCAACATGATGCCGATGCGCGGGCGCACGGCGCCCCGGTCGGTGTAGGGATCCTTGCCCAGTACGCGCACGGTCCCGCGGGTGGCCCGGGCGAGGCCCTCAAGGACTTCGAGCGTGGAGGTCTTGCCCGCGCCGTTGGTGCCGAGGAGCGCGAACAACTCGCCCTCCCGCACCTCGAGGTCGAGCCCGCGCACGGCATCGAACCCGGCGTCCCCCGCGGGCCCGTACCTGCGCCACAGGCCGCTTGTGCTGATGGCTGTCTCGGTCATGACTTCAGCATTCCGCCGACGTAGGCCGCCCGGGCGTGCGTCCTGTCATGACCTCGCATGACATCTGTCATCGCACCGGCCTACCCGCCGATCGCCACGCGGGTGGATGCCCCACTTGATCTCGACGTCCTCGCTGTGGCGCGGGTCCCCGGGGTCCTTGAAGTGGCCGAGCAGCCAGCCGTGGTCGAGCGGCGCGTCCACGCCCGCGTTGCCGACGTGGATGGACGGGGCCGCCACTAGCGCCCCGGCCGCGGAGCGTCACCGTGCCCGCTCGGCGTCCCGCCCGTGACCGCTTCCGTCTCGGCGGCGTACAGGAGCGCCGGGTCGAACCCCATGCCGGAGAACTGGCCCGCGAGTTCCAGGGAGAGCACGCCGTGCAGGCGGGTCCAGAAGGTGAGGGCCTGTCGCAGCGCCGAGGGTGCGGCCGGGTGCTCCCCGGCCCAGGCCCGGTGCTCGGCGAGGTGCTCGTCGAGCGCGCGCGCCGGGACCGGGCGCTGCTCCGCGGCGGCGCAGGCGGCGTCGAGGACCATGCCCATGATCTCCTGGCTGATCCGCGTGGTGTCCTCCGGCGCGTGGTAGCCGGGCACGGGCGTGCCGTAGATCAGGAAGTAGCGCTGGGGGTCGTCCAGGGCCCACCGGCGCAGGGCCTGCGCCAGGCCGTCCAGGCCCGCGTCTGCGGCGGCGCGTGCGCGCACGGTGTCGGCCAGGTCGCGATAGGCGTCCCTGATGAGCTCGGTGATCAGCTCGTCGCGGTTGGCGAAGTAGCGGTAGAGGGCCGGCCCGCTCATGCCCATCCGCTTGGCGATCGCGTTGAGGGACAGGGCGGCGGCGCCCGCCGTGCCGATCTGCTCCCAGGCGTGCTTCTTGACCTCGTCCCGCACATGGGCGCGGTACCGCTCCCTCGGCGTTCCCGTGCGCGGCTCCGTCACGAGCTGCCTCCCGATCCTCCGTGGCTGACGCGTTCGTCCTACTGCTTGTTAGAGGCTATCACTCAAGCACTTGCATCTCACTCGCCCAAAGAGTTATAACTTCTAACGAACGCGAATTCCTCTATCGAGAAAGAGGCGAGCCATGAGCAACGAAGGAACCGAGGGCTTCGTCAAGGTCGTACTGCCGGGCATCGTGGCGCCGGAGGGCCTCCAGGTCGTACCGGCGGACGTGCCGGACCCCGGCCCGGGACAGGTCGTGATCGGCATGGAGGCGACCGGCGTCTCGTTCGCCGAACAGCAGATGCGTCGCGGCCGGTACTTCGACCAGCCGCCGTTCCCCTTCGTGCCCGGCTACGACCTGGTGGGCCGCGTGCTGACGACGGGCCCTGGCGTCGACCCCGGCCTGGCCGGCCGGCGGGTGGCCGCCGTGGTGAAGGTCGGCGGATGGGCCAGCCACGTCGTGATCGACGCGGCGGACGCCGTCGAGGTCCCCGACGGCGTCACGGCGGCGGAGGCCGAGACCGTGGTGGTCAACGGCATCACCGCATGGCAGATGCTGTACCGCGGGGCCCGGGTGCGGACAGGGCAGACGATCCTGGTGCACGGCGCCAACGGCGGCGTGGGCTCAGTCCTGGTCCAACTCGCCCGCGCGGCAGGCGTGAAGGTGATCGGCACGGCCTCGCCGCGCCACCACGACGCCCTGCGGGAACTGGGCGTCATCCCGATCGACTACCGCGCGGGCGACGTACCCGCCAGGGTCCGCGAGCTGGCGCCCGGCGGGGTGGACGCCGTCTTCGACCACATCGGCGGACGAAGCGTCGTCGACTCGTGGCACCTGCTGGCCCGCGGCGGCTCCCTCATCTCCTACGGCACCGCGTCCACCCGCGACGACACCGGCTCCAAGCAGTGGCCCGTGCTGAAGATCATCGCCCGCACCCTGCTGTGGAACGCCCTGCCCAACACCCGCCGCGCCCGGTTCTACAACTTCTGGGCCGGTCAGGCGCGCCACAAGGACCGCTTCCGCGCCCGGCTGCGGGCCGACCTCACCGAGGTCTTCGCCGCCCTGCGCCGCGGCGACATCACGGCGCGCATCGCGGCCGAACTGCCGCTGGCGAGCGTGGCGGAGGCGCTGACCCTGGCGGAGTCGGGCACGGTCAGCGGCAAGATCGTCCTCACGCCGTGACGCCGTGACGCCGTGACGCCGTGACGCCGTGACGCCGCGAAGTCGTGACGCCGTGACGCGATGTCTCACGCCGGCACGGCCGCGTGTCAGGCGGTCTTGACGGATCCGCCGTCGATCAGCAGGTCCGTGCCGGACATGCCGGCCGCCAGCGGTGAGGCGAGGTAGGCGACGGCCGAAGCGATCTCGGCCGGCTCCAGCAGGCGGCCGATGGACATGCCCGTCGCCGCCGGGATCTGCGCGAGCAGCTGCTCCTGGGTGACCCCCATGGAGCGGGCCAGCTCCGCGCCGTAGCCGTCCGGGCTCTCCCACAGCGCGGTACGCACCGCGCCGGGCGAGATGGTGTTGACGCGCACGCCCCGCGGCCCGAACTCCTCCGCGAGCGCCTTGCCGAACGCGGTCAGTGCGGCCTTCGCGGTGGTGTAGGGAATGGGCCCGGAATGCGGCATGCGCGCGCCGTTGGACGAGATGTTGACCAGCGCCCCGCGGCGGCGCAGCAGGCTGGGCAGTGCCGCCCGGCTGGTCCGCACGGCGGCCAGGAAGTTCAGGTCGAGCGACTCCTGCCACTGCTCGTCGGTGAAGGAGAGGAAACCGCCGGTCCTGCCCTCTCCGTCGCCGCCGCCGACGTTGTTGACGAGCAGGTCGAGGTCGCCGAGTTCGGCGGTGGCCCGGTCGATCAGCCGGGCGGGGGCCTCGGGGGCCAGCAGGTCCACCGACACGGCCAGGGCGCCGGTGTCCTTCAGCTCGGGAGTGATGGTGCGGGCGGCGGCCACCACGCGGACGCCTTCGGTGGCGAGCGCCTGGACGGTGGCCAGTCCGATGCCGCGGCTCGCGCCGGTGACCACGGCGGTGGTGTTCGTCAGTTGCAGATCCATGAGTGCACTCCTGTCGTGGCAATGGAACCAGTCGCAACTGCAGCGACGCGTCAACGCTAGTAGATGCGACAGAAATGACGCAACTAATCTCAGATCGGCATCCCGGATGTACTGTCTGCTGCATGGAGACGAAGGGGCGCGCGATGCGTGCCGATGCCGAGCGGACGGTGCGCACGATCCTGGAGGCGGCGGAACGCGTGCTGGCCGCCGACTCGGCGGCGACCATGGAGCAGATCGCGGCGGCCGCCGGTGTGGCCCGCACCACCGTGCACCGGCGCTTCGCCACCCGCGAGGCGCTGGTCGAGGCGCTGGTCGCGTGGGCGACCGAGCGGTTCCACCAGGCCGTGGAGGCCGCCCGCCCGCTCACCTCGCCGCCGCTGGTCGCCCTGCACCAGGTGACCGTCAACGTCCTGCAGGTGAAGATCGGCTGGCGCTTCGCGATGAGCCGGCCCGCCGCGTCCGGCTCCGAGGCGGCGTACGAGCACGCCGACATCCTGGCCCAGTGCGATGAGCTCTTCCGCCGCGCGCGGGACGCCGGCCTCGTGGCGTCCGGCACCGACCTGGAGTGGGCGCGCCGTGTCTACTACGCCCTGATCCACGAGGCAGCCGAAGAAGGACGTGAGCTTGTCGACGCCGGCGCGGTCGACCGGCTGGCCGCGCGCGTGGTGGACACACTGCTGCACGGAGTCGGCGCGCAGGCGCAGCCCGGCCCGTCCGGCCTGTCCGGCTCGTCCGGCCCGTCCGGCCCGGGCGCCGGCGGGAGCGCGCGATGACGATCACGTACGAGTGGCGGGGCGACTTCGCCAACGCGTCCCTCAACGCCCTGCACGCCGAGGGCTTCGGATCCCCGGTGGAGTCGACCGACTGGCGCTCCCGCGTCGAGCGCCACAGCCTGGGCTGGGTCTGCGCGTGGGACGACGGCTCGCTCATCGGCTTCGTCAACGTCGCGTGGGACGGCGGCGACCACGCCTTCGTCCTGGACACGGTGGTCGCCCGCAGCCACCGCTCACACGGCGTCGGCGCCGCGCTGGTCGCAGCCGCGGCCGAGGGCGCCAGGGCCGCCGGCTGCGAGTGGCTCCACGTCGACTTCGAGGACCACCTGCGCCGGTTCTACGTCGAAGCCTGCGGCTTCCGGCCCACGCCGGCCGGCCTGATCGCCCTCTGACCCGGCCGCCGGGCATCGTGCGGTCAGTCGCTGTAGTGGTAGCGCGCCTTGAGAATCTTCACCTGATTTCTCGCTTGGAAGCCTGGTCCTTCAGGGCCAGGAGGAAAAATGTCCTTGGGCCGGAGCCGCGCAGCGGCGGAGCGCTCTGCGTCCTGCTTGGACGGTGATTTGACGGCTCGTCGGATATGGCCATATGGTGCTTTACGTGAAGATTGTCGCGCAGGTGAAGTTGCTGCCTGCGTCCGCTCATGACGCGGACGCACTGGCGGCGACCCTGCGTGCCTGCAACCGGGCCGCGAACGCGGCTTCCGAGGTGGCTTTCGCCAAGAACCTCAAGCGGCGCAACGGGTTGCAGGATGCCGTGTATCACCAGGTCAAGGCCGACTTCGATCTCGGCGCGCAGGCCGCCGTGCGCACCATCACGAAGGTGTGCGACGCCTACGCGACGCTCAAGGCCAACATCCGGGCCGGGAACTACGGACCGGAAGGCTCCAAGCGCCGGGCCAGGGCCGAAGCCAAGCCGATCGGTTTCCGTGAGGCGTCGGCGCAGCCGTTCGACGACCGGATGCTGACCTGGAACCTCGACCAGAGGTCGGTGTCCATCTGGACGGTGGCCGGGCGGTTGAAGGGCATCCCGTTCGCCTGCTCCGACGAGGCCACGCGGCTCCTGGCTTCCCGCAAGGGGGAGTCCGATCTGGTGCTGCGGGACGGCATGTTCTTCCTGTACGCCACCATCGACATCCCCGAACCCGAAGGCTATGAACCGGACGGTTTCCTCGGCGTGGACCTCGGCATCGTCAACATCGCCACCACCTCGGACGGCCGGATCATGTCCGGCCGGCAGGTCAACCGCTACCGGCAGCGCAAGCGTGATCTGCGGACCAAGCTGCAGAAGAAGCGCACCAAGTCGGCTGCCCGTGCACTCAAGCGCAATCGGCACAAGGAAGCCCGGTACGCCACCCAGCGCAACCACATCATCGCCAAGAAGCTCGTCGCCCACGCTGAACGCACCTCCCGCGGTATCGGTCTGGAGGATTTGACCGGTATCCGGCAGAGGGTCACGGCCAAGAAGGACAAGCGGGCACGACTGCACTCCTGGGCATTCGCCCAACTCGGTACCTTCATCGAGTACAAGGCCCGGCGGGCTGGTGTTCCGGTGGTCCGTGTGGATCCGCGGAACACCTCCCGTCAGTGCTCGGAGTGCCGACACACCCACCGGACCAACCGGGTGACCCAGGCACGGTTCGTGTGCAGGTCCTGCGGGACGGTTCTGCACGCGGACCACAACGGCTCCCGCAACATCGCCCACCGGGCCGATGCCGCGTGGCAGCGGGGCGCAGTCAACCGCCCCAGTACCACATAGCGGTACCGGACGCAGGAGAACACAGTGAGGCTCCACGCCCCACTCTGCCTGCAAGCCCGGCCCTTCAGGGCCGGGTAGTTGACTTCCTTGTCGTCGGCCCGGTACACGAGTCGGTGCTCGTCGTCGATGCGGCGGGACCTGTACCCGGACAGATCCCCTTTGAGTGGTTCGGGCTTGCCCGTACCGGTGAACGGAGTCCGCTGGATCTCCCCGATCAGCCGGGTGATCCGCTTGGCCTTCTTCCGGTCCGCGCCGAGCCAGAAGAGGAAGTCCTCCCACGCGTCCGGATCGAAGTGGACGCTTCTCACGCATCCCCTGCCAGGGATTCGAGCTCATCCATCGGCTTGGCGGCGACGGCGCTGCCCGCCTTGTCCCGAGCCACCGCTTCCATCAGACGCCGAGCGTTGGCCGGCGAACGCAGCAGGTAGATGGTCTCCTGCCACGCGTCGAAGTCGTCGGCGGACATGAGTACGGCGTCCCCGGACTTCGATGCAATCCGCACCGGCTCATGATCGTCATTCACCTGCTGAATGAGGGGGAAGAACCGAGCGCGAGCCTCGCTGGCACTGATGGCCATGGACATCACCTCCACTGGTACCGGTACGTTCCATCCATTTCGGCTGATGGGCGCATGGGCCAAACGGTGCAGCCAGGCCGCACAGAGCGTGCCATCCCGGCCGACGGGCCCATACTCATCGCCGCCAGGCCATGGTCGGCCCCCAGTTCGCCGGCCATGGGTGGTGGTCGATGCCGACGTGCCGTTTGTGCCGGAGACGGCCACCGCGAACGCCCCGACCGCCGCGCTCAGGCCCATCGGCACCAGCCGCACCGCGGTCGGGGTCGGTGTGAGGGCGGCACTAGCGCCGCCTCCTACGTCCGCAGAGCGTCGTAGTCGGGACGCTTCGGCCCAGCATGCGCACTTGGACCACCGTTCAGTTAGAAGCTATCACTTAACTTCTTGTATATTGCTTAGCCAATAGCCTATAACTGTCAACAGGTGCCAGTTGCTCATATCGAGAAGGAGACGCGTCGCGAAGCCGTGACGCCGTGTCCGAAACCACTCGCCAGATGACTTCTCTCGCCGCAACCACCGCCCGATGCCCCGACGCCAGAAGGAACGCCGCCATGAAGCTCCACGCCCCGCGCGCCATGACCACTCTCGTCTGCGCGGTTGCCGCCTCCGCCGCGCTCGGCGCCACCGCCTTCGCGGCGCCGCACGGCGGCCGCCATCACCGGCAGGGGATCGCCGCCGCCTGGGCTGCCGCCTGGAACGGCACCGAGCCCGAGGCACTCGGTGACCTGTTCACCGCTCGTGCCACCTACACCGACCAGGCCATCGGTGTCACCCTCCACGGTCGAAAGGAGATCGCCGGATGGAAGACCCGCACCAACAGCCTCATTGAGAACGCCCACGTCACCGTGCACGCCACCCACCGAGCCGGCCAACACCTCACCATCGAGGCCGTTTACTCCGGACACCTCAAGGGCGCACCCAAGCCCTTCGCCGTGCCGATGGCCACCCTTCTCGAGCTTCACGGCCACCACCTGATCGCGTCGGACCAGGACTACTACAGCCTCAACCAGGTCCTCGCCCAGTCCGGTCTTCCCGCCGACTGGACCCCGCCCGCCGCCTGAGCCCCGCCGGGCCGGGGGTGCGGCGGGACCGGCCAAGGCCGCCCACTTCGCACCGCACTCGCCCCCGGCCCGGGGCGGCGCTCGCAGCAGCCGAGGCGTCACCCGAGGGTCGCCGGAGCTTCCCGGTCGTCCGCACCGCGAAGCGGACGGTGCCTCGCGCGATCGGTTCGCCGCACGCTGGGTCGCGTCGCGTCGCGTCACGTACCGCCGCGGCTGCTGCGCTTGTTGCGTTCCGCGACCTTCGTCCGCAGGGCGTCGTAGTCGGGACACTTCGGCGAGCCACACTCGCACTTGGGCCACTGCAGTGCCTTGCCGGGCGCCGAGTCCTCCCACTCGTCCCACGCGTCCGCCGGCCGTTCGGCGGCTCCTTCGCCCTTCGGCACGATGAGCGTCCCGTCCGTCCCCATGGACTGCGTCAGCTCGGACAGGGCGCGCCGCGCCTCACTCTGTGTCATGGATTCGATGTCCCTCTGTCGTTGGGTGATTACCGTCTGCGTCTCAAGCATCGGTATTCACCGCTACGCTCAATAGGGGGTGAGGGTTGACTTCATGCCTGATCAACGGGAGAGGTGGCGCTGTGCCGTACGCGGACGATCTGGACCCGTCGGACTCCGTACTGTCGTTCTACGTCACGGACTTACGGCGACGCCGCGAAGCGGCGGGGATCTCGCAGCGTGACTTCGCGAGGACGGCGCTGATGGCGCCGTCCCTCCTCAACAAGATCGAGGCGGCGAAGCGCCTGCCGACGAAGGAGTTGTCCGCGCTGGCGGACGAGAAGTTCGGCACGGGGGACCACTTCAGGCGGTTGTGGCCGCTGGTGATCAAGTACGCGTACCCCAGGTGGTTCCGGCCGTACGTCGAGTTGGAGCAGGCGGCGACGATCATCCGCTCGTTCGAAGTGCAGATCGTGCCGGGGCTGTTGCAGACGGAGGACTACGCCCGCGCCGTTCTGGCGCCGGGGCGTTCCAACCCTGACAAGGTGGACGAGCTCGTCAGTGCCCGGCTTGGGAGGCAGGCGATCTTCGACAGGCCCGTTCCGCCGGAGCTTTGGGTCGTCCTGGACGAGAACGTGCTGCGGCGCCGCATGGGTGGCGTTGACACGATGCGTGGTCAACTCGAACGTCTGCTCATTGCTTCGGAGGTTCCCAACATCGTCATTCAGGTTCTCCCGTACGAAGTCGGGGCGCACGCGGGCGTGGACGGCGCCTTTGCAGCCCTTACGATGGACGAGGGACCAGATGTCGTCTACGTGGACGGCTTCCGCCAGGGCCAGATCCTGGCCGAGCCGGAGCACGTCAAGGAGGCATCCCGCACCTACGAACTGCTCTCGGCCGATGCGCTTTCCATCGGCCGGTCAGCCGAGCTGATTGCCGACGTCCTGAAGGAACTCAAACGATGAAGCGCTCACGCGGCCTGGTCGATGTGGTGTGGCGTAAGTCCAGTTACAGCGGCAACAACGGCGGGAACTGCGTCGAGGTGGGCTCCGGGTCGCCCGGTGTCGTGCCCGTTCGGGATTCCAAGCGCCCGCAGGGGCCCGTGCTACTGGCCGGGCGCGATGCGTGGTCGGAGTTCGTCGCATTCGCCGTCAGGGAGCGCTGATGATCACGTGGCGTAAGTCCAGTTACAGCGGCAACAACGGCGGCGACTGCGTCGAGGTGGGCTCCGGGTTGCCCGGTGTCGTGCCCGTGCGGGACTCGAAGCGTCCCGGCGGGGACGTCCTCGTGGTTCCGGCCGCCGCATGGGCGAGGTTCGTGCGGCAGGTTTGATCGGGTGCGCGCTCAGCGCGCCGCCATGCCCGCGTCCAGGAAGATCGGGTTCGTGAACGCGGCCAGCGCGCCCGGCAGCCCGCCGTCGTCCGTGCGCGCCGGGTGGCGGACCTCCGCGCGTACGTAGGTCGCGTACCGCGGTGTCGTCGTCCACTCCACCGTCGCCGCGCCCGACGCGGGGACCGGTGCCGGCGCCGTGAACAGCGTCCCCTGGTCCGTCACGAACCGGACCGTGCAGCCCGCGGCCCCGGTCACGTCCAGGCGCACGGTCACGTCGTCGCCCGGGCGTACGCCCGTCAGCCGCTCCCCGATGCCGGCGTGCCCGCCGCGTCCGCCGGACGCCGTGAAGTCGAGCGACACCTTGGACGACTCCGCCACGTAGCTGTGGCCCCCGCGCAGCCCGGCGAGGATCGCCCGGCGGCTCAACTCGCCCGCCCGCACGACCGTTTGCGGCAGGGCGACGGCGTCGGGGCCC
Source organism: Streptomyces montanisoli (assembly GCF_017813245.1). GTDB lineage: Bacteria > Actinomycetota > Actinomycetes > Streptomycetales > Streptomycetaceae > Streptomyces > Streptomyces montanisoli. The sequence continues at coordinate 13,929 of NZ_JAGIQL010000111.1, forward strand.
CTGTGCGCGTCGCTGTTGCCCATCGCCGGGGTCCACGCGCGGCCCGAACGCATCGACGTGATCAGGGCGTTGTCCCACTCCGCGAGCGACACCTCGTCGTCCGGCGTGTACGGGCCGTTCCACACCTCGACGGCGTCCGCGTCCGCGAAGCCGAACTTCCAGTTGCAGCCGATGCAGGTCTGGTGCGGGTGCGCGGGCACGACGAGGCCGCCCGCGCGGCGGACGGCGCGCGCGTAGTGGCCGAAGCGGTTGTCGCGGGCGCGGTAGCGCCAGTCCACGAAGGTGCCCGGGTCGGGCGAGAGTGCGAGGACGTGGCCGTTGCGCGTGGTGACCTCTTCGCCGACGAGGACGAGCAGGTCGTCGCCCCACAGGCCGTCCCAGGCCCGGTGCGCGGACGTGGTGTTGTGGTCGCTGCTGTGGATGAAGTCGAGGCCCGCGGCGCGGGCGAGCGCCGCGATCTCGGCGGGGGTGCGCTTGCCGTCGGAGTGCACCGAGTGCAGGTGGCAGTCGCCCCGGTACCAGGCGGGCCCGGACTTCCCAGCCCGCCCCTTCGCGCGCTCCGGCGGGTACACGGGCGCCGTGCCCGGCGACTCGGGACCGTAGGTGAGCGTGATGGTCACCTCGTAGCGGAGCCCCTGCGGCGCCACGGTGTACGGGCCGAGCGCGACGTGCCAGGTGCCGGCGCGCACGCGGCCCTGGAGGTAGCCGGGCGTGGCGTCGTCTGCGCGTACGAAGAACTCCGTCCTCGCGCCACCGGACCAGCCGCGGAATCCGGCGCCGCCGAGCGCCGTGCCGCGCTCGTCGAAGAGGCCGATGTCGAGGGCGTTGCCCTGGGTCCCGGCGGGCACCTTCGGCTTGTCGTACGAGTACGAGACGCGCACTTCGCGGACGCCGCGGGGGACCTCGAAGGGGAGGTACACGAAGTCGGGGGAGCCGGTGGGGAGGGTGCCGGTGACGGTCCTGCCGACCGTCGTGCCGGGCGCCCGGTCCGCGGAGGGCGCGGCGCCGCGCCCGTCGGCCGACGCCTCGCTCGGGAAGGTCACGGTGGCCAACGTAGCCGCCACGGCGGTGGAGGTGGCGGAGGCGAGGAGATGGCGTCGGGTGGGCACGGTGCGCTCCTTCGGGTGCGGGCCGTCCGGCCGACGGCTCTGGTGCGGGTCTCACGGGTCACGCGGGTCTCACGGGTCTCCCGGGAACGATGCCGGGGGACGGGGGTCGGGCGGGTGGCGTCGCGAAGGCGTCGCGGTGGCGACCACGCGAAGAGCACGTGGTGCCCGTGGTAACCGTGGTGCACGCGGTGCGCCGACGGACCCGGCGGCACGCCGACCGGCCTGCCGCCTGCGCGGTGCCATGATGGCCGCCGTCGGCGGGTCTTCGCCGGGGAACGCGCGAATCGCCCGCAGCGCCGCCCCCCAGCCGGCCGACGTGACGGCCCCCCCGCCCGCCGCGCGGCAACCGGTTGGCAGTCCGCGTCCGCGCCCTCTGCCGCGACGGCCGTCCACAGGCCCGGCCCCAGTCCCGGCCCCCGGGACGCGCCGCACCGGTCCCGCCTGCCGCGGCAACCGGTTGCCGGCTCTCGTCCGCGCCGCGCCCTCCGTCGCGACGGCCGTCGTCCACCGGCCCGGTCCCGGCCCTCGGGGCGCGCCGCCTCAGTCCCGGCCGGCGACCGGGCGCCTGCGGCGCACGCGCGCGCCGTACGCGCAGGCCGCACGCCACCCCGTGCGTGCGGCCTGCGCGTACGTATGCTCGTCGGATGACTACGTACGCGCCCGACGGGTCAGGGGCAGGCGACCGGCCCACCGCCGACCGGCCCACCGCCAACTCCATGCGCCGTGCCCTCAAACGCGCCAGGGACGGCGTCGCGCTCGACGCCGCAGAGGCGGCCGTCCTGCTGCGGGCACGCGGCGACGACCTCACCGACCTCGCCGCGTCCGCCGCGCGCGTCCGCGACGCCGGGCTCGAGGCGGCGGGGCGCGCCGGGGTCATCACGTACTCGCGCAAGGTGTTCATCCCGCTCACCCGGCTGTGCCGTGACACGTGCCACTACTGCACCTTCGTCACCGTGCCCGGCAAGCTGCGCCGCGCGGGCCACTCGATGTTCCTCTCGCCCGACGAGGTCCTCGCGATCGCCCGCGAGGGCGCGGCGCTCGGCTGCAAGGAGGCGCTGTTCACGCTCGGCGACAAGCCCGAGGAGCGCTGGCCCGAGGCGCGCGAGTGGCTGGAGGCCGAGGGGTACGACGACACGCTGGCGTACGTGCGCGCCATGGCGGTCCGCGTCCTTGAGGAGACGGGGCTGCTGCCGCACCTCAACCCGGGCGTCATGTCGTGGACGGACCTCCAGCGGCTCAAGCCGGTCGCCCCGTCCATGGGCATGATGCTGGAGACGACCGCGACCCGCCTGTGGTCCGAGCCCGGTGGCCCGCACCACGGCTCGCCCGACAAGGAGCCCGCCGTGCGGCTGCGGGTCCTGGAGGACGCGGGCAGGTCCAACGTGCCGTTCACGACGGGCCTGCTGATCGGCATCGGCGAGACGTACGAGGAGCGCGCCGACGCCCTGTTCGCGCTGCGCCGCACCGCCCGCGCGTACCACGGCATCCAGGAGGTGATCGTGCAGAACTTCCGCGCCAAGCCGGACACGGCGATGCGCGGCATGCCCGACGCCGAACTGGAGGAGCTGGCGGCCGCGATCGCCGTCGCCCGGCACATCCTCGGCCCTTCGGCCCGCATCCAGGCGCCGCCGAACCTGGTGGACGCCGAGTACGCGCTGCTGATCGGCGCGGGCATCGACGACTGGGGCGGTGTCTCGCCGCTGACGCCCGACCACGTCAACCCGGAACGGCCCTGGCCGCAGATCGACGAACTGGCCGCCCGCACGGCGGACTCCGGGTTCCAGTTGCGCGAACGCCTCACGATCTACCCGGAGTTCATCAAGCGCGGCGAGCCGTGGCTCGACCCGCGCCTGCTCCCGCACGTCACCGCGCTCGCCGACCCGGAGACCGGGCTCGCGCGCGAGGACGCCATGCCGGTGGGCCTGCCCTGGCAGGAGCCGGACGAGGCGTTCACCTCAAGCGGGCGCGTCGACCTGCACAGGACCATCGACACCGAGGGCCGCACCTCCGACCGCCGCGACGACTTCGACGCCGTGTACGGGGACTGGGAGGCCCTGCGCGAGGCGGCGGCCCCCGGCATGGCGCCCGAGCGCATCGACACGGACGTGCGCGCCGCGCTGGGGCAGGCCGCCGACGACCCGACGCGGCTGACCGACGACGAGGCGCTCGCCCTCTTCCACGCCGACGGGCCGGCACTCGACGCGCTCACCCGCATCGCGGACGAGCTGCGGCGCGACGTGGTCGGCGACGACGTGACGTACATCGTCACCCGCAACATCAACTTCACCAACGTCTGCTACACCGGCTGCCGTTTCTGCGCGTTCGCGCAGCGCCGCACCGACGCCGACGCCTACACCCTGTCGCTCTCGCAGGTCGCCGACCGCGCCGAACAGGCCTGGGAGGTCGGCGCTGTGGAGGTGTGCATGCAGGGCGGCATCCACCCCGACCTGCCCGGCACGGCCTACTTCGACATCGCGCGCGCCGTGAAGGAGCGGGTGCCCGGCATGCATGTGCATGCCTTCTCGCCGATGGAGATCGTCAACGGCGCGTCCCGCACGGGCCTTTCGATCCGCGAGTGGCTGACGGCGGCGAAGGAGGCCGGACTCGGGTCGATCCCCGGGACGGCGGCGGAGATCCTCGACGACGAGGTCCGCTGGATCCTCACGAAGGGCAAGCTGCCGACGGCGACCTGGATCGAGGTCGTCAAGACGGCGCACGAGCTGGGCATCCGGTCGTCGTCGACGATGATGTACGGCCACGTCGACCAGCCGCGCCACTGGCTCGGCCACCTGCGCACACTCGCCGCCATCCAGCAGGAGACCGGCGGCTTCACGGAGTTCGTCACCCTGCCGTTCATCCACACCAACGCACCGGTCTACCTGGCAGGCATCGCGCGCCCCGGCCCGACCGACCGCGACAACCGCGCGGTGACGGCGATGGCGCGGCTGCTGCTGCACCCGCACATCCCGCACATCCAGACCAGCTGGGTGAAGCTGGGCACGGAGGGCGCGGCGGAGATGCTGCGCTCGGGCGCGGACGACCTCGGCGGGACGCTGATGGAGGAGACCATCTCCCGCATGGCCGGGTCCGGTTACGGCTCCTACAAGTCCGTCAAGGACCTGACGGCCATCGCGGAGGCGGCGGGCCGGCCGGTGCGGGCGCGGACGACGCTGTACGGGGAGGTGCCCGAGGAGCGCCTGCGGGCCGCGTCGGCGTCGGACGGCCACCTGCCCGAGCTGCTGCCGCTGGTGGCGGACTGAGCCGGCGCCGTACCGGCGGAGAACCGGCGACGAAGCGGCAACGAACCGGCGCCGAACGGGCCGCGCGGGCCCGCCCCGCGGGGGTAGGTTGGCGCTTCGCGGTCGGCCCCGGCGGGCCGGCGGCCCGACGGGCAGGTGTGTGTGGGGAGTGACGCGTGAGCGCGGTGTGGGGCCGGGCCGAGCAGCAGGACTTCCGCAGCCGTGTGCGCGGCTGCCTGCTGGGCGGCGCCATCGGTGACGCGCTGGGCGCCGGCGCCCAGCGCGCGCAGCCCCGTGACGAGCCGGTGCCCGGCGCGGTGGCGGCGCCCGGCTCGGTGGCCGCGCCCGGCTCGGTGACGTGGGCGACGCAGCTGACCCTCTTCACGGTGGACGGCCTGATCCGCGCACAGGTGCGCAGGGACACCGGCCAGTGGCACCCCCCGACGGACGTGCACCGCGCCCACCGCAGGTGGTTCGCGACCCAGCGCGACTGGGGCCCCGACGAGCGCCGCGCCGACAACGGCTGGCTGGCCATGCAGGAGTGGCTGTACGCGCGGCGCGACCCGCCGAGGCCACTGCTGCTCGGCCTCGGTGACGAGGTGATGGGCACGCGCGAGACGCCCAAGAACCCCCGGGCGCACGACGCGGGCGCCGTGCTGCGGTCGGCGCCGTTCGGGCTGCTGGTGGGGTGGGAGCCCGACCTCGTGGGCCTGCTCGCGGGGGAGTGTGCGGTGCACACGCACGGGGACCCCGCCGCCTGCCTCTCGGCGTCCGCCTACGCGGTCATCGTGCACGGGCTCGTGCGCGGCGCGCCGCTGGCGGCCGCGGTGCAGGGCGCGCTCGCGGTGCTGGAGCCCGAGCCGGGCCACGAGCCGGTGGCCCGCGCGCTGGGCGAGGCGCTGGGCAGCGTACGGCTCGGCGCGCCGGACGCGGAGCGCGTCGCGTCACTCGGCGCGGCGGGCGGGGCGCAGGACGCGCTCGCCGCGGCGGTGTACTGCGCGCTCGTCGCGGAGGACGTACGGCACGGGCTTTCCCTCGCGACGGCGGGCCCGACAGCCGCGTCCGCGCCCTCGCTGTGCGGGGCGCTGCTCGGCGCCTGGCACGGCGAGACGGCGCTCCCGCCGGCGTGGCTCGCCGAACTGGAGGGCAGGGCCACGATCCTCGAACTCGCCGACGACTTCGCGATGGAACTCACCCAGCCCCAGGCCCTGCACGGCGAGGGCACACGGGCCGACGCGTGGCTGCGCCGGTACCCGTGTGCCTGAACGCGTGAGCCTGAGCAGTGTGTTCAGGCCGTCGGGCGGAGATGAATGGCCTCCTCTTGACAGAGCCGTGTAGCAGTTAGTGCTCCATGTCCTGTCTGGACGTAATTTGATGTGACGTCAGGTTTAGTCCTAGAGTGCATTACGTGAAGATTGTCGCGCAGGTCAAGTTGTTGCCTGCGTCCGCTCATGACGCGGACGCACTGGCGGCGACCCTGCGTGCCTGCAACCGGGCCGCGAACCACGCGTCCGAAGTGGCGTTCGCGAGAGACCTCAAGCGGCGCAACGGGTTGCAGGATGCCGTGTATCACGGGATCAAGGCCGACTTCGATCTCGGTGCGCAGGCCGCTGTGCGTACGGTGAAGAAGGTGTGCGATGCCTACGCCACGCTCAAGGCCAACATCCGGGCTGGGAGCCACGGGCCTGAGGGTTCCAAGCGCCGGGCCAGTGTCGCGTCGAAGCCGATCAGTTTCCGTGAGGATGCGGCGCAGCCGTTCGACGACCGGATGCTGACCTGGAACCTCGACCAGAAGTCGGTGTCCATCTGGACTCTCGCCGGGCGCCTAAAAGGCATCCCGTTCGTCTGCTCCGACGAGGCCAGGAAGCTGCTGGCCTCCCGCAAGGGCGAATCCGATCTGGTGATGCGGGACGGCGTGTTCTTCCTGTACGCCACCGTCGACATCCCAGAGCCCAAGGTGTTCGAGCCGACCGGCTTCCTCGGCGTGGACCTGGGAATCGTCAACATCGCCACCACCTCGGACGGTCGGATCATGTCCGGCCGCCAGGTCAACCGCTACCGGCAGCGCAAGCGTGATCTGCGTACCAAGTTGCAGAAGAAGCGCACCAAGTCGGCTGCCCGTGCGCTCAAGCGCAACCGGCGCAAGGAAGCCCGGTACGCCACCCAGCGCAACCACATCATCGCCAAGAAGCTCGTCGCCCACGCTGAACGCACCTCCCGGGGTATCGGTCTGGAAGATCTGACCGGTATCCGGCAGAGGGTTACGGCCAAGAAGGACCAGCGGGCACGGCTGCACTCCTGGGCGTTCGCCCAGCTCGGTACCTTTATCGAGTACAAGGCCAAGCGGGCTGGTGTTCCTGTGGTCCGTGTGGATCCGAGGAACACCTCCCGTCAGTGCTCGGAGTGCTGGCACACCCACCGATCGAACCGGGTGACTCAGGCGCGGTTCGTGTGCAGGACCTGCGGGACGGTTTTGCATGCGGACCACAACGGCTCCCGCAACATCGCCCACCGGGCCGATGCTGTGTGGCAGCGGGGCGCAGTCAACCGCCCCAGTACCGCATAGCGGTACCGGACGCAGGAGGCCACAGTGAGACCTCACGTCCCACTCTGCCTGCAAACCCAGCCACGTCAAGGCCGGGTAGTTGACGTCGTAGCGGTCCTTGGGGCGCCCAGCGGTGACGCCACGTGGAGCCTGCCGCGCAACCGGTTCAGCCGGGGCGCGAAGAGCCGGATACCGATGGCGACGCCCACGGCGATCGGCAGGGACCACGTCCAGAACGACGTGACGCCGTACGTGTACGCGATGCCGGCGTACCCGGTGAACATCACCGCGCTGTAGCCGGACATGTGGTGGGAGATGCCCGAGAGCCACCAGGGCATCTTGCCGCCGGCGGTGAAGAAGTCGCTGACATTGCCCACGCGTTGGTGCGACCACACACCGATCGCGATCATCACGGCGAAGTACGCGATGAGCACGACCCAGTCGAGGCTGTTCATGTGCCCCCTCCAGGGGTCCGCCTTGTGAACGTCCGGTGCTCTCTGCCGGGCGTGGGCGGTGCCGGCGCTGAGTGCCGACCGGGAGACAACCCCCTGCGGGTAAGGGGACTTCGGGGGATTGAACCCTCTGGGGCAGGGCGTGGTCAAGGTCTCCACGGGTCAAGGATGTGAACGCCAGTCAACTAAGCGAACGATTTTGCCATCCCTTGACCAGGTAAAGAGTTGTCATGGTCGTGACGGCCCCCACACGATGGGTGGGCTCTCTGCTGGACTCAATGAGCGGACAAGGGAATCGGCCGGGCGGGATGCGGGTCACGCGCGGCCGGCGCGAGGAAGGAGGGCGCGGAGGCGCCAGAGAGAAGGCGCGGAAGGAAGGCGGGCGGATCGGTGAGGCGCGTGTCCGGGCGCGGGCGCGGCCGAGCCCCCTCGGCCAGGACGGCGGACCGGTCGAGAGGGCTCTGAAGGTGGTGCGTGTCGTGCGGTGTCGGTCGGACGGGTCAGAACCCGCCGCCGTTCACCTCGGTCACGAACGACGTCCACGACGCGGGGGAGAAGGCGATCGAGGGGCCCTCGGGGGCCTTCGAGTCCCGCACGTCGACCGCCAGGACCTGGGGGGACCTGACCTCGACGCATGCGCCGTTTCCGCCGGAGTACGAGGACTTGGTCCACGTGTCCGTAGCGCCCTGAAGGATTGCCATCTTCTTCACTCCGGTTCGGCAAGTGGTGTGAAAACACGCCAACTTTCTGCTGGCAAGATCGACGCTACTCGCCTCGCTCCCCGGCCGGGGGAGCCGTTCACCCATTCGGGTGGCATATACCAGGTGAGTCTTCCGGGTGAGCGGTTGCGAGGTGTACCGTGCCTGCCACCATGATCAACACCCGTCTGTGACCGGCTACTTGGCGTACTCCTTCGCGATTCCCGCGATGAAGTCCCTGGTCTGCTCGACGTTGAGCGCCTGGGCGCGCAGGTGCTCGTACATCACGCTGTAGCGCTGCACGTCGTTGGCCTTCTCCAGGTACAGGTCGCTCGTCACGCCCTCGATGTAGACGACGCTGGAGTCGGAGGCGTCCGGGAACTCGAGGATCGCGTAGTGGCCGCTGATGCCGGGGTGCGCGCCCATGTCGAACGGCAGCACCTGCACGGTGACATGCGGCAGCCGGGACTGCTCGACGAGGTGCTCGAGCTGCTCCCGCATCATGTGCCGGCCGCCGACGACGCGGCGCAGCGCCGACTCGTCGACCACGGCCCACAGCCGCAGCGGGCTCTCGTTGTCCTTGATCCGGTCCTGCCTGCGCATGCGCACGCCGACGCGCTTGTCCACGTCCGACTTCGCGTACTCGGGCAGCGCGCCCGCGACGAGCGCCTCCGCGTACTGCGGCGTCTGCAGGAGCCCGGGCACCACCTGGGGCTCGTAGACGCGCAGCGAGGCCGCGTCCGTCTCCAGGCCGATGTAGACGCTGTACGGGATGTCGCCGAAGGCGTGCCACCATCCTTGCTGCCGCGAATCCTTCGCCATCTGCATCAGCGAATCCACGACGCGGCGGTCCTCGACCTCGTACACCCCGCACAGGTCGCGCACGTCCCGCTGGCTGATCGACCGGCGCCCGTTCTCCAGGCGGCTGATCTTGGACTGCGAGACCAGCAGCCGCTCCGCCACCTCCTCGGCCGTCATGCCCTTCTGCTCGCGGAGCCTGCGCAGCTCCTGGCCCAATCGGCGTCGCCTTACGGTGGGGTTGACGTTGGACGCCACGGGGACTTGCACCTCCGGGTGGTGGGGCGTGCGCGTGCAGCGGTAGCTGTACGTATCTACTGCTCAGCAGATTGCCATCGATGGGCGGGACCGCGCTGGAAAACGGCGATACAGGCCCGGGGGCCTGTGCGGCCGCCTGGGCGCCCGCACGCGCGTGCGGGGCAGTCCGACGTATCCGGACTGCCCCGCACGTACGTCACGGCTCCCGAGCGGCCCTAGTGGACCACCGCGCGGGCCATGCTGCCGCCGCGATGCGGCTGCGCCGGCACGCCTCCCGGACGGCCGCCCGCCGGCGTGCCCGCGG